>NZ_CP034035.1:1859119-2168973 GCF_005484945.1 Brenneria rubrifaciens
TGGGCTGCGAAACTGGGAATGAACCTGCAAAGTTCCACGTTGAAAGACGATGAAACCGGCGAACCTTTCCACGTTCAGCAGGCCAAGCAGATCCGTGCGTATCGCGAGGCTTGGGCGGAAGCGGGGCATACACGTACGCCACGTGTCTCGGTCAGCCGCAGCATTTTTGCCCTGATGGATGATCGTGACCGGATGTATTTCGGTTCAAACCGTGACGACAGCGATAAGGTCGGTTCTCTTGATGAGAAAACCCGAGCGATTTTCGGGCGCAGCTATGCCGCCGAACCGGACAAGCTGATCGAGCAACTGAAACAGGATGAAGCGATTGCCGAAGCGGATACGTTATTGCTGACGGTGCCGAATCAACTGGGTGTGGATTACAACGTGCATGTTATCGAGTCCATTCTGAAACATGTTGCGCCAGCAATGGGTTGGCGCGACGTATAAATTTAAAATGAAAAACGCCTCGCATGTTCTACAACATGCGAGGCGTTAAATCTGGAAAAGAAAAATCCACGCAACGGCATGGGTTTTATCTATTTTTCTTGTCTTTATGAGATTTACTGAAACCTCATGAAACACCAGAAGCCATTTAGACGTTGAATAGGTTTTTTTGTTTTATCTATTTATATGTGAGACTTTAATTCTGCCATTTAATCCAGCTTGTTAACGTCCTTATTATATATCTCGCGGCTTGAGCGGCGCACAGGCCTGCCGGCAGAGGCACGGAGGGGAGGCCGCCACTAATGAATGTTTTTTAATTTATAGTTTTCCTTGCCTTAAATTTTATTTCCCGCGAATGTCGGGATATTTATTAGATTTTGATTCCACCATCCTCATTGAAAAACTGTCTTTGTTTATTTCGTCAACTGGCGCGCCTCCCACTGTTCTTTGGTTAGGGTTTTTACATCAAACTGATCGCGCGTTCTGCAATAGGTATTGCCCCCCATTCGACCAATCACATCCATCAATTGCTGATCGATATGCAGATTTTCAGGATTCACCGCGTCGCTGCGCACATAGACGCCGACCACTTCGCCGAGAATGATCTCGCGCGCCGCACCAACCTGCAGCGTGGTATGACGGCGGCACTCGAGGGCAGCGGGAGCCGCGAGAATGCGCGGGCTACGCACCATTTTGCCTGGCGTGGTTTCCAGGCCGGCTTCCTGTAACTCATCGACCTCCGGGCCAAATTTGATGGCGCAGATCTCCATCTGCTCAACCAGCGCATCGTCAACAATGTGCACGGTGAACTCACCGGTTTCGCGGATGTTGCGCGAGGTGTCTTTGAAGCGCATGTCGGTATAGTTTTCAACACCAATCGCCACAATGGCCGGATCGTGCGTTAACACGTTGAAGAAGCTAAACGGACCGGCATTGGGTAGGCCTTCCTTGCTAAGGGTGGTGACCAGCGCCACCGGGCGAGGGATCACCGTGCCGATCAGAATTTTGTAACGCTCACGCTCGCTTAACTCAGCAAAGTCAAAATAGGTATGTCCTGGCATATCTTTCATTATTTAACTCCCGCAGCAATGCGATGTGTTTCTAACGGTGTGTGGCGGCTAAGATTCTCAAAGCCATCTTTGGTGACAACGTAACAGTCACCAATGTTGCAGCCCGCTTTTAGCGGCTCAATCCATTGAGTATGAAGGACAAATACCATGCCTTCTTCCAGGCGATCGTAGTTGTGGGATGAGATATTGAAGCTATTCTGTCCACCGGCCATGCCGACGGAATGGCCAAGATTCGGGTTGTGCGGGCCATAAGTGGCGGGATAGACGTGCATCAATTTACGACCTTGCGCTTCCCAGTCGATATCACGGACATATTGCTGCGGGATCAGACGTGCGCCGCCGTCCGGCATCGGCGCCCAGTTGTACGGCATAGTGCGCGCTTTTGACTTGTATCTCAGACGTATAAATGAAAAATCCACGCAATTGCGTGGATTTTAGGGTGTTTGTCAGCCTTGATGAGATTCGATGAAACCTCATAAGACAGCTGAAGCTACTTAGACGTTGAACAAAAAGTTCATCACGTCGCCATCTTTTACGATGTACTCTTTGCCTTCTGAGCGCATTTTCCCGGCTTCTTTGGCACCTTGCTCGCCTCTATAGGCAATAAAGTCTTCATAGGAGATGGTTTGTGCGCGGATAAAACCCTTTTCAAAGTCGGTATGAATCTTGCCTGCCGCCTGCGGCGCGGTAGCGCCGATCGGGATGGTCCAGGCACGGACTTCTTTAACGCCGGCGGTGAAGTAGGTTTGCAGGTTCAGCAGTTCGTAGCCTGCGCGGATCACACGGTTCAGCCCTGGTTCTTCCAGTCCCAATTCAGCCATAAATTCCGCACGGTCGGCATCGTCCAGTTCAGCGATATCTGATTCAACCGCCGCACATACGGCCACGACAACCGAACCTTCTTTTGCCGCAATTTCGCGGACTTTATCGAGGTAGGGGTTATTCTCGAAACCATCTTCGTTAACGTTAGCGATATACATGGTTGGCTTCAGGGTCAGGAAGCTCAGGTAGCGGATGGCGGCTTTGTCTTCATCCGTCAGATCCAGTGAACGCAGCATACCCGCGTTTTCCAACTGCGGCAGGCATTTTTCCAGCGCGGCCAGTTCAGCTTTGGCATCTTTATCGCCGCCTTTGGCTCTCTTCTGTACGCGATGTATCGCCCGTTCGCAGGTGTCGAGGTCAGATAACGCCAACTCGGTGTTGATGACGTCGATATCGTCAGCCGGGTCAACTTTATTATTCACATGGATAATGTTGTCGTTTTCAAAACAACGTACGACATGGCCGATGGCTTCTGTTTCACGGATGTTGGTCAGAAACTGATTACCCAGCCCTTCGCCCTTAGATGCGCCTTTTACCAGACCGGCGATATCAACAAACTCCATGGTCGTGGGGAGAATACGCTGAGGCTTGACGATTTCGGCCAGTTTATCCAGACGCGGATCGGGCATTGGCACCACGCCGGTATTCGGCTCAATGGTGCAAAACGGGAAATTGGCCGCTTCGATACCGGCTTTGGTCAACGCATTGAACAGAGTGGATTTACCGACGTTAGGCAGCCCGACGATACCGCATTTGAATCCCATGTTTATATCACCTCAACTAACTTATTAATCAGGCAATTACTTTCGATTGCCTGTCAGAAAGAAAATATTGCGGCCGATTATACACGGAATGACGATTTATCTCGATCTGCCATCTGAATCGACGGAGAAATTATGCCGCTTTAAATGCGTGTAACCGGTTCATGGCTTTCACCATATCTTCTTTCAGCAGGATCTCAGTACAGCGAACGGCTTCATCAATGGCGCCATCGATCAGTGTTTGTTCGCTAAACGGCGGTTTTCCCAGTACAAAACCGGTAACTTTATTTCTGTCGCCCGGATGCCCGATGCCGATACGTAATCGGTGGAAATTAGGGTTATTGCCCAGCTTGCTGATGATGTCTTTCAGCCCGTTGTGTCCGCCGTGGCCACCACCCTGTTTGAGTTTGGCAATACCCGGCAATAAGTCCAGTTCATCATGGGCGACAAGTATTTCATCAGGTTGAATGCGATAAAATGTGGCCATTGCCGCCACGGACTTGCCGCTCAGGTTCATAAAGGTCGTGGGAACCAGCAAGCGGATGTCATGACCGGCAAGCGTTAAACGTGATGTATAACCGAAGAATTTGCCTTCTTCTTTCAGCGTCTGGCGGTAAGTGTCCGCCAGACGGTCAACGTACCAAGCGCCGGCGTTATGGCGGGTAACGGCATATTCAGCGCCAGGGTTGGCCAGACCAACGATTAATTTAATGCTACTCACGATATATTCCAGATTGCGCGTATTTCAAATAACGCCGCGTGATTTAAATGAGCAATGAAGTGCGATAGTTTACACATAGGGCAGGTTAAACGCCAAATATCAACTGAATGAAATGAATTAATATCAACAGGAAACTATTTATGGTTTTGTGTTTTTATTTATTTAAACGTAAAAAAATATGAATTTTAATCGCTATATCTGTGATCTTTACCGCAATCATTCGTCCGGCATAGTCTATAATTACATCAATGCAAAAAGGAAGATTATAGCAATATCTTTATTCATCCACAGAGTTGATCTGGAGGTGACAGATGAAACGTAAAAAAGTGACCCTATTAGGCAATGTGTTGATGGGTATTGGTATGATCCTGATGATTGGCGGTATTGTTTTTTCCATTGTCAGCCAGTTTCCTGAACTGAATTTGCCAAAATCCATGATGTACAGTGATCTTGTGAGTATTTTTGCTGGCGCTATTTCCTGGCTGGTCGGCGCCCGTATCAGCGGACGTGAGGCGGTCGCCGATCGTTACTGGTGGGTGAAACACTTTGACAAACGTTGCCAGCGTCAGCGGCATTCATAAATAGATCTAGTAGAACAATTTTGAGAGCCGCTCTAGCCTCGCTATGGCGGTTTTTTCTTATCTCATCGATATTATAACAACGCCACCGGGAAAAGGTGGCGTTGTTGCTCGTTATTAACTGTGACTCAGCTAAAAAAACGATTAATGCTCAAACATGGCGGAGATTGATTCTTCGTTACTGATACGGCGAATCGCTTCGGCCAGCATACCCGACAGGGTCAGGGTGCGGACATTGGGCAATGATTTGATGTTGTCTGTCAGCGGAATGGTATCGCAGACAATCACTTCATCAATAACCGAGTTTTGAATGTTGTCATACGCATTGCCTGAGAAGATCGGATGCGTAGCGTAAGCAAATACGCGCTTGGCGCCGCGTTCTTTCAACGCTTCCGCTGCTTTACACAGCGTACCGCCGGTATCGATCATATCGTCAACCAGAACGCAGTCACGACCGGCAACGTCACCGATGATGTGCATCACCTGAGACACGTTGGCGCGAGGGCGGCGTTTATCAATAATCGCCATGTCGGTATCATTCAACAGCTTGGCAATGGCGCGGGCACGAACGACGCCGCCAATATCCGGGGAAACCACAATCGGATTCTCCAGGTTCTGTTGCAGCATATCCTCCAACAGAATCGGACTACCGAAAACGTTATCAACTGGAACGTCAAAGAAGCCCTGAATCTGTTCTGCGTGCAGATCTACCGTTAATACGCGGTCAACGCCTACGCTGGAAAGGAAATCGGCCACCACTTTGGCGGTGATTGGCACACGGGCGGAACGAACCCGGCGATCCTGACGCGCATAACCAAAATAAGGAATAACCGCGGTGATACGTCCCGCGGAAGCGCGCCGCAAAGCATCAACCATTACAACCAGTTCCATCAGGTTATCGTTGGTAGGTGCGCAGGTGGACTGGATAATAAAAATATCACCGCCGCGTACATTTTCATTGATTTGCACGCTGACTTCGCCGTCGCTAAAACGACCGACAGCGGCGTCGCCAAGGCTAGTGTACAAACGGTTGGCAATACGTTGTGCCAGTTCCGGGATGGCGTTACCAGCAAAAAGCTTCATATCAGGCACGAGAATAACCTCAGGCTTGCGTCCAGAGAAATATTGTACCCGCTGTGATATCCGGGAGCGGGGCGCAACAACAGGCACAATATGCATACGGGTGTATGAATCAGGTTTGATAAAACATCCTCAGTAACAGAGCGGGTATTATCAGACCTGAAATTGCCCGGAAAGTGCGCGTTGCAACGGCGAGACATTAACGCCTCGCGCAACAAAGCCGTTTAACCATTCCGGAGCCTGGCCAAGCACCCGACGGGCTTCGGACTCGGTGTCGAATTCAGCAAACACACAAGCCCCCGTTCCTGTCAGGCGCGCCGGGGCGTATTCTAACAGCCATGAAAGTAGCTGTTCAACCTCACGAAAACGTTTTCTTGCAATAGCCTCACAATCATTGACGAAGGTCTGTTTTAATAACGTCTCTAAAGATCTTACCGGCGAATCCCGTTTTAACTGTGGATCGCCAAAAATCAGTGAGGTGGCGATGCTGATTCCGGGGTGAGCGACCAAATACCATTTTTCCGGCGGGGTGGCGGGCGTCAGTTTTTCGCCGACGCCTTGCGCAAACGCGGCATGGCCATGGACAAACACCGGCACATCGGCCCCGAGCTGCAAGCCCAGCGCGGCCAGCGTATCCGCCCCCAATCCGCACGCCCACAACCGATTCAGCGCGACCAGCACGGTGGCCGCATTGGAGGAGCCGCCGCCCAGCCCTCCGCCCATCGGAAGACATTTTTCAATGCGAATATCCGCGCCGAAGCGGGCGGGGTGAAGACCGTGCCGTAAGCAGTGCTGCTGCAAAAGCCGGGCGGCGCGGACAATCAGGTTCTGCTCGTCTTCAATACCAGCAATCGGTGTCAGCAGATTAATGTTGTCATCCTGACGAGGCGTGATGGTCAGCGTGTCGCCATAGTCCAGAAACTGAAACAGCGTTTGCAGCAGATGATAACCGTCCGCCCGTCGGCCAGTAATATAAAGAAAAAGATTGAGTTTGGCAGGTGAAGGCCATTTTTCAATGCAATGGGGTTGCATGGATTAGTTTACCGTCCAGTTATCCATTTTTAATTTGATACGCTGTTCACCCTGAACCAGCTCAAGGCTATCCGGCAAGGGCGGATTCACCTTCTGATTATAACTCTGGTAGATAACGGTCCAGCTTTGGTTTCCCTGACGATAAGTCAGTTTATTCAGCAGATAACGATCGTCGAGCGAGAAGTCGGTGGCATCCCCTGGCAGACCGATGATCCACTGACGTAAATTATCCAGGGGAATCGCCATGCCGGTCAGTTGTCGCACCATGTATTCGGCATTTTTACCCACATAACGTTTTCCCTGATTGTCGGTGATTTGTACGCCATCCGGTTGAGTACGAAGTTCCAGTTCCGTGCTGCCCAGCGGGTTGGTGAGCAGCAGGCGATAACGCTGCGCCGACGATTCTTGCCAGAAAAAACGGGCATATAGTTTTTTACTATCGGAGATATAGGCAAAGGAACCGCGGGTCTGATATTGGTCCAATTCCCGTACTTTTTGTTGATGCTGTTGCCACGCTGGAGAGGTGGGGCTTTTCCCCGATCCGGTGGGTTGATTGATGCTACAGGCGGTCAGTAACAGACTGGCTAACGGTAGTAACCGCAGGCAACGGACGGTATTTATCGGCATGTCGCGTGATCCTATCAATCGTATTAAGTACCACAGAGTGTGTCACGCTAACGGGCTTGCCGTTTAGCGTCAACGTTTCTATTTACTGTCACAAAGAATATACCTCATAGGGAGGCATCGCGCGCCGTCGCTTTTCTTGCTCTTCCGCATCAAGTAGAATGCCTCTCAGACCAAACCCATACTAACACCGGTATTACTCAAGAATTGTTCAATGACCCTGCTTGCGCTTGGTATTAATCACAAAACTGCTCCTGTTTCTTTGCGGGAACGCGTTGTCTTCTCGCCGGATACGCTGGAGCAGGCTCTCCATAGCCTGTTACAGCAGCCGCTGGTGCAGGGCGGTGTACTGTTGTCGACGTGCAACCGCACCGAACTGTACCTGAGCATTGAGGCGCAGCAGGAAAACCAGCTTGAGCAATTGATTGACTGGTTATGTCAATACCATCATCTGGACCCGGATGAGGTTAGCCAAAGTCTTTACTGGCATCAGGATAATGCGGCTGTCAGCCATCTGATGCGAGTTGCCAGCGGGCTGGATTCGCTGGTGCTGGGCGAACCTCAGATTTTGGGACAGGTGAAGAAAGCCTTTGCGGAGTCGCAACGCGGGCAGTGGCTTTCCGGTGAACTGGAGCGGATGTTCCAAAAATCCTTTACCGTGGCCAAGCGAGTTCGCACTGAAACCGACATCGGCGCCAGTGCGGTGTCGGTGGCGTTCGCGGCCTGTACGTTGGCGAGGCAGATTTTTGAATCGCTGGCCGAAATCAACGTGCTGCTGGTCGGCGCGGGTGAAACCATTGAACTGGTTGCCCGTCATCTGCGTGAACATCGGGTTCAGCGTATGGTGATAGCCAACCGTACCCGCGAGCGCGCTCAGGCGTTGGCGACAGAAGTCGGTGCGGAAGTCATCACGTTGGCTGAACTCGACGAAGAACTCGCCCATGCGGATATTGTCATCAGTTCGACGGCCAGTACGCTGCCGATTATTGGGAAAGGGATGATGGAAAGGACGCTGAAGGCCAGACGCAACCAGCCGATGTTAATGGTGGATATTGCGGTTCCTCGTGATATTGAACCGGAAGTCGGCAAGTTGCCTAACGTCTACCTTTATAGCGTTGACGATCTGCACGCCATTATTCAGCACAATCTCGCACAGCGTAAAACCGCCGCTATTCAGGCTGAATCGATTGTTCAGCAGGAAAGCGCCGACTTTATGGCCTGGCTGCGATCTCAGTCCGCTGTTGAAACCATCCGTGATTACCGTGCGCAGGCCGATGAACTGCGAGCGGAAATGACAGCCAAAGCGCTGGCCGCCATTCAGCAAGGCAGCGACGTTGAAACGGTGATTCAGGAACTGACGCACCGGTTAACCAATCGTTTGATCCATGCTCCTACCAAATCTCTCCAGCAGGCCGCTCGCGATGGCGATCTGCATCGTTTACAAATTTTACGCGACAGCCTTGGGCTGGACTAGCATTCATCTCTTAACAGGATTTAACAGCCCGCATGAAGCCTTCTATTGTTGCTAAACTGGAAGCGTTACAAGAACGCCATGAGGAAGTTCAGGCTTTACTCGGCGAGTCCAGCGTGATTGCTGATATGGACCGTTTTCGCACCTTGTCGCGTGAATACGCGCAGCTCACAGATATTACTCGCTGTTTCCAACAATGGCAGCAGGTACAGGAAGATATACAGACTGCAGCGTTAATGTTGGATGATGCGGAAATGCGTGAAATGGCTCAGGACGAGTTAAAGCAAGCCAAAACCGCCAGCGAAGCGCTGGAACAGCAGCTTCAGATGCTGCTGTTGCCGAAAGATCCCGATGATGAACGGGGGTGTTTTCTCGAGGTTCGCGCGGGAACGGGGGGCGATGAGGCGGCAATTTTTGCCGGCGATCTTTTCCGTATGTACAGCCGTTACGCCGAAGCCCGCCGCTGGCGGATTGAAATCATAAGCGCCAGCGAGGGTGAACATGGCGGTTATAAAGAAGTCATTGCAAAAGTTTCCGGTGATGGCGTTTACGGTCAGCTTAAGTTCGAGTCAGGCGGCCACCGCGTTCAGCGTGTTCCGGCAACGGAATCCCAGGGACGCATTCACACCTCAGCCTGTACCGTGGCGGTGATGCCGGAAATTCCAGAAGCCGAACTGCCGGAAATCAGCCCTGCCGATCTGCGTATTGATACCTTCCGTTCTTCCGGCGCGGGTGGTCAGCACGTTAACACCACCGATTCCGCCATTCGTATTACCCACCTGCCGACGGGTATTGTGGTGGAGTGCCAGGATGAGCGTTCGCAGCACAAAAACAAGGCTAAAGCGCTATCCGTGTTGGGGGCGCGTATCCGTGCGGCAGAAGTGCAAAAACGCCAGCAGGAAGAAGCGTCTACCCGCCGTAATCTGCTCGGCAGCGGCGATCGCTCGGATCGTATCCGTACGTACAATTTTCCACAGGGAAGGGTGACCGACCATCGCATCAACCTGACGCTTTACCGCCTGGATGAAGCCATGGAAGGAAAACTGGATATGCTGATTCAACCTGTGGTGCAGGAATATCAGGCTGATCAGCTTGCCGCGCTGTCCGAGCAGGAATAATGAATTATCAAGCCTGGTTAAGTTCGGCGACGACACGTCTTGCCGCCGGGGAAAGCCCGAAGCGCGATGCCGAGGTGTTGCTGAGTTTTGTCACCGGCAAAGCGCGTACCTTTCTGTTGGCATTTGGCGAGACGCTATTGACAGCAGCGCAGCAGCAGCAGTTGGAGTCCTTACTGGCGCGGCGCATTGAGGGCGAACCTATCGCCTATCTGATCGGCGAGCGTGAATTTTGGTCGCTATCGCTTGCTGTGTCACCCGCGACATTGATTCCCCGGCCGGATACGGAGTGTCTGGTTGAACAGGCGTTGAACCGGTTGCCGGCCGAAGCCGCCACCGTACTGGATTTAGGCACCGGAACGGGGGCAATCGCATTGTCCATCGCCAGCGAACGACCTGATTGTCAGGTGACAGGTATCGACATTCAGCCAGCGGCCGTCGCGTTGGCTCAGCATAACGCGGCCCGATTGAACATAAAGAATACCCGCTTTCTACAGGGCAACTGGTTTTCGCCATTGACCTCGGCGCGTTTTATGTTGATTGTCAGTAATCCGCCTTATATTGATGCCGCCGATATTCATCTTACCCAGGGGGATGTGCGCTTTGAGCCTGTCAGCGCGCTGATCGCAGCAGAAGAAGGTCTGGCCGATCTGCGCTTTATCATTGACAATTCAGAGGATTATTTACAGCCAGGGGGATGGTTATTGCTCGAGCATGGCTGGCGTCAGGGGGCCGCGGTACGTCAGCTTCTGCGACAGAAAGGGTTTTCACATATTGAAACCTGTCAGGATTACGGCGGTAATGACCGTGTTTCGCTCGGACAGTGGACGGAGACAATAACAGCAATGCTAAATCAGGAGTAAACTCGCGTGGCGTTTTTTCTGGGTTTTGCCTATTTGCATATGATGGCTGTCGGCGTCAGTCTATTTCTTTTCGTGCTGCGTTTCTTCTGGTTATGTCGTCAGTCAGCCATATTGCAGCAGCGCTGGGTGAGGAGATTACCGCATATTAATGATACGTTGCTGTTGCTCAGTGGCGTAGGGTTAATTTTTCTTAACCATGTTTATCCGTTCACTGATGAACAAAGCTGGCTGACGGAGAAACTGTTTGGCGTTATTATTTATATCCTCCTTGGCTCAATTGCTTTGGGGAAACGCCCGCGCAGCCAAAAGGTTCGCTGGCTGGCGTTTATATTCGCCTTGGTATGCTTTTATCTGGTCATGCAGATATCGCTTAGCAAGTTACCGTTGCTGATGGAATAACTATGAGTTCTATTGCTGATTTTGAATTCAACCGTTCACAGTTAAGTGAAGGTGTCGTACTCGTTTCACTGGCTATTCGTCGTGACTTCCCCGCTCAGAATGTGCGACAAAATCTGCAACAACTGGTTGATGAAGCCCGTTATGTTATCGCTGACGATCTTGAACAGGATCGTCAGCTTGAGAAATTGATTGAGCTTTTTTTTCACACCTGGGGATTTGGCGGGGCCAGTGGCGTGTACCGGCTTTCGGATGTGCTGTGGCTGGATAAAGTGCTTGAATCACGCCAGGGGATGCCGGTTTCTTTAGGGATAATTTTTCTGCATATCGCCCATGAGCTCGGCCTGCCGTTGATGCCTGTTATTTTCCCAACCCAATTGATTCTGCGGGCTGACTGGATGGATGAAGAAATGTGGCTGATCAACCCGTTAAATGGCGACACGTTGAGCGAACACATCCTGGATGTGTGGCTCAAAGGCAACATTAGCCCGTCATCCCGGCTGATGGATGAGGATTTGGACGAAGCCGAGAATGTGCTGATTGTCCGCAAGATGCTGGATACGCTGAAAATTGCCCTGATGGAAGAAAAGCAGATGGAACTGGCCCTGAGAGCCAGTGAAGCGGTGTTGCAGTTTGACCCCGATGATCCTTATGAAATTCGCGATCGCGGCCTGATATACGCCCAGTTGGATTGCGATCACATCGCGCTGTCCGATCTCAACTATTTTGTTGAGCAGTGCCCTGAAGACCCGGTGAGTGAAATGATCAAGGTTCAGATTCACTCCATAGAGCAAAAACATATTGTCTTACATTGATAGGGTTTTGCATTGAGTGCATGTTTAATTTATTCAATTTCGAGTTATCCGACATTAAGGTAAGAGTATGAAAAACAAAGTAGTCAAGGTCGGTGATATCCCGGTTGCCAACGATTTGCCTTTTGTACTGTTTGGCGGCATGAATGTACTTGAATCACGTGATTTGGCGATGCGTCTTTGTGAGCATTTCGTCACCGTTACCCAAAAGCTGGGCATCCCCTACGTATTTAAAGCTTCATTCGACAAGGCCAACCGCTCTTCGATTCATTCTTATCGCGGGCCTGGTCTGGACGAAGGCATGAAAATCTTTCAGGAATTGAAGCAGACTTTCGGCGTAAAAGTGATTACCGATGTACATGAATCCCATCAGGCTCAACCTGTGGCTGATGTAGTGGACGTCATCCAACTGCCGGCGTTTTTGGCGCGTCAGACCGATTTGGTCGAAGCCATGGCGAAAACCGGTGCCGTTATCAACGTGAAGAAACCTCAGTTTGTCAGCCCCGGACAGATAGGCAACATTGTCGATAAGTTTATCGAAGGCGGTAACGATCAGGTGATTTTGTGTGACCGCGGGAGTAACTTTGGTTACGACAATCTGGTGGTGGACATGCTGGGTTTCAATGTGATGAAGCAGGTTTCCAACGGTTCGCCGGTGATTTTTGACGTGACCCACGCATTGCAATGCCGCGATCCGTTCGGCGCAGCGTCCGGCGGTCGTCGAGCGCAGGTGACGGAGTTGGCTCGCGCGGGCATGGCGGTTGGTCTGGCGGGGCTGTTTATTGAAGCGCATCCCGATCCGGCCAATGCGAAATGTGATGGTCCGTCCGCACTGCCGTTGGATAAGCTGGAACCGTTTCTGCAACAGATAAAAGCCATTGACTCCTTGGTGAAAAGTTTTCCGGAACTGGATACCAGCCACTAAGCGCTTATGGTGTCACCTGCGCGTTTCTACAAACGTGCAGGTTATCAATAAATTTTATTTATCAATAACCGTTTATGCCAAGAACAGAAAAGTGTGACTTTTTTCAAATAAAACTCTCCGCCACTCACCCTATCTAAGCACTGCACGTCCTTATTCCACGGGGCTTTTGCCCCTTCACTCAGTAGGGAATAAGGCGTTGTCTATTGATGTAATAGGTACGATGCTCTCACGAACCCACAATCAATATGGGTAAAGTATCTACGCGTTCAGGCTGAAAGCCTGAATAATCCCGAGCGTTGAGGCGAGAAGGGTCTTGGCTTCATCGGGTTGCTATTGCTAACGCTTCGGGGTAACGGACTTACTACAAAGAAACGAGGATGGCGTTATGAGCAATAGTTCTGTGAGCAATATTTATTCCCCCCACAAAAGTGCAGCAATGGCTTTAGTTGTACTTTTCATCAGCCCGGTAAGCGTTGCCGACACCCTGACGCGAGATAATGGTGCGCCGGTCGGTGATAATCAAAATTCACAAACTGCCGGTGACAATGGCCCGGTGTTATTGCAGGATGTTCAGCTTCTACAAAAATTACAGCGTTTTGATCGTGAACGCATCCCGGAGCGGGTGGTACACGCCCGTGGTACCGGCGCTCATGGGGAATTTACCGCGACGGCGGATATTTCTGATCTGACGACTGCGCAAGTGTTTAAGGTCAATAGTAAAACGCCGGTTTTCGTACGCTTTTCAAGCGTGGTGCACGGTAATCACTCTCCAGAAACCCTACGCGATCCGCGAGGATTCGCCACCAAATTCTACACCACGGAAGGTAACTGGGATCTGGTGGGAAATAACTTCCCCACGTTTTTTATCCGCGATGCGATCAAGTTCCCGGATATGGTTCACGCCTTTAAACCCGATCCCCGAACCAACCTTGACGATGACTCCCGCCGTTTCGACTTTTTTTCCCATGTTCCTGAGTCCATTCGCACGCTGACACTGCTCTATTCCAACGAGGGGACGCCAGCCACCTACCGCAATATGGATGGTAATGGCGTACATGCCTATAAGTTCGTTAACAGTAAAGGTGAAGTTCACTATGTGAAGTTTCATTGGAAAACACTGCAAGGGATAAAAAATCTTGATCCTCAGCAGGTCGAAAAGGTACAGGGCAAAGACTACAGCCACATGTCGAACGATCTGGTAACGGCGATCAACCGCGGCGACTTCCCTAAATGGGATCTCTATATTCAGGTTCTGACGCCGGATTCCCTAAAAACATTCGATTTTAATCCGCTTGACGCCACCAAGATCTGGCCGAATGTGCCTGAACGTAAGATCGGCCAAATGGTGTTGAACAGAAACCCTGACAACATTTTCCAGGAAACCGAACAGGTTGCGATGGCGCCATCAAATTTGGTGCCTGGTATCGAACCGTCCGAAGATAAACTGCTCCAGGGGCGCCTTTTTGCTTACGCCGATACACAAATGTACCGCGTTGGCGCAAACGGCCTCAGTTTGCCGATAAATCTGCCGCGCAGTAAGGTCAACAACGGCAATCAGGACGGCAGCTTGAACAGCGGTAATACGAAGGATAACGGCGTGAATTATCAGCCAAGCCGTTTGTATCCTCGTGAAGAGCTGACGTCTGCGCGCTACAGCCACCTGCCGTTACAGGGAACGACGACGCAGAGCAAAATTCAGCGTGAGCAGAACTTTAAGCAAACCGGTGAGTTATATCGCTCATACAGCGAAAAAGATCGTACCGATCTGGTAAACAGCCTGGGATCGGCGCTGGCAACGGCCGATGAGAAGAGCCGTGACATCATGCTGTCATATTTCTACAAGGCTGATAAAGATTATGGGACGCGTCTTACCTCAGTGGCAAAAGCGGATCTGACAACGGTTCAAAAATTGGCGGAGAAGCTGTCCGATTAATCATTATGTATCTGTTGCCCGCGTCATGAGTTGCCGCGGGCAATGCAATAAAGACTCATGAGGAAACGACAGTGAAATCGCTATTGCTAATGCTATGCCTTTTGGCGACATGTTTTTCCGCTGCCGGGGCTGACGAGAAAACTCAGGATGAACATGCACTGAAACAGACCCTGAATACCTATTTATGGGACGCGGCCAGAGAGGGCAACCTTGATATCATCAACACCTTCATTGCCTCCAAATACAATCTTAATGTCGCGGATGAAAAAGGCTACACAGCGGTGATTCTCGCGGCCTATCACGGTCACGATACCGCTGTTGAAACATTGCTGAAAGGTGGCGCCGATCCTTGTATACGCGATAAGCGAGGTAATTCCGCATTGATGGGCGCGGTGTTTAAAGGTGAAGTTAAAATCGCACGGCGTCTCATCGCTGCTGAATGTAATCCTGACGAACGTAATAATGCCGGACAAACCGCTGCAATGTTTGCTTCTCTCTTTCAGCGTGAAGAGCTGCTGAAGGCGCTGAAAGCCAAGGGAGCAGATATGCAGGCGGTTGATGCCAAAGGCAATAGCGTGAAAACGTTAAGGAAAGGCGAGTTTGTTACGCATTGATATTCCCTGTGGCATACGCAAAGAAAAAGGTATGTGAAAGGGGAAAAACTGACATGCTCGTCGCCGATCTTTGTCCGAAGAAGGTAGAAAAAACCTGAGGTTGATGACAAAGTGCGTCGAGCGGTGAGAATGGGTAGATCGTAAAGACGCTGCAAGTACGTCCCTGTAAGCTCGGGCCGCACCATCCTTGGCGCGGGCGCTTTACTCTTCTATCCCATTCTCACCGTTCTGGTTCCGTAGATAGGTTTATCAACAGTCTGAAAAAACCCGCATTAGAGGCGGGTTTTTTTAATTTTCATCGATAATGGTGAACGTTTATTTATACAGATCCGCGCTAATCGTCATGTTGTTGCCGTTATTCAGCCACTTCCTGGTGATGTGGTAGAACTTGGCGCCTTTTTGTCCGGCGCGTTTGGCGACCGCTTCAGATACGGCGGGTTCAGACTGGAAGTCTCCTCGGAAGGTGACCGAGTCAAACGGAACCATCTGTGCGGCGGTCGCTTTATTCAACTCTTCGATCTTTGTGCCATCCGATAGCGTGATGGTGTAACGCCCACCTTTTGACGATTGCGTTTCAAAGAACCTGCCGATATTGCGGCTGGGACTACCGGAATTCGCTACGCCGGGGATTTCAACTTTGGCGGCTTCGGCGCCACCTGCGGCCAAAGCTGCTCTACCTGCATCAGAATCCGCAGGAATAAGATCGGCGCTTTGAGTTTTGCGTTTTGGCGCATCAGCTTTATATACGTAAGCGGTTACTTTCTGATTACCGCCGCCTTCGGAGTTCATATCTACCTGACGCACTATGTAGAAAGAATCTGCATTTTTCTGTTTGGCCGCTTTAGCGATGGCATCATTCAGATCCGGCTGGCTACGGAAGAAACCGGAGACGCTGACGGTATCAAACGGCTCTAAATTGTAGGCGACATCCTTCGGCAATTCTTTAATGCCGTCAAAGGTGCGGTATTTGACCTCATTAGACACTTTTGGCGCATCGTCATGATAAAGATCGACCGTCACTTTCCAGTTGCCACGGGAGTTTATGTCGGTCATGCCCTGAACATAGAAAGCGTCAGCGCCTTGTTTATCTGCGCGCTTTGATGCCTCAGCAACGGCTTCGTAAATGGCATTGAAACGGCCAATAAAAGAAATACGCTCGAATGGCTGGAGTGATTCAGCTTGCTCCGGCGTGAGTTCCTGCGCTGCGTGCGCTGAGAATGCGGCTAATGAAAGTAGCGCGGATGCAATAACAGTGGTCTTCAGCTTCATAAAAAATCCTTTCGCCTGACGCATTTGGTTTATAACGGACTTAGCAATCAAGATGTAACGGAATAGTCGCCGATTATCGCACGGAATAAACCAGTACGCTTCAGCATTTTAAGCAACATCCTGGGTTATTTTCGCACCTGAGGAAATAGAGAAAAGCGATAATAATAACGGTTAATTATTTTTCAACCACCCTAGGGGATATTTATAGAGATCTTTACATTAACAAGCCCGTAACACATCGTTTTTGTGAAACAACCCAGAATAATACATTAATAAGAATGCTACAAAAGAGGGAATTAAGCGCGGCTTTCGTGCAAAAAGAACCGCTGGCGCCCATAATCACTCGGCTTTTACGTGAAATTCGTTTTATGTATGGATCATCGATCACATTTTCAGTAGGTTATAGGTGAATTTGTTTTAAGAGATATAAGGTGCAATGGGTCTCGGCTGATTCATTTTACAGAGACAGTGAAAATGACAGCCTTCGTTAAAATAAGCGAAAAGGGAATCAGTATGCGTATTGGTGTACCAAGAGAACGGTTGACCAATGAAGCCCGGGTGGCAGCAACGCCGAAAACGGTTGAACAGTTGCTGAAACTCGGCTTTGAGGTCGCAATAGAGAGTGGGGCGGGGAAACTGGCCAGCTTTGATGATGCGGCATATCAGGAAGCCGGCGCGTCAATTGCTGACACGACTGAAGTCTGGCAATCCGACATCGTCCTGAAAGTGAACGCACCGCAGGATGATGAAATTGAGCTAACCCGCGCGGGAAGCATTGTGGTCAGCTTTATCTGGCCAGCTCAGAATCCAGAACTGCTGGAGAAGCTGGCAGCCCGTCAGGTTACGGTGCTGGCAATGGATTCGGTTCCGCGTATTTCCCGAGCCCAGTCTATGGATGCGCTCAGCTCCATGGCCAACATCGCAGGCTATCGCGCAATTGTCGAAGCTGCCCATGAGTTTGGCCGTTTTTTCACCGGACAGATTACGGCTGCCGGTAAAGTACCACCTGCCAAAGTCATGATTATCGGTGCGGGCGTGGCTGGTCTGGCCGCAATCGGCGCCGCCGGTAGCCTTGGCGCGATTGTCCGCGCTTTTGACACACGCCCGGAAGTCAAAGAGCAGGTCAAAAGCATGGGGGCCGAGTTCCTGGAACTCGATTTTGAAGAAGAGGCGGGCAGCGGCGACGGCTATGCCAAAGTCATGTCGGAAGCCTTTATCAAAGCTGAAATGGAACTGTTTGCCGCCCAGGCAAAAGACGTGGACATCATTGTTACTACCGCGCTAATTCCCGGCAAACCTGCACCGCGCCTGATTACTAAAGAGATGGTGCTGAGCATGAAGCCCGGCAGTGTGATTGTCGATCTGGCGGCGCAAACAGGCGGCAACTGCGAACTGACCGTCGCCGATCGGATAACGGTAACGGAAAACGGCGTCAAAATCATCGGTTATACCGACCTGCCAAGTCGTTTGCCGACCCAGTCTTCTCAGCTTTATGGCACCAACCTGGTTAACCTGTTGAAACTGCTATGCAAAGAGAAGAATGGCGAAATTGATGTTGATTTTGAAGACAATGTCATTCGTGGCGTGACCGTCATCAAGGATGGCGAAGTCACCTGGCCGGCGCCGCCGATTCAGGTTTCCGCCCAGCCGCAACAGGCAAAACCTGCCGCTGCGGCAGTAAAGGAAGAAGCCAAACCCGTGTCTCCCTGGAAGAAGTACGCCTTCCTCGCTCTGGCGATCCTGTTGTTTGGCTGGCTGGCTAACGTGGCGCCGAAAGAGTTTCTGTCGCACTTCACCGTATTCGCGCTGGCTTGCGTCGTGGGTTATTACGTGGTGTGGAACGTCAGCCATGCGTTGCATACGCCTCTGATGTCGGTAACCAACGCGATTTCCGGCATTATTGTTGTGGGGGCATTGTTGCAAATCGGTCACGGTGGATGGGTATCTTTCTTTTCCTTTATTGCCGTGTTGATTGCCAGCATCAATATTTTCGGTGGTTTCACCGTCACTCAGCGCATGCTGAAAATGTTCCGCAAAAATTAAGGGGTAACATATGTCTGGTGGATTAGTTACAGCTGCATACATTGTTGCCGCAATTTTGTTTATCTTCAGTTTGGCCGGGTTGTCCAAGCATGAAACGTCTCGGCAGGGGAATATATTCGGCGTTACCGGGATGGCGATTGCACTGTTTGCCACCATTCTGGGGCCGGATGCCGGCAATGTCGGCTGGATCATCGTCGCCATGGTGATTGGCGGCGCGATCGGTGTTTATCTGGCACGTAAGGTTGAAATGACCGAAATGCCGGAACTGGTCGCGATTCTTCATAGCTTTGTGGGTCTGGCTGCGGTGCTGGTTGGGTTTAACAGCTTCCTCGATCACGGCGAAATTACCGATCCTGTGTTGGTGAACATCCATTTAACGGAGGTCTTTTTAGGCATCTTCATTGGTGCGGTGACCTTTACCGGTTCGGTGGTGGCGTTTGGCAAACTTCGCGGCATTATTTCATCCAAACCGCTGATGCTGCCACATCGCCATAAAATGAATCTGGCAGCGCTGATTGTTTCTTTCCTGCTGTTGTTGCTCTTTGTCAACACTGGCAGCGTGGCGTTGCAGGTTATCGCGTTACTGCTGATGACGGTGATTGCGCTGGCGTTCGGCTGGCATCTGGTTGCCTCTATCGGGGGCGCCGACATGCCGGTCGTGGTTTCTATGCTGAACTCGTACTCCGGTTGGGCCGCTGCCGCCGCGGGTTTCATGTTGAGCAACGACCTGCTGATCGTTACTGGCGCGCTGGTCGGCTCTTCAGGGGCGATTCTCTCTTATATCATGTGTAAGGCGATGAACCGTTCTTTCATCAGCGTGATTGCCGGGGGCTTCGGTACTGACGGCTCCTCGACGGGTGAAAGCGAGGAAATGGGCGAGTATCACGAAGCGTCTGCGGAAGAGGTCGCGGAATTGCTCAGGAACTCAACCTCTGTCATTATCACGCCGGGATACGGTATGGCGGTGGCGCAGGCGCAATATCCGGTACACGATATTACGGCCAAACTGCGTGCCCGCGGTATTAACGTCCGTTTTGGCATTCATCCGGTTGCCGGACGCTTGCCTGGTCATATGAACGTATTGTTGGCGGAAGCCAAAGTACCTTACGATATCGTGCTGGAAATGGATGAAATCAATGATGATTTCACCGATACCGACACCGTACTGGTTATTGGCGCTAACGATACGGTTAAC
Source organism: Brenneria rubrifaciens (assembly GCF_005484945.1). Lineage (NCBI taxonomy): Bacteria > Pseudomonadati > Pseudomonadota > Gammaproteobacteria > Enterobacterales > Pectobacteriaceae > Brenneria > Brenneria rubrifaciens. The sequence goes on from NZ_CP034035.1 coordinate 1,878,888, forward strand.
CCAGCCGCGCAGGAAGATCCGAATAGCCCAATCGCCGGGATGCCGGTGCTGGAAGTATGGAAAGCGCAGAACGTCATCGTATTTAAGCGTTCAATGAATACCGGCTATGCCGGGGTTCAAAATCCGCTGTTCTTCAAAGAAAATACGCAAATGTTGTTCGGCGATGCCAAAGAGAGCGTGGAAGCAATATTGAAAGCGCTGTAACCCGCGTTGGATAAGTATCAAAGAAGATTAAAAGGGGCGACATCGCCCCTTTTAAATTTACTTTTGAGTGGCACTACGCGTCGTCATTTTCTTCTTCAAGGGTAACCGGTGAAACAAAATCATCCGGTTTGATAGCCAGCAGGTCACATTTCAGGTGATCGATAACGTGTTCTACCGTATTACCGATAAACGCGGCGGATAGACCTGTTCTGCCGAGCGATCCCAGCACGACAACCCCAGCCTGCAAATGCTCCGCCAAATCGGGAATCACTTCTTCCGGTAAGCCTTTTTCCACATGGGTGACACTCTCATCCAGATTAAATTTCTGGCGTAATGATTTCATCGCGATAAGGTGCTGACCACGAATGGCATCGTTGTACACGCCGGGATCAAAGTCTGGCAGTTCGATTGCAATATTGATAGGGGTCACTGGATAGGCGCCAACCAAATGGACTTCAGTTTGATTTACCTGTTTTGCCAGTTCCAGCGTTTCGGAAACCAGCTTAATATTGAGGGGGTCATGGTAAGGATCTTCGCTGGCCAAATTGACGGCAACCAGAGCCCGTCCTTCTTCCGGCCAGGGCTGATCCTTCACCATCCACACCGGGCAGGGGCATTTACGCAACAGTTGCCAGTCGGTTGGGGTGAAAATAACGGCTTCTAGTCGATCATGCTGATGCGCCATTTTTAACAACAAGTCATGTTGTCCGGCAATGACTTCCCGGATAATGGCTTCAAATGGCTTATTGTGCCAGACCACTTTGATCTCTATCTGTACGCCCGCATCAAGATAATATTTGCATTGCTCCGCAATCCATTCGGTTCGTTGCTGAATGACGCCTTGCCGCATTTCGGTTCGTTCATCAGGAGAAAGCAGGGTGGTCATCTCATAAGAGAAGTCATAGATAGGCAGAAAAGCCTTGATACGGCCGCCAAGTCGCTGAACCAGATAAACCGCCCGACGCAGCGCTGGTTGGTCATCCTGATTCGGGTCGATAGCGACAAGTAAGTTCTGATACTTTGCCATAGATCCTCCAAACAGCTGTTGATACACAGTCTGTAAATCAAGAGTACTCTATGGGAATCGTTTTGAACAACTGATGATGAGGGCGCCGGATCAATAAAAAAAGCAAATTATTGATCCGGCAAAGGCCTACGTTCTGCGTGGCGTTCCCGCCAGTTCGGAAAGCGCGTCAATATTTTCGATGGTGATGTATTTACCTTTTACCGCCAGCATGCCGCTCTTCTGGAAGCGTCCCAGCAGACGGCTAATGGTTTCAACGGTTAATCCCAGATAGTTGCCGATATCGCCACGAGTCATCGTCAAGCGGAACTCGCGAGGAGAAAAACCGCGTTGAGCAAAACGGCGCGATAGGTTATAAACAAACGCCGCCAGACGCTCTTCCGCATTTTTCTTCGAAAGCAGCAGGATCATGTCCTGGTCACTACGGATTTCACCGCTCATCAAGCGCATCATTTGTTGACGCAAATTAGGCATTTTGCCAGAGAGGTCATCCAGCGTCTCGAAAGGGATTTCACAAACCATAGAGGTTTCCAGCGCCTGGGCGAAGCTAGGGTGTTGCGCGTTACCGATTGCATCGAAACCGACCAGATCACCAGCCAGATGGAAGCCGGTAATCTGTTCATCACCCTGTTCGGTGATGGTATAACTTTTAATAGTGCCTGAGCGGATAGCGTACAACGATTTTAAATCATCGCCCGCTTTGAACAACGTCTGCCCTTTCTGAATGGGTTTTTTCCTTTCAATGATATTATCAAGCTGATCGAGCTCATGTTCATTTAAGGTAAAAGGAATACATAGCTGACTAATGCTGCAATCCTGGCAGTGTATAGCACAACCGCCAGACTGAATGCGTCGAATAATTCGCTTTTCCGGGATCATAGACTTTGCTCAGGCAATAATTGATATCGGTCAATTTTAACAGCTTTTATGGTCGGTGATAAGACTGCGAATTCACTGAAAAGACCAATATAGATGAATAAACGATAAATACTCGCTTGGCGTTGCAGACTCTCGGTCGGTCCGCCCGGATTATGGCAAGGTTGCAATGAAAAAGGGGCGTGTCGATAACTGCGATTGAATGAACGATATAATTTTTTTCTTCCTATTTACGCCATTCTATTGTCAGAAGGTGATTATTTTCATCCGCAACAATTATTAATTCACCGCCAAGCGTTGTCATTTTGTTCAGAAAGAAAAGCTTCATATTTTTTTCTTATCTGAGTGCCGAAACTGAGATCTTCAGTAAAGTGTCGGTATCCGGTAGATATTGCAATAATAAAAATAAAACACGATGAATATCACATAATCACTATAAAAAAGAGGAATAAATCACTAAAAACAGGGGAGAGATATCAACTTTAAAATAGTATTTGTGACTTAAACACCTTTTAAGAATCCGCGCACAAAAACACACGGCGGTTTTTGTGCGCGATGCCTCATTTTTCTACAGGTTTAATCTGCGCCAGAATAGCGCCTAACTGCTCGCGCCGTTCGGCGCTGACTTCGCGTGCTGCGGAGTATCCTGCATTCTGAATAATCATTTCATTCAGACCAACCAGCCAGTCATAGATATAAAAAGCGGTATTATTGGTCGGCGTCAGCGCCAGTTTGGTCAGACGCTGTGAGGCACCGAAGTTTACCGACTGTTTTTCCGGCTTGGCGAAAATTTTGTGACCCCGGTTGATTCGGCTGGCAGGGCGCCGCGCTTCCTCCATTTGCTGGAAGCCCAGCCATGCCACGAAGTCACCCAACACGGTTATCACACGGGAAATCTGGCGGTCGGCTTTGCTTTCGCGGTGTACGCCCAGTTGTTCCGTATCAACCAGCCTATTAACCAGCGCGTCCTCAATATTCAGACGGATACTGGCGGTAATGAGTTCTTCCGCCAAAATTTCAATCGTTGCTTTTGGCACGCCCAACAGCTCAATCAATGGCGCGTTTTCAGGCAGGCTGCGCAGATGATTGATCCAGTAACGATACACATAATGGGCGTACTCGGCTTCATAACCCTGGCCGAGCGCCTGTGCAGGGGAAGATTGTCGTGGCTTGAGTTCGATCGGATCGTTGGCGAACAGATCGATCTCGATCCCGACACCAAAAGGATCGGCGCTGACGGATGGCGCGCCGGACTCCTCGGTTTCTGCATGGTAAGCGCCATAGCTCGTCCGGTCTTGCTGTTTCAGGTAGAGACGGCGCAGTTCATCACGGGAAGGCAACAGGCGCTCCAGTAGCTCGCCATGTACCCCGGTTCTGGTTTGCAATGATTTAAGCAGCGTCTCCGCGATGCGCTGTTTCTCCGCCGGGTCGTCAGTCCCGGCGGGCTGATACCAGTTCCCCAGCAGGTTATCGCTCAGTTCGCGCTGAATTTCACTGAGTTGCTCGCTGAGGCGGCCAAGCTTCACTTCCCGGTGTACCTCAGCTCCCAGCCAAGTCGCCATCCGGGTAACGCCGCGTTTATCCATAGCCAGCATGGTTCCCCAGGTGTCGCCAGGATTGCCGACATAACGCTGTACGGCGGCGTCATAGTTCTGTCCGTGGGTAATGCGTCGATCAAACCGGGTGACCGCCCAAATTAAACCCGGCTTGCGGCGGCTACGAATCTGGGTGTTTTCCCCCTGCGTTTGCCGCACCCAGAAATCCAGCGCTTTGCCAACGATTTTGACATCTTCGCGTTTGCCGGCGGCGGAGCAAACCATCAGGACATTCATCTCCTGATTATCGGTATATCGTTCCAACAGGTATGCGCGTTTAGCGCGTAACAGCGTTTGCGTCAGCGGGTAGTCGTCGCTGCTGGCGTTTTCCGCCGCCTGAAGTGCTTCTGTAGACTCGGTGATATCGCCAAAACCGGGGAAATCCAGAATATCGACTTGCTCAAACAGGGGTTCGCGGGTAGGCGCATGCAGCGGGATCAATAATTCGGCGGTCAGCATCGTTAACTCCGCTTGCGATAGCTCAACGGTTTTCCCCGCACGCCCATTCAGCACCGGGCGAACCAACACGGCGGGGTCTGAAGCGGTGTTGAGTCGCGCCAGCATCGCGCCATTAATCATACCGTTGGTGGGGTGTTGGTTTTCATCGACAAGTATTCTGAGCGGCGCCAGCACTTTACTTGCCCCGGAGAGAGGCTGCAAGGTGTGAGCAAAATGGCGATAAGCTGCGGTCAGCGTGGTGAGTTCGTCCCATAGAAGCGAAAACAGATGCGCGCGATCGTCAATGCTGAGGTAGGGAGCCAACTCCACGGCGACCGGCCAAAAGTGGGTTTCCAACTGCTTTTGCCGTTTGGCATCGTGGCGGGCCAAATAATCCCACAGTTCGACCACTTCATCACGAGTCATACCTTCGACCGGTTCCGGCTGGCGGTGTCTTAGCAGCGTTTTCAGGTGTTCGGTAATTTGATGTTCGTCCCAATCCTCGGTCACGGTCTGCTGATTGAGATTGTGCAAGAAGGCATGCGCCATAATCTTGCCGATATCCACTTCGCTGAGCAGTAACAGTTGTACCGGGAAGGATTTGTTTTTTACACCTGCCTGGCGGCTGAAACGCGTGACCAGCGAGGTGGGCTGATTCGCCGGGTTGATGTGCGTTAGGAAATCGAGCTGTTGTCCTTCAAACGATGTTTCCAGCTTGCCGCTCTCGCCAGATGCCAGCGCAGCAATCAGGTAAGCTTTTCCCGCCTGCGACAAACCAAAGAATCCAATGGCGATCTCTTTGAGCGATACTTCAGAGAGGTGTTTTGCCTTGTTGCGGTGACGGCGCAGCTTGACGATCAGCCGATCCGCTTCCATATCCAGACGCGGCGCATCTTGCCGCGTGTTTTCAATCCAATCGATGGCGTGATCAACGCTCTCAGCGACGGCCTGTAGCTGGTTGTTGAGTTGGATAGAAAGTTGTTTGGGCGTTAAAGGTCTCATTTTCTAAATACGCTCCCACTATCGATCCAGTAATGCGTTGCGCCTGTTCCGCTAGCAGTTAGGGTGTTCAACTTAAGGCGTAAATGTTCCGGAGGAACATGGGCGCCGTCTTCCAGAACGGCATCCGCGATTTCAAAACGTTCCGGGCTATCCTGACCGTCACCTTTGGTTACCGCCAGCCTGACGCGCAGGACGCTGTCGCCAACGACTCTTCTGGCCAGTTCCTGATCGACGATGGATAGGGTGTATAGCGAAGACGCGGGCCAGCGTTCGTTGTCGAGCTGACGGAAGCCCAGACACAGTGAACCGCGCACCTGGAAACTGGCATTCGGATCAAGCTCGAAATCCGCCACATCCAGATCGATATCGCTGTAATACACGTTATCCGTGGTCAGGGCGTTGTTACTGTCCATCATGCCGAGATAGCGGATCGTGGAATAGGGCTGGAAATCCCCGACTTTAAAATAGAAACCCGGCAAGCGAAGATCGAGCGCCAGCAGACACAGCATGGCGCCAACGGCCGCAGTCGACTTCGGATTATCAATGCGTCCGCGTTTATTGAACGGATACCAGTCACTCGTATGGTAGCCGTCCAGCGATAACATGCGGTTAATCGGCAACGGCTGTAAATGCCGGAACAGCGCCTGAATACCGGGGAAACGGGAAGGGCGGCCGGTTAACAGTAAAATATCACAGGAGTAGAGCGACACCACCTCGGACATTAAACGCAGATTCTGCGTAATATTCATGCGGTTAGACAAGAACTCGCCGTGCAACTTGCTCAATTTGAGGATCAGCGGCACCTGTAAAATATCAAACGTATTGTCGCCCACCGGCAGTTCGCGCTGAACTTCGGTATTGATGTATTCCAGCACGTTGGACGTCGGCTGTTGCGTCAGCAACTCGCCAAACGAGGATTCGATTTCGGCGCTGGTATCCAGCGGATCGAAACTTTCATAGGCTTCCAGAATGGCGCGGCCAATGGGGATAAATATCTGTAACGTCACCTGCTGGCGCAGCGTGAGCTGCCCGTCCATACGGCCTTCGCTGCCAAACAGTTTCGCCATCAACCCGTCCGGGCTGGCCATACCGATATTTTTCAACGCCGCCTGAAGCGCCGGTAACACATAAAGCTGGATAATATCGAGCAGGATATCGTCTCCCGCGACCTTGAAGCCCTCGCGGAACAGCAAGCGCGGAATGATTTTGACGTTATTGCCGACGCCGTCATCCAGCAAATATTGCGTAATCGCCAAATCGGTGGTGCCGCCGCCGATATCAATCGACGCGATGCGCAGCGTTTTGCCCGCAGGTTCACCTTCAGCCAATTCTTTATCCGGGCGCGCCATACTGGAAAAAAAGTCTTCGGCCCGTCCGCCAAAATTCACCTGCGCTTCATTATACAGATAGACCATTTGCCCGCAGGTGGCTTCGTCCCATTCGATTTGGACTTCCGGCACCGGTACGCGGCTTTTCTGCTTGTCTGAAAGCGTCGTGAAATCGTCATCCATCGGATGCCAGCCCAGCGCTTTCCACACCAACGCGATCGCTTCGTGCATCCGGCGGCGGAAGATTTCCCGTTCTGGTTTCGGCATCGCCGAAGGCAGCGTCAGAATAATGTTGCGCAGTTGGCGCGGCGCTGAAGAGTGGATCATTTTCAGCCGCTGCGCCGCACTGTTCATCTGCATCATCGCCTGAAGCAGCAGTTCAGACAGCATGAACGTCATGATGGCGCTGCGGCTGTAGTGCGGGGAGAAGACCGGCAAGCGCTCATCCAGCGGTTGGTCGTACAACGGTTGGCCTTCATCATTAAGCAGGATGGTCAGCGGCATGGCGGTTGCCAGCGGTTCACTCTGCGAGTGAACATCCGGTTGACTGAAACGCCAGCCGGGCGCATAGCTCTCTTCATCCCATAAATAACGGCGCGGGCTGGAAATGCCGGTCGCCCCCTCCGTACCCTGACGCAACAACGCCATGCGGCTGGCTTCCCGGCCGACGCGGGTAATGGAAGGCCAGATAAAGGCGTCATCACGACCGCTTTCCACCGAAAAGTTTTGCTTACCGAATTTGGCCTGGGCAAACTCAACACGACTATCAAACAGTTCGTTATACAGGTAATGCGGCTGACTGAGGTCGCGCAGTTGCAGCTCATAGGTTTGTTTCAGACCGTTGTCTTCATTGGCGTGATCTTCAACCAGAATACCGCAGGTATGGGAGTTGCCCACGTCAAGGATCAGATCCACGTTAATTGCGGGTTCTTGCAACGTGCCGGTATTAATGCGAATTTCTGGTACTGATAGTTGGTTGCCCAGCATGTCCAGCAGGTTCATGTAGTGCGCCTGATATTCAAACCCTCTGAGCGCGGCTTTGATCTCCCGGTCATCCCGATGTTCCAGCAGGGTTGCCTGCTGAGTGAACACTTCTCTCAGCCAGCCATCTACCCAGGTATGATCGAGAAATTCACCCAGTTCGTCACTGTGATAGGCCAGCGCAAAACTGCCGCCGGTCTTGATGTCATTAGCATTGGGAGCCAAGGCTTCGTAAGCATGGCCTTCAGGATACACTTTGGTGTCAAACGCCAGACAGATGCGATGGGTATTACCGTCCAAATCCGGCGCGTCCAGCGCGATAACCTGCATCCGCGCCCAGTTATCTGGTCCACCCATGAAGGTGCGCGGCGGATTAAAACGCAAAAAAGGCAGCGGCAACCAGATCTTTTCGAGTAGTTTCAGTGATTGCTCAAGCGGAATACTTAGCTCCGGCTTAACCACTTCCGGTGGCGTTCCCACGGGAGACGGCAGAAAATATTTATCAGTCTGCTCATCATAAATCAGACGCAGTAGCGGCCCATTGGCACTTTTACGGACATATTTATTCGGGAAGTCAATGCGTGATTCCGGTTTTAACGCGAAATCCAGAAATTGGATTCCGCTGTCCTGAATAAGCGTAATTCTTTGTTTGTAATCAGTGATCGTTGCCAGCATTAGGATTTACTCTCACGCTTTATCGTCATCGGGAAGATCGCGTTAGCGTCGTAGCGCCCGATACACTCCGCAGCAGCGCCATTCGCGCTTTGTTTACATACGATTTCAGGCATCTGGAATCTGGAGTCATCGCTGCACCTTGCTTTGGTACGGCTGTTGATAATCAGATTACCGGAGCTCATTAACCCGGCTTCAATATTTGCACGACAAGTAACGCCGTCGCCATGCGTAATTCGCGCGGTGCCTTTACCGTTTTTGATTTGATATCTCAGGCTTGGCGGCCTGCCGGTGATCGGCGGCGTTTTCGCATCAACGGCGATACGCCAGCTTCCATTAAGGAATTTGATTGAGCCCAAACGCACGGCGTCGGCAGGCATCACCAGTTCGTCTTTACCCGCCTGGATCACCGGGGCTTCGGGCTCTGGGGCAGGTGTCGGCGCGGATTCAACTGGCACGGGCGCACTCTCTTTCGGCTCTGTGGCGACAGGCGGTTTCGCTGCCGGTGTTTCCACAACGACCGCCTCAGCAGGCGCGGCCTCTTCGATTACTGGTTCGGCGGATACGATTTCTGGCGGTACAGATAACGGTGCCGCTGAGTTATATACAGGCGTCTCTGCCTGTGGTTCGCGGACGGAAGCAGGCAAGGCGCGTTTTTCTGGTTTATTGGTTGCGGCTAATGGCGCAGGAGCAGGGGACGCGTTTTGTTCGGATACGCATCCTCGAATTTGGAAAGTTAAGACGGCCATTAACGCCGCTGCCGGGAGTAACCACCACCCGATGGTTAGCCAGGGGCTGCGGGCGGGAACTGCTGCGGGTGTGACGACGAGTTCAGGTTTGGGCGCTGAAGGCGTCGCCGGCTCTTCGGGCGGCGCGAAGGACGTGGGAACGGCAACCTCTGGTTCGCTCTCTTTTTCTGCCGGACGCAGGCAATCAAGCGCGTCGGTGCGAGATTTCTTATCCAGATTAACAAAACCCCAGAAGGTCAAAACTGGATTGCCATCAACCAGATAAACATGATTTGGCCCAGGAAACTGAAGCGCTTTCGCCAGCAGGACGCCAAACAATTTCTGACCGGCTTTTTCCGCACTTTGTGCATGTTGGCTGATATCAGCGACGGCGGATTGATAGGCTTCCAGCCGTTTTAACGCCATATCGCGTTCTTTTTCGCTGGCGGCAATCCATGAGGTAACTTTACCTTCGATCGGCGAATACCAGTCAATCCGGTCGCCATTTTCATTGGGTTGGGGAATAGCCAGACAGTCTGCAATCTGCGGTTGTTTTCGCAGACGTAAAGTTTCCCGTAACTGAAGTGCTGATGCATAAACCGGCTGTCCATTTTCGCCCAGCGCCAGAAAATCATCCAAACTTCCACTACGTAAAAATAATTTTGCCACGCAAAAGAGACCTTTTGTGATAGATACCTAAAGCAGAAAATATAGAGTGTAATCTGCGACAGGGTATACCTTAGTGCTAATCAAGGCGAATCAAACGGTTAAAGAAAGGACAAAATTAACAAATATTTCAGCCATAGACGACGTGAAAACAGGGAATACGGGAGAAAAAACGCACTTGTTCCGGTTACAGGGTAAAACGGATAAGGGTTGCCATCTTGCTGCAACTCATCCTTAATCTCAAGTGAATGAATCAGTTACCGTTTAGAAGAGGATGAAGAATGTTTATCGTTAATCTGACCTACAATAAACCGATCGACGTAGTTGAAACCCATCTGGAAGGCCATATCGAGTGGCTGAAGAAGTATTACACACAAGGGGTATTTATCGCTTCCGGTAGAAAAATACCGCGAACGGGCGGAGTGATTTTCGCAAAAACGATGGAACGTCAAGCGCTTGAGACGGTGCTGGCCGAGGACCCGTTCAATGCGGTTGCTGATTACAACATTACCGAGTTCGCGCCATCCATGACCATCGATGCCCTCAATGTATTGAAAGACATTTGATTTTGTACTGAATGGCAGAGTTCTGGTCTGCCATTCAAATGCTTTTCCCCCATTATGCAGACGTTTGATTATCGGGATTAACGCCGGCCACGAAGATTGGTGTTGGCAGACCATTCATACGTCGTTGAAGCATCCGGTTTAAACTTGTTTTTTTTCTTTTCGGCTCGGGACTTTTTAGCCTCAGCCTCTCGTTCTTGCGTTAATTTATCGATGTAATCGTGTTTGATATGGTTATTTTCGGAATTAGTCAGGGGGCGCCCCAGTTTTTTTCTTTCCTGATCGAGCAGGGTTTTCAACTGACGCTGTTCACTTTCGGTCATATCTTTCTGGGTTAATCGAGACATAGGGGGGTGGGTCACCGGGTAAATGAAGATACTTCATTGTAGTGGAAAAAAGGGGGGAGGGTCATGAAAAACTGAAAAAATAGTTAACATCGACAGCCGTATTGATAACGGGAGTAAATAATAATGAAGTTAACAGCGGGGCGTTGTTTTATGATCCAATTTTAATAAAAAATATATCCATATATATTCATAATGCAAATAGAATTAGAATCTATTTCCATATATAAACATATACTGACCTTCCTGTAATAAGAACAAATGGTTATTGATTATAGTTGATGAATGTATTTACATTTTGAGTTAAGACAAGGTGCCTTTAATATCGACTAATATGCCAAGAAGTAGAGTTAAATAAATACTTCTTAGGCGCACATGAAAATGTGTTTGTTTTATTTATATACCCATATACCACGGTCGGCGATATAACCGATAAATTAACCTGCAATTTCAGTATGCTGGGTATATCAATCAGAACGAGTCGTTTATATGAACAATTTTCCAGGAATCAGGATAGGAAGTTATTCATCTCCCAGTTTTGAGAATGATGTTGTCGAATCCCTCAATCGAATCCAGTCAGGCCCAACCGGGCAACGCCTTTTGCAGAAAATATCCGAGATATCTACCCACGAGAAATACGTAACTATTTCGGAAGCGAGTGCTGGACAGGCACCCGTAGCCAGACCCAGATTGACACTTTCCCAAATAAGTAAGTTGGGAAACAATCCAACACAAAGGGATTTTGAGTCTGTGCTAATTAAGGAATCAACCAGTTCCAGTATTATCAATAAAAAGGGGACGGCATCGGAGATACCTTGGAGTAAAATGGCTGCAGAGCCGGAGATAAATTTATCAGGTGTTCCCGTTGCCGGTGCAAATCCCGATAACGCATTCATAGCATTAGCCCATGAACTCATTCACGCCAATCATCATTTGGCAGGAACCAGTAAATATGGTGGCTCGATAACTCAGGATGCTTCATCTGCATCCACAAAATCTGGGAAAGAGGAACTTCGAGCCGTCGGGCTTGGCAAGTATGAGTATGAAAGAACCGGAAAGCCCACGGAAAACTCTATTCGTCGTGAACACGGGCTCCCATTAAGGACGAAGTACTCACGCTCAGGCGCATGGTAATAAGCGCTGTCCGAATTTGCCGGGCTCTGTACGTACCGCCGGGTGGCTTTAACTATTTCGTAAAATGACGCACAGCGGGAACTGGCGTTCCCGCTTATACTTACCTTTGTCGAAGCTCGATAGAAATGTCTATTTGCTTTTTGCTTTTTAGGCGGATGCTCCAAGAAAGTTCTGGCGTTTTCTTTGGCGTTAATTGCGGCGCGGCAGCATTCCTGCGAGGCGGGTTTATGAAGAAGTTCACGACACATCACGAACTGAAAGAGGCATTATTAAAAGATCCCGCATTCCGGGCGGCGTATGAAGCTGAGAGCCAGAACCCGGAGCCGGATTACCAGATTATCCGGCATCACGATGATGGCACCGAGGAAATCGTGTTTGATTCAACACATCAGCACGACCTGTGACAGCTCCGGGAACGCCAGTTCCCGCCCATTCTTAGTTTGGTTCGCATAATGTATATTATGTTAAATTGATTACACTTCGGGGCTACTATTGAAATCATTCAAGGAAACTTGAATCCCCTTCTCAAGCAGAGAGCGCTTCCATGTGTAAGGGAGATGGAATTAGTGTCATCCCAACGTCATTTGCTTAAACACTGATTTCCGCATACAGTTAGTACAGCGATCAATGTCGCACTTCATCTGCATTATCAGGTTGATATCTCAGCCGGCTTTAAAACAACGAACTCATGCCCATCGTTATTATCTGTTTACTTCCGTAAATTATGGAGAACCAATGCCAGTATTGAGCGACAAGCTGATGATTTTCAGCGATCTTGACGGTTCGCTGCTTGATCACGATACCTACAGTTGGGAGCCCGCTCGCCCGTGGCTGGATCGGCTGGCTCGGGGTAGCGTTCCCGTCATTATTACCACCAGTAAAACGGCGGCGGAAATCTGCCCGTTGCAAAGCGAGCTGGGGTTAAGCCATCTTCCCTATATTGCGGAAAATGGCGCGTTGATTGCGTTACCCCCAACGTGGCGTTCGCACCCAGACTACCCGCGTAAGATTTTTGAGGCTGACTACCCTTCCATTTGCACCCTGCTTCGCCAGTTACGGGAGCAGGACGCGTTTAAATTTAAAGGATTCGCTGACATGGATAGCGAGGCGGTCGCCAGCGTGACCGGGCTTTCATTGCAAAATGCTGAACTGGCACGTCGGCGTGAAGCTTCTGAACCATTGTTGTGGCTGGATGACGCCGAGGCGCTAGCGCGTTTTCGTCAGCGCCTTGCTGAGCATGGTCTTTCGCTGACACAGGGCGGACGCTTCTATCATGTAATGGGACAACAGGTTAGTAAGGGACTTGCTGCCTACTGGATAAAAGCACAATTTGCCGATAAAAATGGTACTACGGTGACAACCATCGGTCTTGGTGACGGGCCGAATGATGTCTCGTTGTTAAGTGCGATGGACAATGCCGTATTAATTAAAGGCAAGGGTAATCAATTAGTAGAGTTACCAGGAAACTATGTTGGCCAGTTGTATCGCACGCAGGCCATGGGACCTGTTGGTTGGAGTGAAGGATTGTCGCACTTCATTGGTAAAAGTTTTTCAACGACCAACCCCAACACGGCGCATAAAACATAAATGTAATCTGAGGGAGAAGCACGATGAGTGAATTTTATCAGGATGGAATCATTACCAATTTTCACAATCTTACCCAGCGAAGTGTGGAAGAACTGGAATATGAGTTACAGGTGTTTTCTGGGCAAAACAGCATGGGACTTATCCTCCCTTCCCTTTATTCAGAACTGGAAGGGCCTGCTCTGGATAATATTGTCGACCTGTTATCTCAGGTGCCTTATCTTGGCGAGATTGTAATTGGCTTGGATCGTGCCGACCAGGAACAGTTTCATTATGCCCGCAAGTTTTTTTCCCGTCTGCCGCAACGCCACCGTATCTTGTGGAACGATGGACCCCGGTTGACAACGCTAAGCGATGAACTGGCTGACAGAGGACTGGCGCCAATGGAGCCAGGTAAAGGCCGCAATGTTTGGTTTTGCGTCGGATATACTCTGGCCTCGAGGCGAACGTCCTGCGTCGCGCTGCATGATTGTGACATTGTCACTTACGATCGCAGTATGCTTGCTCGCCTGCTCTATCCGGTGGCGAACCCGCATTTTCATTATGATTTCTGCAAAGGGTATTATGCACGAGTGGCCGAGGGAAAGTTCAATGGCCGGGTCGGTCGGCTACTGGTTTTCCCTTTGCTCAAATCCTTGCAAAAGGTTTATGGCAATTCCGACTATCTGGAGTACATGCGTAGCTACCGTTATCCGCTGTCGGGCGAGTTTGCCATGCGTACCCATATTTTAAATAACCTGCGTATTCCCAGCGATTGGGGACTGGAAATTGGCGTGCTGTCTGAAATTCATCGGGGAACGGCGACGAGTCGTATCTGTCAGGTCGACATCGCTGATAACTATGATCATAAGCATCAGCCGATGTCGGAAGATGACCCTAATTCCGGTCTGCAACGCATGGCGACCGATATTACTAAAGCATTGTATCGTAAACTGGCGATACTGGGCGTGAATATTACGACGGATTCGTTTCGGGTATTGCGCGCGACTTACTACCGCAACGCGCTCGATATGATCGATGCCTTTGAGCATGATGCCCGCATGAATGGCTTGCACTTTGATCGACATACTGAAGAGTCAGCCGTAGAGCTGTTCGCGGATGTCATCACCCTTTCCGGGCAGGTCTACAGCGAAAGTCCGGGTGATAAACCCTTCGTACCTAGCTGGAACCGCGTGCAGTCAGCATTTCCCGATATACTTGAGCGATTGTACAACGCCGTGGAAGCGGATAATCAGGAATAATGGCGGTAAAACCATAATAGCTGTCAACAATCAGCACGGCGTTTATCACATTAATTGACTAACGCAGCTTTCCGGTCGCTAGCCAGTGGGCGCAATCTCTGCCGAGTTCGTCGACGGCCCGCTGTTCATATTGGATGCAGATATCTGAAGGGAGAATGTTCTGCCAGCCAGCGAGCATTTTTCCCTTTACTGAAAAAGGCGTTGCCACCTTCTTTCCAGAGACCGACACCCTGGGGAACGTATCTGGCGGCATGCATTTTCATATAATCGAAACTGCAATGGCGGATTATTGCTTCCCATTGGGATTCATTGATGGTCGTGTCGATAAACTCCGCTATTCTGCGAATCTCGCGGGGCATATTTTCGATCAGATTGGCGAAATGCACGATGTGAACATTTGGTAAATGGCGTATTGACCACCACGAACGAACACTTTCCCAAAATGGCCAGAACGGATGACCGTCTTTATTAAGCCAGTCAGTAAAATAATCGACAATTGAGGACTCAGGGGGCGCCATAACCCGCAAGCGCCCCGCTGTTCCCTCTGCGGCGTTCAGCGTGGGTTGAACTTCCTGCCGGAGAGCCGACTGATGGTCGTAGAGGCTCCAGACAATGTCGCGACCATCGCGGCAAATGTAAATGTATTTAGCCCGTTCGGAGAATACAAGCGAGTCCGCCGGCAGGTGCGTTTTAAGAAAACGCCGGTGGGTCTGGGATTCAACCTGATCTAACTTGGTTGCCTTATCGGGATAAACAGAATCAAGCCAGGGAGATATTTTCGCTATCTACCGTTAAATATGAGTTGAGCGACAATTTGTTGCAATAACATTGTGCCCGCCTTTGCGTAACTGGCAATAACAATATCGTCGTCTCAGTATACAAAATCATTCCAAACCGTCGAATCGAAAAAACGGTTTTCATATTCCCTTGTCTTGACGGGAAGGCCGATCTCCTTCATCTATCTCCCCTTTATTTATCGATAAATCTTTACACTGTTATGTGAATAAATCTTATTGGGTATAAATATAATCTGCAACATGACCACTAATAATTTTCTTCATAACGATCTCCATGTATTGAATTAAAAATACTTGAATTTGTGCCTATCCAAACACAAAGTTAACCTATCAGGGTACTGTTTTTCGGTCAATTATAGAGGCCACAATAGACCCCTTAATTAACTTACTCATCGCGGTTATAGTGTCGTTGAGATGAAGAATGGTATAGTTACCGTATCAATATCCAGGTGGGCGCGGCAATATCGGCCTGCCGTTTTGTGCAGGGAACGCTACTGTTTCTGACGTATTGTTTTGATGATCTTTCGATAAGCTGTTCTTTGTCATAACGATTGTCGTGGCGTTTGTATCAATCCTTTGTTTTGTCAAGGTGAAACATGAACCAATATCCCTTTGCTTCTCTGATCCGGGCTTTGATCCCGCTTTCCATGCTCGCGGCGGCCACGGTCTGGCAACTGACTGCGCTGGCGGACACTCGCCATGTTGTGATTGATTCAGGCGACAGTGTTTTATCCAAAGAGGCCGCCCGACAAAGCAGTGAACAATGGAATTCAACGCGGTCACTGCGTAATAAAGTCAATGCTCGTACCGAGAAAGAGTTCGATAAAGTTGAAAAATCTATCGACGGTCGTGAGAAATGTAACACCAGCTATAATGTGAACGCCTATTGGGAAGCCAATACTGACCGTTGTCTCGACCGTCGGACCGGTCGTCCGGTCACTCCCTGATTTTTAGTCTATCCTTTATATAGTTTCAATATCCGTCTGGTGTGCATAACACCAGACGATTAGCCAGATTTATCCAAATAAAAGGGTGACAATATGAAAAAAATTATCATTGTTGGCACGTTTCTAGGTATGGTTGCCCCTCTGACGGCGCAGGCGTCTTGTGAAAGTGCTAAAGCCGACATCTCACAGAAGATAATCAATAACGGCGTACTGGAATCAGGTTTTTCATTGGAGATTGTGCCTAACGATCAGGTCAGTCAGGTCGGTGGTCAGGTGGTTGGTCATTGTGAGAATGATTCACAGAAGATTGTCTATATCCGTCATGCTGAAGGTGAAGCGGGGACGAATGACGTATCGACCCCGACGGAAAACCCACCGGCACAACCGGTGCAGTAACCCCCCTGCCTTATCTGCCCTGCTATTCACGCCTCGCGTCAGCACTCCCCGGCCTTTGATTGGCGGGGATCATACAGGCTGAAAATAACGTCATTACCGCTATCAATGCCGAAACGACAAAAACCCAGTGAATAGATGCCGATACCTGCCAGGAAAGCCAATCGAATTGTTCCGCACTCATCATGTTCCTGCTATTTACATCCATCAACATTTGTAATGGATCGTCCAGCTCAGGCAGACGCCAATGCAGGTTTAGGTTGAGCGTGGCGCCGAGAATGGCCGTGCCCAACGCGGAACCCAGCATACGGCTAAACATGGTGGAGGCTGTCGCAATACCACGGGTCGAATAGTCTACGGAATTTTGCACCGATACCAGAAAGGTGGTGTTGCTCAATCCCATTCCAGCGCCGATCAGAAACGCGGCGGCCCTGCCCCAGTTAAGATTGCTGCTCCGGTCAAGCGTTAGTAACGCCAGACTGCCGACGATAATCAGAATGCCTCCGCTGATGGCGGTAAACCGATAGGAAGTACGTAGCATCAGGCGTCCGCTCAGCGTACTGGCCAGCGGCCAGCCAATAGACATCAACGCCAGGATACTGCCTGCTTCCAGTGGTGTTTTTCCCATCACGCCTTGTATAAATGTTGGCATAAAAGCGCTGACGCCCATCATCGCAGCCCCAATCGCCAGACCGCCGAAATTACCCGCGATGATGATCTTGTTACGCCAATGCGCCAGCGGAAAAAGTGGCTCAGGGGCGCTCTTTTCCTGCCGGAACAGTAAAACGCCGCCCCCGATCGCCACGATCAACATAGGAATTATCCAGAATCCAAAGACCCCAGCTTGAAGTAACGCCATTAACAGACTGGCAACGGTAAGGGCAAGGTAGAATGCGCCAGCCCAGTCCAACCGATGAGGACATTTTTGATTGACGGCGGGCAGATAACGCGCCAGTAAAAAAATGGAGAGCAAACCTATTGGCACATTAACCCAGAAAATCAGCGCCCAATTGAAATGTTGGACGATAAAGGCGCCTAACAGCGGTCCGACGATGGCGGAGACGCCCCAGACGCTCGAAAGATAGCCCTGTATTTTTGGGCGCTCCGAACTGTTGTACACATCAGCGACAATGGTAAATGCAATCGGGGTAATTGCTCCGGCCCCCAGCCCCTGAAGGGTACGAAACAGGATCAACCATCCCATATTGGTAGAAAAACCGCATAGCACTGACCCCAGTAGAAACGTGACAGTGCCAATGAAAAAAATTCGCTTACGGCCAAAAAGGTCGGCTAGCCGACCATAAATCGGAATGCTGATGGCTTGTGTCAGCAAATAACCGGCGAAAACCCACCCAAGCAGGGAGAAGCCGCCGAGATCCGCAATAATGGTCGGCAATGCGGTCGCAACGATGGTGACCTCTATGGCTGCGGTGAACATGGCCAGCATACAGGCAATCAATACCCAGTGACGATGGGGAACCGGAGGATGTTCGGAGTTATTCTCTGTTTTCATTGCATTTTTTATGAGAAAGAAAGACTGTTTTGAGTATATCAGGTGTTATCCGACAGACGTATGGCCGAGGGGAAAAGAAAAAGAGAAAAAAGCTCCCGCTATTGAGGCGGGAGTCAGAGCCATCTGTCTCAATCCGCCACGGCGGAGAGATCAATGTAAGGGGATAAATCGCGCTGTTCCGCCCGGGGTAAATAAGGTAACTCCCCTAGCTGAGGCGCGGGAATCTTTTTGCGTAGCACCGTTATGATTTCCGCATAATTTGCCAGCCCAGGATTAATGCGATTGGCAACCCAACCTACCAACGGCAACCCGTCGTTAAGAATAGCCTGAGCGGTTAGCAGCGCGTGGCTGATACAACCCAGCTTGATACCAACAACCAACACCACGGGGAGTTGTTCCTGAATAACCCATTCGGAATAGGGCCGCAGATCGTTCATCAGCGTACGCCAGCCGCCGCTGCCTTCCACAACCACCACATCTGCGTTTTCACTCAGATAATGCAGCCCTTGCGTCATGGCGCTATAGTTGATCAAGTGTTCGCTGGCGCTGATTTCATCCTCCGGTAAGGCGATGGGATTCACTTGCTCATAGGTCAATTTAAGGGTGGATGTGGCCAGCAGCAGTTGCGCATCACGGTTTCGCATCCCTTCTTCTGTTTCCATACACCCTTTCGCTATCGGTTTATAACCCGCCGCGGACTTGCCACTCACTGCCAATTTTTGCAATAGCGCTCTGGAAACCACCGTTTTACCGACGGCAGTATCAGTTCCTGTGACAAAAATACGTTTCAACATGAGATAACTCCGGCCCACCTGAAAATAAAATAACAAGCACAACAAAATGCTTTCCAAGTGTAAAAGTCTAGGCGATGCACTATTCAGGCGGCTTGCGTTAGCTCAATGTTTTGTTTCTGTGGGCTGATGCTCGGTGGAACGAAAACTTACATTAAGCCATATCAATCTGCTTGGGAGCGAGATGCGCCTTTGTAACTTTTTCCATTGGTGTGAAAATATGAGTAGCAATCAATGCATATCTCCGTGCTTGTTTAAATTATAGTAAAGTAATGTAACTATATAAAAATGTTATTGTTTGTGGTCATTTTTATTGATATTCCTGAGTTGAAGGGAAGCAATCTTACTAAAAGGAACTAGTATGAAAAAATTACTCGGCGTTGTTGGTTCACTGATGTTGGTTTCTGGCTCTGCGTGGGCGGCAACCGCGCCTAACTGCGTTAAAGTTGATCGTGTTCAAATTGAACGGTTATTCGATAAATGGAACGATGCTTTACGGACTGGTGATGCAAAGAAGGTTACAAGTAATTATCTGAGCGATGCGGTCTTAATACCCACAGTTTCTAATAAAGTGCGTCTGACTGAAGCGGAGCGAATTGATTATTTTGAACATTTCCTGGCCAAAAAACCGCGTGGAAAGATCAATAGCCGAACCATACGTATTGGCTGTAATAAAGCAATTGATACTGGAATATATACCTTCACTTTCGCGGATAAGTCAAAGCTCTTAGCCCGTTACACTTTCACTTATGCCTGGAGAGGTAGTGATTGGAAAATTTCCACTCATCACTCTTCGGCCATGCCTGAAAACTGAGCGCTGCATATCCTGCATATCTTAGCCCTGTAGCAGTTTTACCAGCAGAGAACCGTTATACAGGGCGTCCTTCACTAATGCCGCGCCGGGCATTGTCCCCTGATTATAAAACTGGGTCGCTTCCACCTGGGTGTTATGGCTGTAGGGCGGAAAAGACTGCTGATGGATACAGCCCATGATCGCCGGATATAAAATGCTGGCCGCTTTGTTAAGCGGAGAACCAACCAAGATTTTATCCGGATTGAACAAATTCACCATGATGGCGGCAATGCGGCCAACGTTATTTCCGACATCGTGAATGATATCTTTCGCCAGCGGATCGCCTTTCAGGGCAGCGTCGCACAGGTTATCCACCGTGAGCGGAGAACCATGCAGAATAGAACTCATGGAGGCGCTCATTCTCTGAGAGGCCAGTTCCAGCATACTTTCCGTGCTGGCAACGGTTTCAAGGCAACCGTGGTTACCACAATAGCAGCGCTTGCCATAGGGATCGACCTGCGTATGGCCGATTTCAACCAGATTGCGGCTACCTACATGCAGAATGCGTCCGCCGGTGATGACGCCCGCGCCCACGTTGTGATCGATGACGAGCTGAATGACATTCTGAAAGCCGCGAGAAGCGCCATATAACGCTTCCGCCATCGTCCAGGCGCAGATGTCGTGTTGCAGATAAACCGGTAGCCCGGTGCGTTGGGCCAGCGCAGGCCCGATAGCCATCTCTTCAACATCATAAAACGGCATGCGATGGATGATACCGGCTGTGGCGTCAATGATCCCCGGCGCGGTAATGGCGATGGCGGTCAATCGCTCCAGACGTTTTTGATGCCGAATAAAGAAATTATCAATTTCATTTAAAATGCGATTGAGCAAAGGCTGAGGATGTTCAGCAGAAAGGAGAGCGTTATCTTCAGCCACCAGTTTGCTGCTCAAATCACGCAGTGCCAACGTCATGGAATTGTGGCTGATGCGCACGGAGAGAAAATGCCACGTCTGAGTATCGAGGATCACCCCGATCGCCGGACGTCCTCTGCTGCCGATATCCTGGTATTCCGTTTCCTGAACCAGATGGGCTTCCAGCAGTTCGCGTACGATTTTGGTGATGCTTGCGGGTGCCAGTTGTGTGCGTTTTGACAGTTCGATACGTGATATTGGGCCATACATATCGATCAGCCGGTAGACTGCCCCGGCATTCATTTGTTTAATTTGATCGATGTGACCGGGTTGACCGTCGGCAATCACAAACCTGGCTCCTACTCTACATTGCTGATACTGCGACTGGGAATTTGTTTTTCGACCGGGCTGACCGCTAAGTGTTATCTGCTTACTATTTTTCACGCTGCAAAATAAAAAACTGCGGTTATGGTGGGCCTTTTCGCTAAAACCGTCAAATATTTGATTCGTTATGTGATTTAACGCACATATTGCATGGGTTAGTGCGCCAGCATAAGCCCGATCAGCGTCTGTGCGGCCGCGTTCAGCGGGCGGTGCCGGGCGGTAACCAGCCACACCTGCGTTGTGGCATCGTATTCGGCCAGTGACAAATACTTCACGCCATCGACGCGGATACGCACAAAAGACGCGGGCAAAATGGAAACGCCAAGACCCGATGAAACCAGCCCGACAATCGTCATCGCCTCGCCCACTTCCTGAGTGATATACGGGCTGATGCCGTATCTTTTTAGTAGCGTCAGCGTTTCGTCGTAAAGCGCCGTCCCCACGGCGCGGGAGAAAAACACAAATGGCTCCGGCGCCAACTGTTTGATGCTGATGGGGTCACCCGTGGATTGTTTGGCCAGCGGATGTTCTTCATGCACAACCGCAACCAGCGCTTCATGCAGCAACAACTGATGTTCGAGCGCATCGGGCAAGGGATTATTGCGCATCACGCCCAGATCGAGCTTGCCATTCAGCAGCGGTTCGATTTGCTGCTTCGTATTCAACTCCATCATTTGAATATGGACTTCCGGGTAGGATTGCCGGAAATACAGTAGGCTGCGCGACACTTTTTTGATGAACGGCGCGGACGAGGTAAACCCGATCGTCAATTCTCCTATTTCGCCGCGCTGAAGACGTGAAGCGCGTTCGGCTGCCTGCTCGACCTGGTCGATAATAGTCCAGGCTTCTTTCAGAAACATGGCGCCTGCCGGCGTCAGGTGAACATTACGGTTGTTGCGTTCCAGCAATTTGGCGCCGATCTGCTCCTCCAGAATCTGGATTTGATGGCTAAGCGGTGGTTGCGAGATGTTCAGCCTTTCGGCGGCGCGACCAAAATGCAGCTCTTCTGCTACCGCGATGAAGTAGCGAAGGTGTCGAAGTTCGATATTCATATCTTAAACGTCTTAATCATAACTATTAATATATTATACAGAACAATACCACTCTTCTATGATCCCACTTTCTCTTCTCTCTTTTATTTGCCATGTCCAGTAAGGAATTATCTTGAGTAGCCTGCCATCTTCCGCGCCGGTGTCTGTTATTGACGATGCGGAATCACCTTCGAACTCCCCAAACTCAAACGGCAAAACTCCCTATATCAAACGCGGCACCCCGCAGTTTATGCGTGTCACGCTGGCGTTGTTCTCTGCCGGTCTGGCAACGTTCGCACTGCTCTACTGCATACAACCTTTGTTGCCCGTATTCTCGCACGATTTTTCCATTTCACCGGCGACCAGCAGCTTGGCGCTTTCGGTTTCCACCATAATGCTGGCCGTTGGTTTGCTGTTCACAGGTCCATTATCGGACACCATCGGGCGCAAGAACGTCATGGTAGTGTCACTGTTGCTGGCCTCGATTAGCACCCTAATTTGTGCGTTCATGACCAGTTGGCAAGGCGTTCTGATCATGCGGGCGATGATCGGATTATCACTCAGCGGCGTGGCGGCGGTTGCCATGAGCTATTTGAGCGAAGAGATTCATCCCAGCGTGTTAGCCTTTTCAATGGGGCTGTATATCAGCGGCAACTCGATTGGCGGGATGAGCGGCCGTCTGGTCAGCGGTGTATTGACCGACTATTTCCCCTGGCGGGTCGCCATTGGTGTGATCGGCGTGCTGGCGCTGATGGCGGCGCTGACTTTCTGGCGGATTTTACCTAAATCGCGTCATTTCCGACCGGGTTCGTTGCGTCCTAAAGCCCTGCTATTGAATGTCAAACTGCACTGGCATGATGCGGGGCTGCCACTTCTGTTTTTACAGGGTTTTTTGCTGATGGGGTCGTTCGTTACCCTGTTCAATTACATTGGCTATCGACTGCTGGCCGCACCCTATTTGCTTAGCCAGGCGGTAGTGGGATTGCTGTCGCTCGTTTACCTTACAGGAAGTTATAGTTCACCCAAAGCAGGTACATTAACTTATCGTTTCGGGCGTGGCCCTGTGTTGAATATCGCCATTATTTTGATGCTGTTCGGACTGGGGCTTACCGCCTTAAACACGCTGGTCTTGATTTTTTGCGGCATGATGCTATTTGCCGCGGGTTTTTTTGCCGCTCACTCAGTGACCAGCAGTTGGGTTGGTCAGCGGGCGCGTCGGGCAAAGGGCCAGGCGTCTTCGATGTATCTGTTTTGCTATTACTTGGGTTCCAGTCTTGCCGGGACATTAGGCGGCATTTTCTGGCATTGGTTCGGCTGGTCTGGTATTACCCTTTTTTTAGGCTCATTGCTGTTACTCTCTTTACTGATTAGTTTTCGATTGAAACAGCTTTAAATTCTTCACAAGAAGGGCCAGTCATAGAAATAAGTGCACTTATTATTTGAAAACACCACTGATGTGCCAAAAATAAAAAATTATTTAAGCATGTTTAGCGGCTTCAGTGGTGAAGTCTGTAAGGCTGTTAATGCAGAGAAAGTAGTACATATTGGCATTAAAACCCGAAAACTACCGAAATTGAAGTTTTGAATAAATAATCAGTTTTATCCAGTTGGTTATGTTGTCAATCATAACGCTTACAGATTGCCTCCCCGCCGTGCTGATAAACCCATAAGTATATGCACTTTTGCTGATGTATCGGATTAGATGTATATTCATTAGTATGTTGTAACTAAATTGATGACCTATTATGGATCTTTATTCGCTGATTGACCGCATGAACCTGTGCTTTGGTTCGCTGGAGAAGAAACTGGCGCGAATGCAGGAATTGTTCTCATCTTTCCGGTTTGTAGCCGGCCGAGTCTACTCCCTGCCTGATATAGAAAAAGGCTCTGAACACGATGCCATTGAGCAAATTTTTGTCACTCAGCATGTCGGACAAGCAGCCCTCGACAGAGGACTGGCGCATTTTCAACGTCTGTTCATCCACCACTATCCCGAAACAATCAGCAGCAAAGCCGCAGTTCGCTTACCTGGCGCCCTGTGCTTTTCCGTTGATCAGGATGAGTATCGTCTGGCGAATCAACTGATTATTGATATCAACAGGCTAAAAAAAGATCTGGAGCGGATCATCACGGTTGAATCCGGGTTGGCGCCGGAACAACGCTTTGAGTTTGTGCATACGCACTTGCGCGGTTTAATTACGCTGAGCGCTTACCGTTCGCTGATGTTGCTCACCAATCCGACCTCCGTACGTTTTGGATGGGCTAACAAGCATATTATTAAAAACATGCACCGCGCCGAACTGCTGGAAAAACTGGGAAAAAGCCTGAAAGCAGAGCGCGGTTTGGCTCCCTATAGCAAAGAACAGTGGGCTGAGTTGGTGGAACAGGAAATCGACGCGGTATTGCGTTTGCCGCAACACGCGAAACTGAAGATCAAGCGCCCGGTCAAAGTTCAGCCGATCGCCCGTGTCTGGTATGCCGAGCAGCAGAAGCAGGTGCAACACCCCTGCCCGTCCCCGCTATTGGTCTTGATCCAGCAGGAAACCGGCAACAGTATTCCAATTATCGGCGAGCTAAACCCTTACGATGCCAATAACATCAAACATAAGCATAAGCCACAGGCTGCGCCACTACGTTTGCTAATCCCGCGTTTGCATCTTTATACCGACAGCTAAAACAAACAGCCTGCTGGCGTGAACCAGCAGGCTTATCATTAATATAATGATTCTAAATGATTTATGCTTTCAAACTCCCGACCATATCCTGAGGTCTGACCCATTCGTCAAATTGCGCTTCCGTGAGATACCCCAGCTTCAGCGCCGAAGCTTTTAACGTCAAACCTTCTTTATGGGCTTTTTTGGCGATTTCAGCCGCTTTGTCATAGCCGATATGCGTATTCAGCGCCGTTACCAGCATCAATGACTCATTCAATAGTTGATCAATTCGCTCGCGATTCGGCTCAATACCGATTGCACAATGCTCATTGAAACTCTTCATCCCATCCGCCAACAGGCGAATGGATTGCAGGAAATTATGAATCACCATCGGGCGATACACATTAAGCTCAAAATTACCCGAGGCGCCGCCCATGTTGACGGCGACATCATTTCCCATGACCTGACAACACAGCATGGTCATCGCTTCACACTGCGTCGGGTTCACTTTACCCGGCATGATGGAGCTGCCCGGCTCATTTTCAGGAATGCTCAGTTCGCCAATCCCGCAGCGTGGCCCCGATGCCAACCAGCGCACATCGTTTGCGATTTTCATTAGTGACGCCGCCAGCCCTTTCAGCGCGCCGTGTCCGTGAACCAGCGCATCGCAGGTGCCTAACGACTCGAATTTGTTCGGCGAAGTGACAAATGGCTGTCCGGTCAACGCCGCCAGTTCAGCCGCCACCCGCACCGCATACTCAGGATGGGTATTCAGACCGGTTCCCACCGCGGTGCCGCCCAGCGCCAGTTCGCAAATATGCGGAACGCTGTTTTCAATATGCTTCAGGTTCTGCTGCAACATCGCCGCCCAACCAGAAATTTCCTGTCCCAGCGTCAGTGGCGTGGCATCCTGCAAATGGGTTCGCCCTATCTTCACAATGTCCTTGAACCGATCGGCTTTCGACGCCAACGTTTGATGCAGTTCCTTCAATTCAGGGATCAAGTGCTCGTTGATGGCGATAACGGCCGCAACATGCATCGCGGTAGGAAAAACATCGTTGGAGCTTTGGCTTTTATTTACGTCATCATTAGGGTGAACCAACCTGCTGTTTCCGCGCTCGCCGCCTAATAACTCGCTGGCGCGGTTGGCCAGCACTTCATTCATGTTCATGTTACTCTGCGTGCCGGAGCCGGTTTGCCAGATAGCCAAAGGAAATTCGCCCGGGTGTTTCCCCGCCAATACTTCATCAGCAGCCTGAACAATGGCGTGGCCCCTCTCGGCAGGCAATAAATTTAAATCCATGTTGACACTGGCGGCAGCCCGTTTCGTCTGTGCCAGCGCATCAATCAACGCCCGTGGCATTTTCTCTTCGGAAATGCGGAAATGTTCCAGTGAGCGTTGCGTCTGAGCCCCCCACAGACAATCGGCGGGCACATCAATCGGTCCCATCGAGTCTTTTTCAATACGCGTGGTTGTCATTACCCTTTCTCCTTAACATTCAAAATATGGGATATTCACTCTCTGGAATAGTGGCATACAAAACATTACCATGATGTGAGCCGATACAGCGTATTCACTACCGACTCATTTATTAAGTAATGTAATCATCTTACCTATATCAATTCGCGCGTTTTTTATAACCGCATGGAGCCAATATGCAAAAAATGCTCAACCGCGTCCAGCACTATGCCTGGGGCAGCAAACGCGCTTTAACTGAGCTATATGCAATTGATAACCCGAATGACTTACCTATGGCAGAGTTGTGGATGGGCGCCCATCCGAAAAGCAGTTCTTGCATTATTGATGAAAATGGTCACGAACATAATCTGCGGGATTTTATCGCCGAAGATTTACCCACTCACCTTGGCGCGGCAATCGCACAGCGTTTTGGCGAACTCCCCTTCCTGTTTAAAGTGCTATGCGCGGAACAACCGCTGTCCATTCAGGTTCACCCCAGTAAATCAGCCGCAGAACGCGGTTTTGCCAAAGAAAATGCCGCCGGGATCGCACTGGATGCCGCAGAAAGAAACTATAAAGACGCCAACCACAAGCCCGAATTAGTCTTCGCTCTGACGTCCTTTCAGGCCATGAATGGTTTTCGGGAATTATCTGAAATTGCCGAGCTGTTAAAGCCCGTTGCCGGCGCCCATCCATCCATTACGGCGTTTTTACAACAGCCAGACAGCAACAATCTCGCCAGACTGTTTGCCAACCTGCTGAGTATGGATGGCGATCAGAAAAGCCGGGCGCTGGCTGTCCTAAAAGCGGCGTTGAACTGTCGGCAGGACGAACCCTGGTCCACCATTCGCGAGATCACCCGGTTTTACCCGGATGACAGCGGCCTGTTTTCTCCTCTGCTGATGAACGTTATGACTCTGCAACCCGGGCAGGCGATGTTTTTATATGCGCAGACGCCTCATGCCTACCTTAAAGGCGTGGCGCTGGAGGTCATGGCCAACTCGGATAACGTGTTACGGGCAGGATTAACGCCGAAGTATATTGATATCCCTGAACTGTTGAATAACGTTAAATTTGAAGCAAAACCAGCCTCTCAACTATTGACTGCCCCCATCGAACAGGGAAATGAACTAGACTTTCCCATTCCTGTTGATGATTTTGCCTTTTCACTGCATAACCTGAGTGATGAGGCGCAAACGCTCAAGCAAAACAGCGCCGCGATTGTTTTCTGCGTTGATGGCAAGGCGCTGCTGCAAAAAAATAATCAGCAGATCAGGCTTGACGCTGGAGAGTCCTGCTTTGTTTCCGCCAATGAATCTCCATTAAGCGTTCAGGGACAAGGGCGTATCGCCCGCGTGTTTAATCGGTAAAATCCGGTCATCCCCTTAAGCCCCATGACAGAGGGCGTAATTTTTTTAATCAAGGATAAATTAAAATGAAGAAGTCGTTCGTTGCCGCTGGCGTTATTATTGCTCTGGGAGTCGTCTGGACCGGCGCTTCCTGGTACACAGGTAAACAATTGGCGCAACAGCTAGATGGTTTTACCGATACCCTTAATATGCAACTGAAAAAGGACTATCCTGACTCGGGACTCAAAATTGTTTACCGCGACTACCAAGGGGGCGTGTTCACCAGCAAACTGTCTTATGTTCTGCAAGCCGATGGTTCGAACGAAGATCAGCAGATCCTTGCGCCTGGCGAGGAACTGGTATTCAATGAAATCGTCTCCCACGGGCCTTTCCCGCTGGCCCAGCTCAAAAAATTCAATCTGGCTCCGGCAATGGCCTCGGTGCACAGTGAACTGGCCAACACGACTGCCGTCAAATCCTTGTTTGATTTAACCAAAGGCGAACCCTTCTTCACTTCGGAAACGCGGCTCGCCTACAACGGCGATACCCAATCTGTCGTCAAGCTGCTTCCTCTGGAGATAGCAGAAAATGATCAGAAATTCGCATTCAGCGGTACAGAATTGCTGCTTGATATCGGTCGCGATTTAGGCAGCAACAAGCTGGAAGGCAGCATCAGCAACCTGATGAGTGAAAAGAAAAATCCCTGGGGTGAAACTGAAAAACTCGTTGTGAATGATATCACGCTGAAGGGCAACAATCAGAAAGGCAGATTTGATCTCAATTTGGGCGATGCGGCGCTTTCCGTCAAATCAGTCAGCTTTACGGTCGAAGGTGGTGACACCGTCACGTTAAATAATGCCTCTCTGCAAACCAGCGTAACGGAAGATGACAAAAATCTGGCGGCTAAACTGGCGCTGGCGCTGGAATCCCTGAACATAGGCGACCGCAACCTCGGCTCCGGCAAGGTAAATATGTCTGTCTCGCAACTTGATGGCGAAGGCGCAAGACAGTTCGCAACCGGGTATCAGCGTAACGTTCAACAAATTCTGAAAAATTCTGAAGGTAAGGACCCGGCAACCTTTCAGCACGAGATAACCATGACCTTTCTGCAATACCTGCCGCAGTTACTGAAAGGAAACCCGAATATCACCGTCTCCCCCGTCAGTTGGAAAAACAGCAAAGGAGAAGGAACATTCACCCTTACGCTGGATCTAACCGATCCGTTGCAAAATAGTGCGAAGGCAACCGATCCCAATGCGTCAGATGAAGAAAAAATCATTCTTCAATCGGTGAAAAAGATTGATGCCAAATTGAATGTACCGTTACCCATGCTGGCGGAGTTGATGGTTCAGGCCGGGCCGCAGCCTGCCAACGAGGAAGAGAAGAAACAAGCGACCGCTATGGCACGGCAGCAGGCGCAGATGATGGCGAGCATTGGTCAGATGAACCAGATCTCCGTTACCAAAGACAACGCCATCATCAGTTCGCTGCAATACGCTGACGGTCAGGTTGACTTCAACGGTAATAAAATGCCGCTGGCCAATTTTATCGCGCCGTTTGTCGGCTTACCGGACGAAAGTGGGGAAGCGCCGCAGCCCAATGCCCAACAGGAACCGGCGATCATTACGCCCCCTGCGCAATAATACCCAAATCGTAAAATAACAGCGCAGGCATTCCCGGCGGGCGGAATAGGCTCCCGCCGGGACTTTCCCCTGCTCTGCCTGCGCCGTTTTTTCCCCGCCGAGAGACTCAACATGCACGCACTCAAAACCTTCATGGAAACACACCAGACGGCGATCTATTTTAGCGCAGTGCTCCTTGCCGGGCCGACGGCACAGATCTTCCCCGGCGCAACCCCATTGGCTGCCGCCATCAATCCGGCTCTCGCCTTAATGCTGTTTGTCACTTTTTTACAGGTGCCGATGACGGCGCTGGGGAAAAGCGTTACCCAACTGCGTTTTCTTGCCGCGCTGCTCTGCGCGAATTTTATTGCCATCCCCTTGTTTATTGCTGGTTTACTTCCTTTCTTGCCTGACGACCCGGTTATCCGGTTCGGTATGCTGTTGGTATTGCTTGCTCCCTGCATTGATTATGTTGTGACATTTTCTCAAATCGGCCGCGCCGACGCGTCGCGCCTGCTGGCTGCCACGCCCGTTTTGTTACTGGTTCAAATGCTGGCGCTACCGCTTTACCTCGGCCTCTTTCTCAACCAGGAAGCCGCGGCATCCATTCATTTCACGCCGTTTTTGCACGCCTTTATCTGGCTGATTGCCATTCCGCTGCTGATGGCGGCAACCATTCAGTGGGGAAGCGCACGCAATCAGACGGTGAAAACCGCGGCTGAAGTCTTGTCATTTTTCCCCGTTCCGGCGACGGCACTGGTGTTATTTGTAGTCGTGGCCGCCGTCACGCCTCAGCTTCAAAGCGCATGGCGTTCGGTGTTGACGGTGCTGCCTTTCTATATATTCTTCGCTATCGTCGCGCCTGCTTTGGGCTGGATGATCGGCAGGTTATTTCGCCTTGATGCACCCGGCGGCCGGGCGGTCGCCTTCAGCGCGGCAACCAGAAACTCGCTGGTCGTACTGCCCCTGGCGTTGGCAATGCCGGGGGCGACCGCGCTATTACCCGCCATCATCGTCAGTCAGACGTTGGTCGAATTGCTCAGCGAACTGATTTATATCCGAATTATTCCCAGACTCAAGACGGGATGAAAATTAACCGCTCCACGTTTTTAAGCGCAGGCAGGTAAAAAACTGACTTTTCCTGGCAATCATTGGCTATTTGCCCCGCTTTCTTTTTATACTTTATTGCACTTAACGGACGACTGGCAGATTTTGCAAAGAGTACATCATGATTAATTCACAACTCCCGCTGACGGATATTCATCGCCACCTTGATGGAAATATCCGGGCGCAAACTATTTTGGATCTGGGACAACAGTTCAATATCGCCTTACCAGCCAATGACCTTGCGTTACTGCTGCCGCATGTTCAAATCACCCAAAACGAACCGGATTTACTGAGTTTTTTGCAAAAACTGGATTGGGGCGTCGCCGTTCTGGGATCGCTGGATGCCTGTCGCAGAATTGCTTACGAAAACGTTGAGGATGCTGTCAACGCGGGGTTGGATTATGCAGAGCTGCGTTTCTCCCCATACTATATGGCGATGAATCATAAACTCCCGATCGCGGGCGTGGTTGAAGCCGTTATCGACGGCGTGACCGCGGGCTGTTGCGATTGGAATATCGACATTCGTTTGATTGGTATAATGAGCCGCACGTTCGGCACTGATGCCTGCCAACAGGAACTGGATGCTTTGCTGAGTTACCGTGACCGGATTGTGGCGCTTGATCTGGCCGGCGATGAATTGGGTTATCCCGGCGATCTTTTCCTCTCACACTTCCGTCAGGCCCGCGACGCTGGCTGGCATATCACCGTCCATGCTGGCGAAGCGGCTGGCCCGGATAGTATCTGGCAGGCGATCACGCAGTTGAAAGCGGAACGCATCGGGCATGGCGTAGCCGCGATCGCCGATACCCGCCTAATGGCTTACATGGCTGAAAACGCTATCGGCATTGAGTCCTGTCTGACATCCAATATTCAGACCAGCACCGTCAGGTCGCTGGATAAACATCCGCTGGTTCATTTCCTGCGCTACGGAATTCCCGCCACGATTAATACCGATGATCCGGCGGTTCAGGGGATTGAAATCAAGCATGAATATGAAGTCGCCGCGCCGCTGGCCGGGTTAACCGCCAACGATACCCGTCAGGCTCAGGAAAACGGTCTTGCTATCGCTTTTCTAAGTGAACGGGAAAAACAGCAACTGCGTGAGAAAGTGCTGCGCAGGCAAGGTACATAGGCCGGGTTTAAAGAGTACAGGCGCGCCTGAGGTCGCCTGCTCAAATAACCGATGACTCTCTTTATGATAAAAAATCGTCGACACTAGCTATTTTTTAGCGTCACCGTTTTTTTCTGCTGATGAGATACCAATCCCAGCTCGATCAGTTCCATCACCTGAATCGCCTGCTGCACGCTGACCGGATTCGCCCCTTTACCGGTTAGCGCATCACGGATGGCGGCATAATACGCCAGATAATCGCCCGGCAACGTCGGCACAACCTGATCGACCATAATGCCATCACGGTATACGGTCAGCACGCCATCATGTTTGTCCTCTACCCAACCGCCCCATGGCGGACGTTCGCCGGCTTTCAAACGATCTTCCTGGGTATCAAGACCATATTTGACAAAGCTTCCCCTGGTGCCATGAACGGTATATCGGGCCGAAGGCGCGGGCACCAACAAACTGGCGTGGAGTACGACGCGGCGTTGCGGGTAAATCAGGGTCGCATGAAAATAGTCGACCGCTTTACTGCCGGGCCTTAGCTGCGCCATATCAACCTGAATAGCGACGGGGAGGCCAAAGAGCTGCAAAGCCTGATCCAACAGATGCGGTCCCAAATCGTACCAAATGCCGCTGCCCTCGGTGCCGTCTTCACGCCAGCGTTTACGGACTTCCGGACGGAAGCGGTCAAAATGGGACTCCATGTACACCACGTCCCCTAGCGATCCGGTATGCAGCAGGTGTTGCAACGTCAGAAAATCACCGTCCCAGCGGCGATTGTGGAACACGGAAAGCAGCTTACCCGTGTGTTCCGCCACCATGCTTAACTCATGTGCCTGTGACAACGTCACGGTAAACGGTTTATCCACCACCACATGTTTACCCGCCGTCAGCGCCTGTTTCGCCAGAGGAAAATGGGTGTCATTCGGCGTCGGAATCACAATGAGATCGATTTCGGGATCGCTGAGCAGCGTTTGCGGATCGCTTTCGACCCGCATCGTTAACCAGTCAGCGCGCACTTTATCGGCACTGCTGCTGGACACCGCCACCAACTCCAGACCCGGCGTGCCCGCGATGAGCGGCGCATGAAATGTCTTGCTGGCGTAACCGTAACCCAGTAACCCAACACGAATGGTGTCACTCATGAAAATCCCCCCTGGCCGCGTTAACGTCATCATGTAGACCTCAGTATAGCATCAGGGGAATAGCCTATTTATCGGACATATCCTGTTACTTTCAAACAACTACTACGCGCCTACGCGTTCCCCCCATGGGGATGCCGCAGCCCCGTTGACCGACGGGTAGTTGATTTCACTGCTGCGGCGCCGGAAATCACTGGGGCTGACGCCGACGCGTTTACGGAATACCCGGGAAAAATAGAGTTGATCATCATAGCCCACCACCCTGCCGATATTGGCAATCGACTCCTGCGTCGTCTGGAGCAGCAGCTTGGCGCGAATCACCCGCTGATCTTCACGCCAGCGCAATATATTGATGCCGACCTGTTCGCGGAACAGATGCGCCAAACGCGACGGCGACAGACAAACATGCCGGGCCACGTCGTCAATGCGCAACTCGCCCGCCAGATTACCGGTAATGAACTGGCAAGCCTCGATCACCCGCGGATCCATGATTTTCTGCGGACTTTGCGGATCTTCTTCCATCGCCCTTAACAACAGCCGTTCAAGCAGGTTCATCCCCAGCTCTTGTGAAAAACGCCGGCCCGAACGCTGTGTTTGTTCGATATTGGCAAACAGCCGGTCAAATTCCAGCAAAAGTGAGTTATCCGGCAGGCTCAGTCTTCCCACGCCGCAATGTTGGCTATGCCACTCCAGCCAGTCGGCCCAGTAAGCTCGCGGGCGGAAATAGACCCAGCGGTGATACCAGCAGTCGCTATCGGGCGCGCGACCATAAAAATGTTTTGATTTGGGGGGAAACAGCAACAGCTCGCCAGGGTTACAATAGAACGCCTCATCACCGTCGAACACCTGTCCTTGTCCTTTGATGGTGAGATTAATGATATAGCCTTTCATGCCGTCAGGCCGATCGATAAAGAAATCAAGCGCCCCTTCAGCCAAAATGGGCGTCAATCCGGCAACCAGATAAGCGTTGAATGAATAGCCTGGCAGCAACGGATTAGACTGAGATTCATGCGCCATACGGTGATACATTGAACCTCCGTTACACGTCGGTAAAAACGCAGTGGATAAACGCTTATAGGGTTTTCTTAGACAGCTGTTTGTAGCGGTCGAAGATCACCGCGGTCAGCAGGATCAAGCCGCGCACCACATATTGCGCAAATGGCGAAATATTCAGCAAATTCATTGCGTTCTCAACCGTCCCCAGAATCAGCACGCCGGCGACCACATAGGAAATCTTGCCGATTCCGCCTTTCAGCGATACCCCGCCCAGCACACAGGCTGAAATCACGATCAGTTCATAACCGATGGAGGTCATGGGTTGTCCGCTGGTCATCCGTGACGCCAGAATGATGCCTGCCGCTGCGGAAACCAGACCAGAGAGGGTGAAGATCACGATCTTGGTGCGCACCACGGGAACACCCGCCAGACGCGCCGCCTCTTCATTCCCCCCGATCGCCAGGGTATTACGGCCAAACGTGGTTTTGTTCAGCAGCAGCCCAAACAGGATCATACAGCCCACGGTAATCCAGATCGGCGCGGGCAACCCCAACCAGTTGGCATAGCCAAGCTCAAAGAAACGCTCATCTTCAATCCCCACCGCTTTACCCTCGGAGATTATGTAAGCCAGACCGCGTGCGATCTGCATCGTGGCGAGCGTAGTGATCAGCGCGTTGATTTTAAGCCGCGCAATGACGAAACCGTTCAGCAACCCGAAGGCCGCGCCGAGCAGCAGACCCGCGGCGACGCCCAACCACAGGCTTTCGCTGATATTGATGACCACCGCGGTCGTCACCCCGGCGCAGGCGATGATCGACGCCACAGACAGGTCAAAATCGCCGGAAGCCAGGCAGAACAGCATACCGCAAGCCACCATGCCGGACATGGAGATAGCCAGCCCCAGCCCTTTCATATTGATAAAGGAGGAAAAATTAGGCACAAAAATAGCGCATCCGACAAACAGGACGGCAAAAACCACCAGCATGCCGTAGTTATCCCAGATGCGTGACATTCCTGTACCTGTGTTCTTCTTTTCAGGGGCAGCAGACGTAACCGTTGTCATTATTGGACTCCTTCGCGGTCAGGCGACCGCGGATTCGATATCGGGGGTTCGTAACATGGCCAGACTCAGTACCTTCTGCTCCGTGGCTTCTTCATGCAGCAATTCGCCGGAAACCGCGCCTTCGCGCATCACAATGATACGGTCGGCCAACCCCAGCACTTCGGGTAGATCGCTGGAAGCGAACAGCACTGCAATTCCTTGTTTCGCCAATGCGTAAATCACCTGGTAGATCTCATGTTTGGCGCCTACGTCAATCCCGCGGGTCGGCTCATCCAGCAGAATGACTTTCATCTCTTCCGACAGCCAGCGTCCGAGAATTACCTTCTGCTGGTTCCCCCCGGAAAGGTTCATGATCAGTTGCGCCGCCGAGGGCGTTTTGATATTCAACGCGTCAATGCGGCGTGACGCGTTATCCTCTTCCCACTGATTATTGATGAGGAATCCGGCTTTCACGCTCTTGCGCCGCGCGCTGATATTGATGTTGTCACGTACCGAGTGAACCGGAATAATGCCATCCGCTTTGCGATCTTCGGGGCACAGCATCACGCCCTGGCGGATTGCGTCGATCGGCGAGCCGACCAGCAACGGTTTACCATCCAGCAACACCTCGCCCGCGGTTATCCGGGTGGCGCCAAACAACCCTTTCAGCAATTCGCTGCGGCCCGCGCCCACCAGCCCAAACAGACCGACAATCTCCCCTTGCCGAACACTCAGCGAAACCGTCGATTTTACGCCTTGCGCTTTCACCTCCTTTAGCGTCAGCCGCGCTTCACCGTGCGGGCGCGGCGAGTAACCATAGATATCGCCCAGATTGCGTCCCACCATCGCCTGCACCAGCGACTCATGGTTTACCTGCCGCATATCATCAAACGTACGTACATAGCGGCCATCTTTAAACACGGTGATCGCGTCGCCCAGCGCGAAAATCTCTTCCATACGGTGTGAAACATACAGAATGACGCGCCCTTCGCTGCGCAACTCTTTAATCACCCGGAATAGTTGTTCTATTTCATGGGCCGAAAGCGAACTGGTTGGTTCGTCAAACGCGATAATCTTGGCGTTACGGGCCAGCGCCTTGGCAATTTCCACCATTTGCCACTGCCCGATGGACAGGTATTTCAGCGGCGTATCCGGGTCGAGATCCAACCCCAAATGTTCAAGTTGCAGCCTGGCCTCATAGCGAAGCAGCGAGTAATTCACCATGCCGTATTTATGCGGCAATTGGCCGAGGTAGATATTCTCGGCCACCGTCATTTCCGGGACCAGATGCAACTCCTGATAGATAATCGCTACCCCGGCGTTCAGGGCGTCCATCGTCGTATTGAATTGAACCGGTTTATCCAGAATATGGATTTCTCCCTCCGTGGGCGCATAGTTACCGCTCAGGATTTTCAGCAATGTGGATTTACCCGCGCCGTTTTCCCCCATCAATGCATGGATCTGCCCGGCCTGACAGAAAAAACTGATATCCGAGAGCGCCTTGACGCCGGGAAACGCCTTACCAATTCCATGAAACGACAAATAGGGCGACTGTGCTGTCATGTCCGTTTCCTCGTGGTTAAACCACCATAGATAACGCCAGTGGGTTTCGATTGCGCTGCGTGTTGGCAGGCTGAATAACGTTTACCGGTAAATATCCGTACCTCCCTGTTCCCCCGACTTACATCAGACCTTTTTTCTCCAGTTCGACCTTGAAGTTGTCACGGGTAATCAGCACCACGTCAGTCACTTCAGTGAATTTTTTCGGCTCAACGTCTTTGGTCACCCACTCGTTCAGCATCTGGATGCTCTTGTATCCGTGCACGTCAGGGCTTGGCAGCAGCGAACCATAGAAGCCGGTCGCCTGTCCTTTGGACAGTTCGCTCACGGCGTCCACGCCGTTGATACCGATACCGATCACGTTCGCGGCTTTAAACCCCTGACCTTCGGTCGCCCGAACGCCGCCCAGTACGGTGTTGTCGTTCATCCCGACGATCAGCCAGTTTTTCACTTTAGGGTGCTGCACCAGCATGGAGTTGGCGGCATCAAACGCGCCGGGGATATCGTTGGATTTGGTGGGCACCTGATAGATTTGTTTTTCCGGGAAACCGGCGGCTTTCAGCGCCGCCATTGAACCGCTGGTGCGGCGGCGCGCGGTGTCCAGTTCGTTGGCGGTAATGGTCATAACAGCGGTTTCATCCACCTTCCAGCCGCGCCGGTTCATTTCTTTCCACAACTCCTGCCCCTGGCGCTCACCGATCTTGGTTGCGGCCATCATCACCAGCGGCACCGTATCCATCGGTTCGCCTTTGGCATTCACAAACTGGTCGTCCACCGCGATGACTTTCAAATCGTAACTGCGCGCTTTGGCGACAATCGCCGGCCCCAGCTTAGGATCGGGCGTACAAATAACAAAGCCTTTCGCGCCGCTGGCCGCCAGACTATCGATAGCGTTAAGGGTTTTTTCTCCATCGGGAACCGCAATTTTAATCACATCAAAACCGAGGTCTTTCCCCGCCTTATCAGCAAACCTCCATTCCGTCTGAAACCAGGGTTCTTCCGGTTGTTTGACCAGAAACCCCAGCTTCAACGTTTCGGCGATAGCCGATTGTGACATAACGGCAGCCAGCCCGATCGTCGCCAGCACCTTGGTGAATTTATGCATGATGTTCTCCGCTATAGTTATCTTTTTATACGCCAGCCAGACTGATGCGCCGCATCGTTCCCGGTAGGGTATTTCAGGTCCGCTATAAAGGAAAAACACAGACTTAGTCTATTCCTTTACTTTGCAGCATTCAGACGCTTTATGTTTTAGCGGGTATTTTCATCAATAAGATAGAGCCCTATCACATACCGGAACAACGACAGATTTGTGCATATATTTAGCAAATTTAACCAATCATTAACTTTTGACGCCCATCACAAAAAGCGCATCGGCGGCAGAAAAATGCATACTTCCAGCTAACGGCTCCTTACGTCCTCGCTTATCCCTTGCTTATCGTTAACAGCACTGAAAGCGCAATTACAGGAGCGAAGCGATGGTGGCGGATGCGGTAACGATTGGCCTCGATTTCGGCAGTGATTCGGTGCGCGCGCTGGCCGTGGATTGCCATTTCGGGCAAGAATTAGCCGCGGAAGTTGTCTATTACCCTCGCTGGCGCGAAGGCAAGTATTGCCAACCGGCCAAAAACCAATTCCGGCATCATCCACTGGATTACATCGAATCACTGGAACAGGCTATCCGGGTGGTGGTCGCTCGCCTGACGGCGAAGCAGCGTCAGCGGATTATCGGTATTGGCATTGACTCAACCGGTTCGACGCCGGCGCCGATTGATGAACGGGGCCAGGTTCTGGCGCTGCGTCCCGAATTTGCCGATAACCCCAACGCGATGTTTGTCTTGTGGAAAGATCACACGGCAATAGAAGACGCAGAGGCGATCACGGCCCAATGCCGCGCCGGGCAATTCCCGGACTATACCCGCTATATTGGCGGCGTCTATTCCTCCGAATGGTTCTGGGCGAAAATCCTGCACATCTCGCGTGAAGACGCGCGAGTCCGCCAGACCGCCGTCTCCTGGGTCGAGTTATGTGATTGGGTGCCCGCCTTGCTCTCCGGTACGGTCGCGCCAGAAAAAATCCGCCGCGGGCGCTGTAGCGCCGGTCACAAGTCGCTCTGGCATCCTGACTGGGGCGGTCTGCCGCCTAAAGCCTTTCTGCACGCCCTTGATCCCTGTCTGACCGAATGCTTGCAATACCCGATGTTTACCGAAACCTGGACGGCCGAGCAGCCGGTCGGCACCCTCAGCTCCGAATGGGCGCAGCGGCTCGGTCTGCCGGACACCGTGACGATCGCCGGCGGCGCGTTCGACTGTCATGTGGGCGCCGTTGGCGCCGGCGCACAGCCCTACACGTTGGTTAAAGTGATCGGCACTTCCACCTGCGACATTCTAATCGCCGATGAACCCCGCATTGCCAATTGCACTATCGCCGGTATCTGCGGTCAGGTGGATGGCAGCGTGGTGCCCGGCTATATCGGGCTGGAAGCCGGGCAATCCGCATTCGGCGATATGTACGCCTGGTTCAGCCGTCTGTTGAGCTGGCCGCTGCATCAGGCCATCCGCGACTATCCCGAACTCAACGCGCCATTACAGGCAACGGAAAATAAATTGCTTGAGCATCTCACCCGGGCATGGGCTGAAAACCCGACGCTGGATCATCTGCCCGTGGTGCTCGACTGGTTCAACGGCCGCAGAACACCGTTTGCCAATCAACGTTTAAAGGGCGTGATTACCGATCTCAATCTGGCAACGGATGCGCCCAGGCTGTTTGGCGGATTTATTGCGGCAACGGCTTTCGGGGCGCGCGCCATCATGGAATGTTTTGAAAATCAGGGGGTCCCGGTTGAGAACATTCTTGCGCTGGGCGGGATTGCTCGCAAGTCCCCCATCATCATGCAGGTTTGCGCCGACGTCATGAATCGTCCGTTGCAAATCGTTGCCTCCGAGCAGTGCTGTGCCTTGGGCGCGGCCATTTTCGCCGCCGTCGCCGCAGGCGGACATGCCGATATTCCGACCGCGCAACGCCACATGGCCAGCGGTATTGAACGCACGCTGACGCCGGATGCCCCGCGCGCCGCCCATTATCAGCAGCTTTACGAACGTTACCAGCAGTGGTGTCGCCTGGCTGAGCCAGCTTACAGCCCGCAGGCCAGCGCGGAAGCTTAACATCGATTATTTTCTTCCTTTTGAACAGGAGTCGTCATGGTTCATTTTAAGCAGCTTGAAGTCTGGTTTGTT
This sequence comes from Brenneria rubrifaciens, assembly GCF_005484945.1. Taxonomy (NCBI): domain Bacteria; kingdom Pseudomonadati; phylum Pseudomonadota; class Gammaproteobacteria; order Enterobacterales; family Pectobacteriaceae; genus Brenneria; species Brenneria rubrifaciens. The sequence goes on from NZ_CP034035.1 coordinate 1,918,113, forward strand.
ATCGGCAGCCAACATCTCTACGGCGAAGAAACCTTACGGCAGGTAAAAGCGCATGCGGAAAACGTCGTTGCGAGCTTAAATCAGAAGGCCGGGCTGCCGGTTAAACTGGTGCTAAAACCCCTGGTAAAAACACCGGACGAAATCATATCCCTATGCCGCGACGCGAACTACCAGGATAGCTGTATCGGCTTGCTTATCTGGCTGCACACCTTTTCTCCGGCCAAAATGTGGATTGGCGGACTCCGCATTCTTCATAAGCCGCTGCTGCAATTCCATACCCAATTCAACGCTGAAATTCCGTGGGACGTGATGGATATGGATTTTATGAATCTGAATCAGACCGCGCACGGCGGACGGGAGTTCGGGTTTATCGGGGCGCGTATGCGTCAGGCGCACCCGGTGGCGGTCGGTCACTGGCAGGATAACAATGCGCACCAGCGCATCGCTAAATGGATGCGCGTCGCGGCGGCGATTCAGGAGAGTAACCACCTGAAAGTGGCGCGTTTTGGCGACAACATGCGCGAAGTGGCGGTTACCGAAGGCGATAAAGTCGGGGCGCAGATTCAGTTCGGATACGCGGTCAGCGCCTGGGGAATCGGCGATTTGGTTACTGTCGTCGATGCGGTGTCCAAAGGCGACATCGACACGCTGGTTGAAGAATACGAAGCCAGCTATCAACTGACGGATGCCGTCAAGCTTCATGGCCCAAATCGTCAGAATCTATTGGATGCGGCGCAGATTGAACTCGGCATGCGGCGTTTTCTGGAGCAAGGCGGCTATCACGCCTTCACCACCAATTTCGAGAATCTCTATGGGTTGAAGCAGCTACCGGGGCTGGCCGTACAGCGTCTGATGCAACAAGGCTATGGTTTTGGCGGCGAAGGCGACTGGAAAACCGCGGCGCTGCTGCGCATCATGAAAGTGATGGCGACAGGACTAGCGGGCGGCACGTCGTTTATGGAGGATTACACCTATCACTTCCAGCAGAATAACGATCTGGTGGTAGGCGCTCATATGCTGGAAGTTTGCCCCAGCATCGCCAAAGAGCAAAAGCCGATTCTGGACGCGCAACATCTGGGTATCGGTGGTAAAGCCGATCCCGCGCGTTTGATCTTCTCTGCGCCGGCGGGTCTTGCGCTCAATGCCAGCGTCATCGATATGGGCGATCGCTTCAGAATGCTGGTGAATCAGGTCGATACCATCGACCAGCCGCGCCCACTGCCCAAACTGCCGGTAGCGCGGGCGATCTGGCGGGCTCAACCGTCACTTGAAGTCGCAGCCGAAGCCTGGATGCTGGCCGGGGGCGCGCATCATACGGTATTCACGCAAGCGTTGGATCTGGACACGATGCGGTTATATGCCGACATGCAAAATATTGAGCTGATGGTTATCGATAACGACACCCGCCTCCCCGCCTTCAAAGACGCGCTGCGCTGGAATGAGGTCTATTACAAGCTTTGCGCGCATTGATTGCGCCATCAGAAGGCGGTTTCGGCCGCCCTGGGTAGTGGCGTTCATGCCAAGAGCGCAGACGCTTTCAGGTGTGATAGCGACGGTATTTCACAGCGTCGCCGGCGCCGCTCCCTACCCGATACCCCTTCCACCCCGGCATTGCGGTACACATCCCCCGGCTTTGACTATAACCTTACTATCGATGTGTTGTTGAAAGCCCGACAATGCCCGATAATGTGCGGATTTTGTTTCTTTAGGCGCTGTAATGACCGAATACGCTTTATTATTTGTTAGCATTCTCTTGGTAAACAATTTCGTTCTGGTGAAATTCTTGGGATTGTGCCCGTTTATGGGCGTTTCCAAAAAACTGGAAACGGCGATTGGCCTGGGGCTGGCAACCACCTTCGTGATGACGCTGGGCGCGATGTTTTCCTGGTTGATCAACGAATATATTTTGTTGCCGCTGGATATTCTTTACCTGCGCACCATGGCGTTTATTCTGGTATTGGCATTCGTGGTGCAGTTTTCCGAGATGTTCGTGCGTAAAGTCAGCCCTGATCTCTATCGTTTACTGGGGATTTTCCTGCCGTTGATTACTACCAACTGCGCGGTTTTAGGCGTGGTGTTGCTGAACGTGAACATGTCGCACGGTTTTCTTCAGTCAACCGTTTACGGTTTTGGCGGCGCGGCGGGTTTCTCTCTGGTCATGGTGCTGTTTGCCGCTATTCGCGAACGTCTCGCGGTTGCTAATGTTCCCGCCCCGTTTCGCGGGAACGCCATTGCCTTAATTACCGCCGGACTGATGTCGCTGGCATTTATGGGTTTTACCGGCCTGGTGAAATTCTGATGACGGCAATCTGGATCGCAATCGCGGCGTTAAGCGCCCTCGCCCTGTGTTTCGGCCTCATTCTTGGCTATGCCTCGCGGCGCTTCCAGGTGGAAGGCGACCCCATGGTAGAACAGGTCGAGGCCATGCTGCCGCAAAGCCAGTGCGGACAGTGCGGGTATCCCGGTTGCCGTCCCTATGCCGAAGCCGTGTGCCTGAACGGTGAAAACATCAATAAGTGCGGGCCGGGTGGCGAAGCTATGATGCTCAAGCTGGCCGAAAAGCTGAATATCGGTCCCCAGCCCCTCGACGGTGATAACGCCGTCCTGAACCCCGAACGCAAAGTGGCGTGGATTGATGAAACTAACTGTATCGGCTGTACAAAATGCATTCAGGCCTGCCCGGTGGATGCCATCGTTGGCAGTACCAAAGCCGTGCATACCGTGGTCAGTGATTTATGTACTGGTTGCGATCTGTGTGTCTCTCCCTGCCCGACAGACTGCATTGAGATGCGCCCCATCGAGCCCACTCCCGCCAACTGGAAGTGGGATCTCAATACGATTCCGGTTCGCGTTATTCAAGTAGAACAACATGCTTAAGCTGTTTTCCGCCTTTAAAAAAGACAGAGTTTGGGATTTCGATGGCGGCATTCATCCGCCAGAAATGAAAACGCAATCCAGCCGGATACCGTTGCGTCACCTCCCCTTGCCTGAACAGTTCATTATTCCGCTTAAACAGCATCTGGGCCCGGAAGGGGAACTGTGCGTTAAAGTGGGCGAAAACGTGTTGCGCGGGCAGCCGTTGACCCTCGGCAAAGGGCGAACGCTCCCCGTTCATGCCCCGACCTCCGGCACGATCCGCGCCATTCGTCCGCATATGACGGCGCACCCTTCCGGCTTACCGGAATTAAGCGTCATTCTCATTTCTGACGGTGAAGACCTTTGGTGTGAACGCCATACGCTGGCCGATTACCGCACACAAAGCGCCGATACCCTGCTGAATCACCTTCATCAAGCGGGGATTGCCGGTCTTGGCGGCGCGGGTTTTCCTACCGCGGCAAAATTACAGGGCGGCCTGCGCGGGATAGAAACGCTGATTGTCAACGCGGCGGAATGTGAACCCTATATCACGGCAGATGACCGGCTGATGCAGGAGTGCGCCGATGAAATCGTTCAAGGTATCGATATACTTGATCATCTTCTACAGCCCCAGCGTATTCTTATCGGGATTGAGGACAATAAACCGGAAGCCATTGAAGCCATGCGCCATGCGTTACGTCGGCGCGGCGATATACAGTTGCGCGTGATCCCGACCAAATATCCGTCGGGCGGGGCCAAACAGCTCACTAAAATTCTCACCGGCAAAGAAGTCCCCTTTGGTAAGCATTCCGCTGCCATTGGCGTTCTGATGCAAAATGTAGGCACCACGTTCGCCATTAAGCGTGCCGTTATCGATGGTGAACCCATGACCGAACGCGTGGTAACGCTGACGGGCGAAGCGCTGCGCCAGCCCGGTAATGTCTGGGCGCGGCTGGGCACGCCGGTACGTCACTTACTCACGCACGCAGACTTCCATGCCCATGATCAACCTATGGTGATCATGGGCGGGCCGCTGATGGGGTTTACGTTGCCGTCACTCGATGTGCCGGTTGTTAAAATCAGTAACTGTCTGCTGGCCCCTTCCGCCACCGAGATAGAACCCGTTGCCGAAGAGCAATCATGCATCCGTTGCAGCCAATGCGCTGATGCCTGCCCTGCCGGGTTGTTGCCGCAACAACTGTACTGGTTCAGTCTGGGACAGGAGCATGAAAAGGCCCGCAATCATCACTTATTCGACTGCATTGAATGTGGTGCCTGCGCCTATGTTTGCCCAAGCAATATTCCGTTGGTGCAATATTACCGACAGGAAAAAGCCGAAATTCGAGCGGTTGATGAGGAAACGCAACGCGCGGCACAGGCTAAACTGCGCTTTGAGGCTAAGCAGGCGCGTCTTGAGCGTGAAAAGCTGGCCCGCGAGTCGCGGCATAAACAAGCTGCCGCTGGCGCATCAATGAGTGATCAACAGGCAGTCCAAGCCGCATTGGAAAGCGTTCGCGATAAAAAAGCGGCCATGGCCGCTCGCGCCGCAGGTAAGGCACAAACGCCGGAGAAACCATCGCTTGCAGAAACCGACGTAGCGGATAGCGCAAACGATACGGTAACCGATGTCGTCGATCCTCGCAAAGCGGCCGTCGCCGCCGCCATCGCCCGGGTGAAGGCGCGCAAAGCCCGGCAACAGACTGAGCATGACAATACCGACCCTGCATCTGTACCCGCGACGCCAGATAACGCTGATCGCGTGGCTGACGAACCGATCGACCCACGCAAAGCGGCCGTCGCCGCCGCTATCGCCCGGGTGAAGGCGTGCAAAGCCCGGCAACAGACTGAGCATGACAATACCGACCCTGCATCTGTACCCGCGACGCCAGATAACGCTGATCACGTGGCCGACGAACCGATCGACCCACGCAAAGCGGCCGTCGCCGCCGCCATCGCCCGGGTGAAGGCACGCAAAGCCCGGCAACAGACTGAGCATGACAATACCGACCCTGCATCTGTACCCGCGACGCCAGATAACGCTGATCACGTGGCTGACGAACCGATCGACCCACGCAAAGCGGCCGTCGCCGCCGCTATCGCCCGGGTGAAGGCGCGCAAAGCCGCACAAGCGGCATCGACGTTTCAAGAGGAATAAATGGCTTTCAAAATCGCGAGTTCACCTTTTACGCACAATCAGCAACGTACACAGCGCATTATGCTGTTGGTTATCGTCGCCTGTATCCCGGGGATGCTGGCGCAGTACTATTTTTTCGGCTACGGCAATCTGATTCAAGTCGGCCTTGCCTCAGTCACCGCGCTGGCGACCGAGGCCGTGACAACGTCACTGAGAAAGTTTCATGTCCGCGCGACGCTGGCGGATAATTCGGCGCTGCTGACGGCCATTCTGCTCGGTATTAGCCTGCCGCCGCTGGCGCCGTGGTGGATGATTGTCATAGGAACCGCATTCGCCATCGTGATCGCCAAACAGTTATACGGCGGGCTGGGGCAGAACCCGTTCAACCCGGCAATGATTGGCTACGTTGTGCTGCTCGTCTCCTTTCCGGTTCAGATGACCAGTTGGTTGCCTCCCGTTCCGCTCCAGGCCATGACGGTCGGCTTCAGCGACGCGTTGATGACGATCCTGACCGGGCACACGCCCTCCGGCCACACGGTGCAACAGTTAATGCATACGGTTGACGGCATCAGTCAGGCCACGCCGCTCGATACCTTCAAAACCGGTTTACGTTCAGGCCAGCAACCGCTGGAAATTCTGCAACAGCCACCGTTCACGACGGCCCTGTTTTCTACCGTCATGGCTGGTATCGGCTGGCAGTGGGTTAATTTGGGTTTTCTTATCGGCGGACTGTTTCTGCTGGCGCGCGGAACCATTCGCTGGCATATTCCGGTCAGTTTTTTGCTTAGCCTGACGCTGTGCGCTTCTCTGGGGTGGCTACTGGCACCGGAAAAATGCGCCCCGCCCGCTCTGCATCTGCTTTCTGGCGCCACGATGCTGGGGGCGTTCTTTATCGCCACCGATCCGGTAACGGCATCGACCACCAATCGGGGCCGTCTGATTTTTGGCGCGCTGATCGGCCTGCTGGTCTGGTTAATCAGAACCTATGGCGGTTATCCTGATGGCGTGGCATTTGCCGTATTGCTGGCGAATATCACCGTGCCATTGATTGACTATTACACTAAACCGCGCGCTTACGGGCATCATCGCTGAGGATCGTTCCGCTATGTTTACCACAATGCGCCGCCATGCGACGACACTGGCACTGTTTGCCGCCTTAACCACGGCCCTGACCGCCGTGGTTAACAGCCTGACCGGGCCGACCATTTCCAGACAGGCGCTGATGCAGCAAAAAATGTTGTTGGATCAGGTTGTTCCTATAGCGAGCTATAACAACGACATACAACAGGAGTGTTACCTTGTTTCCAATCCGGCATTGGGATCAACGTCGCCTCGCCGGTTGTTCGTCGCCCGTAAAGACGGCGCGCCCATCGCGGCGGCGATAGAGAGCACCGCCCCCGATGGGTATTCCGGCGCCATCCAATTGCTGATCGGCGCCGATTTTCATGGCAATGTATTGGGCGTTCGGGTGACCGAGCATCATGAAACGCCGGGGTTAGGTGATAAAATCGAAATCCGTATTTCTGACTGGATAACCCGTTTTAGCGGTCAAACGGTGCAAGGCAGGGATGACGACCGCTGGGCGGTGAAAAAAGAGGGGGGGATGTTTGACCAGTTTACCGGAGCGACCATTACGCCGCGCGCGGTCATCAACAGCGTAAAACGTAGCGCCCTGTATCTGCAAACCCTGCCGCCACAGCTCAATACCCTGCCCGTTTGCGGAGAAAATAAATGAGTGAAGTCAAACATCTTCTGATTCAGGGATTATGGAAAAACAACTCGGCGCTGGTGCAATTGCTCGGTCTGTGTCCGCTGCTGGCGGTGTCTTCCACCGCAACCAACGCGCTGGGATTGGGGCTGGCGACGACGCTGGTGCTGACCTGTACCAACATTGCCGTCTCCGCGCTGAGACGCTGGGTTCCGGCGGAGGTTCGTATCCCTATTTACGTCATGGTGATTGCGTCGGTGGTCAGTATGGTACAGATGCTGATCAACGCCTACGCCTATGGGTTATATCAATCACTGGGAATTTTTATTCCTCTGATTGTAACGAACTGCATTGTCATCGGCCGCGCCGAAGCCTATGCCTCGAAAAACCCGGTAGGACTCTCGGCAGTAGATGGGCTGGCGATGGGACTCGGCGCCACCAGCGCGTTGCTTGTACTGGGCTCCCTGCGCGAAATTCTGGGCAACGGCACGCTGTTTGATGGCGCGGATCTGCTGTTGGGTGATTGGGCCAAAGCCCTGCGAATGGAGGTCGTCCACCTGGACTCGCCGTTCCTGCTGGCAATGTTGCCGCCCGGCGCGTTTATCGGTTTAGGGCTGCTGCTGGCGGCAAAATACCTGATTGATGAAAAGCTGAAACAACGCAAAGCAAGCGTGCCGGTCGTAACAAAATCGTCCTCAAGCGAGGCGGCAAGGGAATCATTATGAATAAGGAAAAGCGGATTGAGATCTTAAGACGGCTACGCGCCAACGATCCCCATCCCACAACGGAACTGAAGTTCAGTACGCCATTCGAGTTACTCATCGCGGTACTGCTCTCCGCTCAGGCAACCGACGTCAGCGTCAACAAGGCCACGGCCAGACTTTACCCGGTGGCCAATACTCCGGAAGCCATGCTCGAATTGGGCGTTGATGGGATAAAAACGTACATCAAGACCATCGGCCTGTTTAACAGCAAGGCAGAAAACATCATTAAAACCTGCCGCATTCTGATTGAAAAGCACCAAAGCCGGGTTCCCGAAGATCGGGCGGCGCTGGAAGCCCTGCCCGGCGTAGGGCGAAAAACCGCCAACGTGGTGCTCAATACCGCTTTCGGCTGGCCGACGATTGCCGTGGATACCCATATTTTCCGCGTCAGCAACCGCACCGGCTTCGCACCGGGTAAAAACGTCGATCAAGTGGAAGAAAAACTGCTTAAAGTCGTACCGGCGGAATTCAAAGTCGATTGCCATCACTGGCTCATCCTGCACGGCCGCTATACTTGCGTCGCCCGTAAACCGCGCTGTGGCGCCTGCTTGATTGAAGATCTCTGCGAGTTCAAAGAAAAAGTTTACGCCTAGCAGCTCATCACGCGTCCAGTAAAAAGGCCGGATAGTCGAACTCTCCGGCCTTTTATTCGTATCTGGCTGTACTTCTGTTACTTAATCGGCAATGTAATATCTTTAAACATCGCCTCAATTTCATCATTAGAGCGTAACGCAACGGCGCTATCCACCACATCACGAGTTAGATGCGGCGCAAAACGCTGGATGAAATCATACATGTAGCTTCTCAAAAACGTGCTGCGTCGAAAGCCGATTTTGGTCGTGCTGTAGCTGAAAATACGGTTGGCGTTGATGGTCACCAAATCGGTTTCGGTTTGCGGGTCCATAGCCATATTAGCAATGACCCCGACGCCCAATCCCAGACGAACATAGGTTTTGATGACATCGGCATCCGTGGCGGTAAACACAATCCGCGGTGTCAACCCTGCCCGGTTGAACGCGGTATCCAACTCTGAGCGCCCGGTAAAACCAAAGGTGTAAGTCACAATGGGGTAATCGGCCAGCTCTTCTATGGTGATCTCTTTTTTCGACGCCAGTGGATGATCGGGTTTCACCACTACCGCTCGATTCCAGTGATAGCAGGGCAACATGATTAAGTCGTCATAAAGGTGGAGCGCTTCCGTGGCAATGGCGAAGTCCGCCGTTCCCTTGGCCACGGCTTCCGCGATTTGGGTAGGCGACCCCTGATGCATATGCAGTGATACCCGAGGATAGCGCTCAATAAACCCTTTGATCACGCTGGGTAGCGCGTAACGGGCCTGCGTGTGCGTGGTCGCAACAAACAGGGAACCTTTATCGGGATAGGTGTGCTCTCCGGCGACAGCTTTGATGGCATCGATTTTGGAAAGGACTTCACGCGCAATACGAATGACTTCCTGTCCTGCGGGAGTGACCTGGGTCAAGTGTTTTCCGCTGCGGGCGAAAATCTGTATGCCCAGTTCATCCTCTAACATTCTGACCTGTTTGCTGATCCCTGGTTGAGAGGTATACAGCCCCTCAGCGGTAGAGGAAACATTCAGATTGTGGTTAACAACTTCAACAATATAACGAAGCTGTTGCAGTTTCATAATTTATCCCATTCCCAATTGGTTGTGCGTGCGGCATCTCTGGTCTGAAGATGTTCCATTGACAAAACAGGCGCTGTTATCCGTTCCGTTACTCAGGCGCATATTTAGTCAATTAATGTCATTTAATCATAAAAATAGTTTTTATATAACCATAATTGCATGGACGTTCACCCAAAAACCGCATTCTGCACGCAGCGTTGGCCTGAAATAACGCAGGGTATATCAACGGAGGGTTATTCTCCCGGATAAATCGCGATCCCCTTACCCAGATCAAAAAAGCCAGCCTGAAAAGGCTGGCCTGGTTGAGTCTTAATGGCTTATTTCTTGCCTTCCACCCATTTTCCATCAACATAGAACGCCGACCACCCCGTCGCCTTGCCCTCTTTTTCTGAAGAGACATACTGCTGCTTTGTCTTGCGGCTAAAACGCACCATCGTTTTGTTGCCGTCTTTATCCACCGCCGGCGCATCGGCCAGATAGCGCAGTTTTTCAGGCAAACGATCTTTGAAGCGTTGTAATTCCTCCACCAGCGGGGCGCGCGTCTCGCGAGATTTCGGAAAGGTATTGGCTGCCAAGAACACGCCCGCGGCGCCATCGCGCAACACAAAATACGCGTCCGATTTCTCACAAGGCAACTCAGGCAACGGCACCGGATCTTCTTTCGGTGGCGCGACGTCGCCATTGCGCAAAATTTTACGCGTGTTGCCGCAAGCGTCGTTGGTACAGGCCATGTACTTGCCAAAGCGCCCCATTTTAAGGTGCATTTCCGAACCGCATTTTTCGCATTCGACAATCGGGCCGTCGTAACCTTTGATACGGAACTCACCCTCTTCGATCTCATAACCGTCGCAAGCCGGGTTATTGCCACATACATGCAGCTTACGATGATTATCAATCAGATAGCTATCCATCGCGGTGCCGCATTCAGTACAACGGCGACGCGCGCGCAATGCGTTGGTTTCGGCTTCATCCCCTTCCAGCACATTCAGCACTTCCGCTTCAGGGATCAGATTGATCGTGGTTTTGCAACGCTCTTTCGGCGGCAGCGCATACCCGGAACAACCGAGGAAAACCCCTGTGCTGGCGGTGCGAATGCCCATTTTGCGGGCGCAGGTCGGGCAATCGATGCTGGTCATCACCATCTGGTTCGGGCGCATACCGCCTGCTTCCGGGTCCTGCTCTGCGGTTTCCAACTGCTTGCTGAACTCGGCAAAAAACTCATCCAGAACCGCTTTCCATTCCGCCTGATTATTTGCCACCTGGTCCAGACTGCTTTCCATCCGCGCGGTGAAGTCGTAATTCATCAATTCACGGAAGTTTTCTTCCAGCCGATCGGTAACAATCTCACCCATTTTTTCCGCATAGAAACGGCGGTTTTCCACCCGTACATAGCCGCGATCCTGAATGGTCGAAATGATCGAGGCGTAAGTGGAAGGTCGCCCGATACCGCGTTTTTCCAGCTCTTTCACCAGCGACGCATCACTGTAACGCGCCGGTGGCTTGGTAAAGTGCTGTCCCGGCAACAGTTGTTGCAATGTCAGTAGCTCACCGACCGCCACCGTTGGCAACGTACGATCTTCGTCATTTTTACGCAGCGCGGGCATGACTTTCGTCCAGCCGTCAAAGCGCAACGTGCGCCCTTTGGCGCGCAGTTGATAATCAACGGCGTTAACAATCAGCGTGGTGGAATCGTACTGCGCCGGGGTCATCTGACAGGCCACAAACTGACGCCAAATCAGCTGATACAGTTTCTGCGCATCCGCTTCCATATCTTTCAGGCTATCGGCCAAGACGTTCACGTCTGAAGGACGAATGGCCTCGTGCGCTTCCTGTGAATTCTCTTTATTGCTGTAGTGGTTGGCCGCATCGGGCAGATACCGCTTACCAAACGCGGCGCCAATGTACTCGCGCGCCATGGTTAGCGCATCCTGACTCAGGTTGGTCGAGTCGGTACGCATATAGGTGATGTAGCCCGCTTCATACAGGCGCTGCGCCATCATCATGGTCTTTTTCACGCCAAAACCCAGACGGGTACTCGCCGCCTGCTGTAGCGTCGAGGTAATGAAGGGCGCGCCGGGTTTGCTGCTGGTCGGCTTATCTTCACGCTCGGCGACCACATAGTCGGCTTTTTCCAGCAGGCTGACCGCTGCCTGCGTCTGCGCCTTGTTAACCGGCTTGAACGGCTTGTCGTGGTGATGAGTGACCTGCATTCGTAACTGGTTGTCATTACCCGACATTAAATCGGCGTGCAGTTCCCAGTATTCTTCCGGCACAAACGCTTTGATTTCACGCTCGCGCTCAACGATTAGACGCACCGCGACGGACTGTACGCGTCCGGCCGACAACCCACGGGCAATCTTTTTCCACAGCAGCGGAGAAACCATGTAACCCACCACCCGGTCCATAAAACGACGCGCCTGCTGTGCATTTACTCGGTCGATATTTAACTTATCCGGTTTCTGAAACGCTTGCTGAATGGCGTTTTTAGTAATTTCGTTAAACACCACGCGACTGAACCGCTTATCGTCGCCACCAATGATTTCCCGCAGGTGCCAGGCAATGGCTTCCCCTTCGCGGTCAAGGTCGGTTGCGAGATAGATGTGTTCGGCGTTTTCCGCCAACGTTTTCAGTTCGGAAACAACTTTTTCCTTGCCAGGCAAAATCTCGTAATGGGCTTTCCAATCATGATAGGGATCGACCCCCATGCGGTTGACCAACGCGGATTTTTCATCCTTTTTAACGCTTTTTTTCGTTTTGTCTTTGGTCGAGTCCGTGCTCTTTTTACTGACTGAGCCACTGGTCGGCAGATCGCGTACATGACCGACGCTGGATTTAACCACATAGTCATTGCCGAGATATTTATTGATCGTTTTGGCTTTTGCCGGGGACTCAACTATAACGAGAGCTTTACCCATATGTACTTTTACCTGCTTAGTTCTTCTGAAAATCAGAGATCTTTTGGGGGCATCAGCCAGAACAAACAAGGGCGGATGCTCGATTAATTGAGGATTGCAGCGTTGCGGATTTATCCTGCGCGGGTAAGTTTTTTTTCAACGCGGCACCTGCAACCCTCTATTTTATCAGAACAAAAATATTGTCTGTTACCGCATTAAATCTGCGCAGACCGTCGTGGCGTAAAGAAATTATTCCACTGGCGACACAAAATCCCACACTCTACCTGATAAATAACGCCACGCAACCTAATTAGCATGGAAACGGCGTTTTAGCCAATTCTTGGTTAACGCGATCGGCAAGCAAGTCACTAAAATTCGGTACATTTGCGATCGCATCGTTCCGCGCAGTACAATCTTTTCCTCACCAGAAACATCATCTGTGAACCAGGAGTTAAGAACAAATGTCCAATGAATCTCTGGTACGAGAAGCAAAATCGCCGATCGCCCGTCACGCACTGCTGGCCGAAGCCAATGGCATTATTCATAATCACGACGATTATTTGCACGGCATGGTCGCTGAAAGCGTAGAGTCTAAAAATAACGTACTAATTTTTCGCGGCGAATTTTTTCTTGATGCCAATGGGTTACCCACGCTGAAAACCACGGCCGTTTTCAATATGTTTAAACATCTGACACAGGTGCTGTCAGAAAAATATTATCTGATCGATTAAAAAACAGATCGCCCGCGAATTATCGCGGGCGATCTGTTTTATGCGCGCTACCACGCTTAGAGCAGTGGTTTATTTCCGCGTTGCCACCAGCGTAGCATCAATCGCTCCACCGCATCCCCCGCGCTGCCGGTCAGTCGATCAAGCAGGCGTTTACGCCGCGTGTAACGGACGCAGAGAACCTCATGATTTTCCATTTCGGCAATCAGCAGATCATCACTGGTGCCAATAGCGTCAACCAGCCCAAGATCTTTAGCCTGAGAACCAAACCAGTGCTCGCCGGTTGCGACGGAATCAATATCCAGCGAAGGGCGCATCGCCTGTACAAATTGCTTGAATAGCCCATGCGTGATGTTCAGATCCTCGCGGAATTTTTCCCGCCCGGCTTCCGTATTCTCACCAAACAAAGTTAATGTGCGTTTGAACTCACCTGCGGTATGCAATTCGACGTCAATATCCTTGTTCTTCAGCAAGCGATTGAAGTTAGGAATTTGAGCCACCACGCCAATCGACCCCACGATGGCAAACGGCGCGGCGACAATGCGATCAGCCACACAAGCCATCATATAGCCGCCGCTGGCGGCCACCTTGTCAACGGCGACCGTCAGGCGCACCCCACCCTGACGCAAGCGTTGCAACTGCGACGCGGCCAGCCCGTATCCATGTACCACGCCGCCCGGACTTTCCAGACGCAGCAACACTTCGTCCTGCGGTTTCGCCACGGCCAGCACAGCAGAAATCTCTTCACGCAGCGAGCTTACCTCGCCGGCATCCATGCTGCCGTTAAAATCCAGCACATACAGACGCGGCTTCACATTTTTCTCTTCACCGCGTTTCGCACGCTGTTTATCCTGCCGTGCCAACGCTTTTTCTTTCTTTTTTTCTTGCCGGGATAACCGCTTACGTTCAGCGTCACTCATACAGACGCTTTGAATTTCCCGCTGCATATCACGATACTGTTCGCCCAGATCAATCACCTGCAACTCACCTTTGCGCCGGCGCTTGCGCTGTGACAAACCGACAGCAAAAATCACTACCGCGCCAATCGCCACCACGATGGTAAGCGCTTTGACCAGAAATAAACCATACTGAAAAAGGAATTCCACAAATAGCGTCCTCATTAACTGAGTGTTGAATATGATGTTGATTATTCTAACCAACGACGCCGTCAGCGCCGTATGCTACCCCCTAACCTAGCTGATGGCGTGCCATATGGCGATGTTATTTATACTGCTGCTTTACTTACCGCTGCTTTTTAGCGCAGCCGCGGTAAAAAAAGCCAGGCGTGTTTTTCTATGTCGCTTGCGAAGGTGCGCCATAAGATATGGCGCCGCTCTCATTGAAAACACGCGTTATTTAAGGCATAACTCCTCCATTCTCATCCCGATTGGATGTCTTTTCAGCCGGATACCCAGGCAATACAGCGAGGACATAGCGCCCAGTCGAGGTGTCCGGCAGGTCTGTTATCTGAAACGCGGCAGCAGCGCCGCCGCGGTAAGAGGAATTCCCCGTGTACTACCAGCCTCAAAACGACTTGCTGCAACAACGCATCATCCTGGTGACCGGTGCGGGCGACGGCATCGGCCGTGAAGCCGCCCTCACCTATGCCCGATTTGGCGCCCGTCTTATCCTGCTTGGCCGCACTGAAAGCAAACTTCAGGCGGTGAAACAGCAAATCACGCAGGAGCAAGGGACGGAAACGCGTATCATTGTTTGTGACATGCTAACCGCCCGTTCCGAGCGTTTTTTCCAGATTGCGGGCGAACTGGCTCAGGTGATCCCCCATCTGGATGGCGTACTGCACAACGCCGGATTACTCGGGGACGTTGTGCCGATGGCGAAACAGTCCGTCGAAACCTGGCATCGGGTTATGCAGGTCAATGTCAATGCGACCTTTATGCTGACGCAGGCTTTGCTCCCGCTGCTGCTGAAATCCCCCAGCGCGTCGCTGGTTTTCACCAGTTCTAGCGTGGGGCGACAGGGCCGGGCTGGTTGGGGCGCTTACTCCGTTTCCAAATTTGCGACCGAGGGTATGATGCAGGTGCTTGCCGAAGAGTATCGCCATACACCCTTACGGGTGAACTGCATCAATCCCGGCGGTACGCGCACCGCCATGCGCGCTTCCGCTTTCCCGCAAGAAAACCCGGACAAACTGAAAACCCCGGCGGATATCATGCCGCTATACCTTTATTTAATGGGTGATGACAGCCGCCGGAAAACCGGCATATGCTTTGACGCGCAACCGGGCAGAAAAGCGGGCCCGGCCAAATAAACCAGACGAGATTACCTCATGAGCGACGAACGTCACCAACAGCGCCAGCAACGCATTAAAGAACGCGTCGATGCCCGTGTTGCTGCGGCCAATGAAATACGCGGTATTTTGATCATCTTTACCGGGAATGGCAAAGGGAAAACCACTGCCGCCTTCGGTACGGTGACACGCGCCGTCGGACATGATTTGCGCGCAGGCGTTATTCAGTTTATCAAAGGCGAATGGCCAAACGGCGAGAAAAATCTGCTGCAAAAACACGGCGTGGAATTTCAGGTTATGGCCACCGGCTTTACCTGGGAAACCCAGAATCGCCAGACCGATACCGATGCGGCATTACAAGTCTGGCAGCATGGCAAACGAATGCTCGCCGATCCACAATTGGATCTGGTGGTACTGGATGAGCTGACTTACATGATCAGCTATGGTTATCTGCAACTGGATGAGGTGGTTGACGCGCTCAACCATCGCCCTGACGGCCAAACGGTGATTATCACCGGACGCGGCTGCCACCGGGATTTACTGGAGATGGCCGATACGGTAACCGAAATGCGTCCGGTCAAACATGCGTTTGAAGCGGGGATCAAGGCACAGCAAGGGATCGATTGGTAAACACGCCGTCAGGTGTGATCCCTGACTCCACAGGGATCACACCCAATTACGGATGGAAGTTACCTGCTACGCTTTGGTTTTGGTGACGATCGTCTGGCGGGCGCCGACGAAATCTGGCTGTGACGTTTTACCGCGCGCCGAATTTGATTCGCTTTAACCCGACGACGTTCCCGCTCGACAGGCAGTTTGGTCACGGTTTCTGGCGGCAGTTGCACCAGTTCGCGCAGGTAGTTGAGATCGTTCAGCGCCATTTCCGTCCAACCGCCCCGCGGCAGACCTTTAGGCAATTGAATATCGCCGTAACGTACGCGGATCAGGCGGCTGACTTGAACGCCGACCGCTTCCCACAGGCGGCGAACCTCACGGTTACGCCCTTCTGTCAGCGTCACGTTATACCACTGGTTAAGTCCTTCGCCGCCTTGATAGCGAATAGTACGAAATGACGCTGGGCCATCCTCCAACTGCACGCCTTTGCTGAGCTGTTTGATCTTTTCATCATTGATTTCGCCGAAGACGCGCACCGCATATTCACGTTCAACTTCATGGCTGGGATGCATCAGGCGATTGGCCAGTTCTCCATCGGTGGTAAACAGCAATAACCCCGAGGTGTTGACGTCAAGACGGCCTACCGCCACCCAGCGGGAACCGTGGATTTTCGGTAACCGGTCAAAGACGGTAGGACGACCATCCGGGTCGCTGCGCGTACACAGTTCTCCCTCCGGTTTGTAATAAATAAGCACGCGGCACACCGTTTCTTCGGTTTCTTTAACGGAAATCACATGACCGTCAATACGGATTTTGGTGGCTTTAGTCACGGTGACACGATCACCCAACGTGGCAATTTTGCCATCGACGCTAACGCGCCCTGCCTGAATGATACCTTCAATTTCACGACGCGAACCGTGACCTGCGCGCGCCAGTACTTTTTGTAGCTTTTCGCTCATTGAGCAACCTCTGAGTGCCGCCTTCCCAGGCGTCGGGGGGAGTCATAACTCGCTGTTAAAATTCAACGAATGACGGAAAATAATCAATTACAGGAAAAAACGCTCGCGAGATTATACAGAGATTCGCGTCATTTGTATGCCGATTCAACCAACGGCTACCGAAATGGTGTCACATCCCCGGTGCCTTCACGAATGATCTGCGGCGACGATTCGGTTAAATCGATAACCGTGGTGGGCTGCTGTCCCAGAAAACCGCCGTGAATAATCAAATCCACCTGTTTGCCCAGCATTTCCTGAATCGCTTCTGGATCGGATTCGGCAAAATCATTGCCCGGTAACATCAGCATGGTGGACATTAGCGGCTCATTCAGCACCGCCAGCAACGACAGCGCGATGGGGTTGGACGGCACGCGCAGACCAATCGTCTTGCGCTTTTCGTTCATCAGGCGGCGCGGAACCACTTTGGTCGCTTTAAGAATAAAAGTGTAGTTGCCCGGCGTATTGTTTTTAATCAGGCGAAACGCGGCATTATCGACATAGGCATAGGTCGATAGTTCAGACAGATCGCGACACATCAGCGTGAAATTGTGGTTGCTATCCAGCGAGCGAATACGGCAGATACGCTCCATCGCACTCTTGTCGCCCAGCATGCACCCCAGTGCATAACCGGAATCGGTGGGATAAACGATGACGCCGCTTTTATGCAGAAAATCCACGGATTGCGCAATCAACCGCGGTTGTGGATTCTGCGGATGGATATAAAAAAACTGACTCATGAAACTACCTCGTGCTTCTGAAATGCCGGTGTACGCCTTCAGCGCTCCGCGTAATCGGACTTAATCGCGGATCGTGATAATTTAGATCGTTGTTACTTTAAGGCACGTTTATTTCAACACGCTATTCGCGTGAAGATGCCGGGCCAGCTAGTTGGATAGCGCCGGGTGTTGCCAGACGGGGTCGACATTGGCAGGCAGCCACAAATTCCGCCCCAATTCAATCCAGGCGCAAGGCTGATGAAAATCGGACCCTTGCGACCCCATCAGGTGAAAATCTCTGGCATAGCGCGCCAGTTGCGTTCGCTCATCGGGCGCCTGCTGGCATTGCGCCATTTCCATCGCCTGCCCGCCGTCACCGGCAAACTCGGTTAACAGGCGTTTCAGCCATTTGGCCGTTAAATCGTAACGCCCTGGATGAGCCAGTACCGAAACGCCACCAGATTGATGAATGACATCAATCGCTTGCTTTATTGTACACCACTGGGGCGGAACGTAACCGGTTTTCCCCCTCGCCAGATATTTCCTGAATACCTGGTTAATATTCTGCGCCACGCCAATCTCTACCAGATAACGGGCAAAATGCGCGCGGGTGATCTGACCGCCCGTGGCCAGGCGACTCGCCCCGGCCAGCGCATCGTAAACGCGGGCTTTTTCGAGCCGGATAGCGATTTGCTCGGCCCGATCCTGCCGGGACTGCGCCTGTAGTTGCAACAGCGAACACAAGGCTGGGTGTTCGATATCCATGCCCAATCCCACGATATGAATTTCATGATTTTCCCACTGCGTGGAAATCTCCACGCCAGAAATCAGTCTGAGCGGCAAGCCCTGCTGCTCAACCGCACGCCGTGCTTCCGCCACTCCGCCGGTGGTATCGTGATCGGTGATAGCCAGTACGTTCACGCGCCTTTCCACCGCTCGGGCGACCAGTTCGGCAGGCGTTAATAGACCATCCGATGCGGTGGTATGGCTATGCAGATCGTAGAGTGGAAATGACGACAATATTGATTGATATTCTTCCGGCACAACGCTATCCATGACTGGCAATGTACGTTCGTCACCCGTTTAAGCAGGCGTAAAACGTTGGCAACAAAGCGGCATGATGCCATTAACCCACCCAAAAGGGTAAATAAGATTCGTTTCCCCACCGCTTGGTGCGGCGTTAACCGGACCACTTTCAGGTCCGATTAAATAATCTTATTCCAGTTGTTGACTTTTGCTACGCGGACTAGTTAACTAGTACACAAGTTCGGCACACCGATAGTGAGAAGATGATAATGGCGATGCAGATGCAACAAATGACGAAACGTGGTTGGTGGCGCTCTTCCCTGTCGCGGGTGGAGTAATCACGCATAGCTGTTATTACAACATGCAGATATTCTCAGGCCCGCTTACCCAGCGGGCTTTTCTTTTGGACAAAATAATAGGGACAGCAATAAATGCCAACAACAAAACCAAAACTTGAACTGCTGCGCGCTGAGGCCGTCTACCGCAGCGATCCAAGCGCGATCTTCCATCAACTGTGCGGCGCCAGGCCGT
The DNA here is from genome assembly GCF_005484945.1 of Brenneria rubrifaciens. NCBI lineage: Bacteria > Pseudomonadati > Pseudomonadota > Gammaproteobacteria > Enterobacterales > Pectobacteriaceae > Brenneria > Brenneria rubrifaciens. Next base: position 1,936,979 of record NZ_CP034035.1, read on the forward strand.
CGACGCTGCTGCTGGAATCCGCAGAAATTGACAGCAAAGAAAATCTACAAAGCCTGCTGATCGTCGATAGCGCACTGCGTATCACCGCACTGGGCCCGCAGGTTTCCGTACAGGCGCTGACGGCAAACGGCGCGGGCCTGCTCCCCTTGCTGGACGCCGCGCTGCCAGCCGAGGTCATCAACGAACTTCGTCCGAATGGGCGCGAACTGACATTCCCCGAGGCGGATACGCTTCAGGATGAAGATGCCCGCCTGCGTTCACTGTCCGTCTTTGACGCTTTGCGGCAAATTCTGACGCTGGTGGACAGCCCGAAAGATGAGCGTGAAGCCATGTTTCTCGGCGGACTGTTCGCTTATGACTTGGTCGCCGGCTTTGAATCACTGCCGGCGTTGAGTCAGCAACAACGCTGCCCGGATTTCTGCTTCTATCTGGCGGAAACATTATTGATTCTCGACCATCAAAAACAGGTCACCAAACTGCAAGCCAGCTTGTTTACGCCGGATAACGCCGAGCGGCAGCGGCTGCAACACCGTTTGCAACAGTTGCAGCAGCAGTTGACTCAACCGGCACCCGCGCTGCCGCGCCAATCAATCGAAAGTATGGCGCTAAACTGCAATCAGAGCGATGAAGCCTTTGGTGAAGTGGTCAGCCAGATGCAACAGGCTATTCGCCTTGGCGAGATTTTCCAGGTGGTGCCTTCGCGCCGCTTCTCTCTGCCCTGCCCCTCGCCGTTGGTGGCCTACCAGACGCTGAAAGACAATAATCCCAGTCCGTATATGTTTTTCATGCAGGATCAGGATTTCACGCTATTCGGCGCCTCGCCGGAAAGCTCATTGAAATACGATGCGGACAGCCGGCAGATCGAAATTTACCCGATTGCCGGCACACGCCCCCGCGGTCGCCGAGCGGATGGCGCGTTGGATCGCGATCTCGACAGCCGTATCGAACTGGAAATGCGCACCGATCATAAAGAGTTGGCGGAACACCTGATGCTGGTTGATCTGGCGCGCAACGATCTGGCGCGAATCTGCGAGCCAGGCAGCCGTTATGTCGCCGACCTGACCAAAGTCGACCGCTATTCTTTCGTCATGCATCTGGTTTCCCGCGTGGTCGGTCGGCTACGGGAAGATTTGGACGTGCTGCACGCCTACCGCGCCTGCATGAACATGGGAACGCTGAGCGGCGCGCCGAAAGTCCGCGCCATGCAGCTTATCGCCGAGAGCGAGAAAAGCCGCCGCGGCAGCTATGGCGGCGCGGTGGGGTATTTCACGGCGCATGGCGATCTCGATACCTGTATCGTTATCCGATCCGCCTATGTTGAAGATGGCATCGCCACGGTTCAGGCGGGCGCCGGGGTCGTTCTGGACTCGGATCCACAGGCGGAAGCCGATGAAACCCGTAATAAGGCCCGGGCGGTACTGCGGGCCATTGCCAGCGCGCACAATGCAAAGGAGATGTTCTGATGGCCGATATCCTACTACTCGATAATATTGACTCATTCACCTACAATCTGGTGGATCAGTTGCGCGCAAGCCAACACAACGTGGTGATTTACCGTAACCGGATACCTGCCGATGTGATTATTCAGCACTTGCAGCACATGGAAAACCCCGTCCTGGTGCTTTCCCCCGGCCCCGGCACCCCGGCGGCTGCCGGCTGTATGCCGCAGTTGCTGCAGCATCTGCGCGGCAAATTACCGATTATCGGCATCTGTCTCGGTCATCAGGCCATCGTTGAAGCCTACGGCGGTCATGTCGGTCAAGCGGGCGAAATCCTGCATGGCAAAGCTTCCGCTATCGAACATGATGGTTCCGGCATGTTTAACGGCCTGCCATCTCCCCTGCCGGTCGCCCGTTATCACTCGCTGGTTGGCAGCAAGATCCCCGCCACGCTAACCGTCAACGCCCGCTTTAACGACATGGTCATGGCCGTGCGCAATGATGCGGACCGCGTTTGCGGTTTCCAATTTCACCCTGAATCAATTTTAACCACCCACGGCGCGCGTCTGCTCGAACAAACGCTGGACTGGGCTTTGGCTTAAGGAAAGATGCGATCATGCAAAATACATGTCCATTACAAGATACATTGGAAAAATTATACCGGGCTGAAACCCTCAGCCGCCAGGAAAGCCAGGATCTGTTTACCGCCATCATTCACGGTGAACTGGAGGCCGGCCAACTGGCGGCGGCGCTCATCAGTATGAAAGTTCGGGGCGAACACCCGGATGAAATCGCAGGCGCGGCGGCGGCGTTGCTGGCCGATGCCCAGCCGTTCCCCCGCCCGGATTATTTGTTTGCCGACATCGTCGGCACCGGTGGCGATGGCACCAACAGCATTAATATTTCCACCGCCAGCGCTTTTGTCGCAGCCAGTTGCGGACTGAAGGTCGCCAAACACGGCAATCGCAGCGTATCCAGCCGTTCAGGGTCATCCGACCTGCTGGCGGCGTTCGGCATTAAACTTGACATGCCGGCGCAGACCGCGCGTCAGGCGCTGGATGATTTGGGTGTCTGTTTTCTGTTCGCCCCGCAGTATCACCTGGGGTTCCGCCATGCGGCGCCAGTGCGCCAGCAGTTGAAAACCCGCACGGTGTTTAACGTGCTGGGCCCCCTGGTCAATCCGGCCCGGCCTCCGCTGGCGCTGATTGGGGTTTATCGCCCGGAACTGATTCGGCCCATCGCGGAAACGCTGCGTATGCTGGGCTATCGACGCGCCGCCGTGGTTCACGGCGGGGGGATGGATGAAGTCGCCGTCCATGCGCCCACGCAGGTTGCCGAGCTGAATAACGGCCAGATTGAAACTTACCAACTGACGCACAAGGATTTCGGTTTGGATAGTTATCCGCTATCGTCATTGCAGGGCGGAACGCCTGAAGAGAACCGTGATATTCTGACATCTCTGCTACAAGGTAAAGGCGAGCGCGCGCATGGCGCCGCCGTTGCCGCCAACGTCGCACTATTAATGCGGTTGTTCGGACAAGAGGATCTGCGTCAGAATGCGCAACAGGCATTAGAAGTCATGCAGAGCGGACAAGCTTATCAGCGTGTTATCGACCTGTCCGCCAGAGGATAAAGCAGCCATGCAGGAAACGCTTCTGAGTAAAACGATTCTGGGTAAAATCGTGCGTGATAAAGCCTTATGGGTTGAAGCGCGTCAGCAAAAACAGCCGCTGTCTACCTTTCAACACGAGATCGTGCCAAGTCAGCGTGATTTTTATCGGGCGCTGCAACAGAGTAAACCGGCGTTTATTCTGGAGTGCAAAAAAGCCTCGCCGTCAAAGGGATTGATCCGTGAGGATTTCGACCCCGGCGCCATCGCACAGGTTTATCAGGACTATGCCTCGGCCATTTCCGTGCTGACCGATGAGAAATACTTTCAGGGGGATTTCGCGTTTCTGCCGCAGGTCAGCGCAGCGGTGCCGCAACCGGTACTGTGCAAAGATTTCATCATTTCACCCTATCAGATTTTTCTGGCGCGCTACTATCAGGCGGATGCGATCCTGCTGATGCTATCGGTGCTTGATGATGCGCAGTATCGACAGTTGTCCGACATCGCCCACAGTCTGAAATTGGGCATCTTGACCGAAGTCAGCAATGAAGAAGAATTACAGCGGGCGATCAAGTTGGAAGCCCGTGTGGTGGGGATCAACAACCGCGATTTGCGCGATTTGTCTATCGATCTCAATCGTACCCGGACGCTGGCGCCGCGCCTGCCTTCTGGCGTGACCGTTATCAGCGAGTCAGGCATTAATCGTTATGGGCAAATCCGCGAGTTGAGCCGGTTTGCCAATGGTTTCCTGATTGGCAGCTCGTTAATGGCCGAACCCGATCTGACTCTGGCGGTGCGCCGCGTCATTTTGGGTGAAAACAAAGTCTGTGGACTCACCCGTCCAGAAGACGCGCTGGCGGCTTATCGTAGCGGTGCGCTGTACGGCGGTCTGATTTTTGTGGACGCCTCTCCACGCCGTATTGATCCGGCACAGGCGGAAACCGTGATCGCAGGGGCTCCGCTTCGCTATGTTGGCGTGTTCCGCGATGCGCCCGTTGACGAGATTGCCAACATCGCCGGACAACTTGGATTAGCGGCCGTTCAGCTACACGGGCAGGAAAGCCAACAAACCATCTCACAACTTCGTCAGCGGTTGCCCGCGTCTTGCCAAATCTGGAAGGCGTTGAGTATTAAAGGGGCGTTTCCCCCTCTCGACCAGTTGCATGTCGATCGCTATTTACTGGACAACGCTCAGGGCGGCAGCGGTCAAGCGTTTGACTGGTCAGTGCTTGAGGGGCATTCACTGGACAATGTCATGCTGGCCGGCGGTTTGAATCCCGAAAACTGTACGCGAGCGGCGCAACTCGGCGCAATGGGGCTGGATTTTAATTCTGGCGTGGAAAGTCAGCCCGGGCAGAAAGATCCCAATAAAATTTCGGCGGTGTTTAAGGCGCTGCGCACGGTATAAACCCGCAACACCGCTCACGGTTAAACGAATAAAAGACAGGAATATTATGACGTTACTTAATCCTTACTTTGGTGAATTCGGCGGACGGTATGTTCCGCAGATCCTCATCCCGGCACTGCGCCAACTGGAGGAAGCCTTTGTCAGCGCTCAGCAAGATCCTGATTTCCAAGCTGAATTTCTCGACCTGCTGAAGAATTATGCGGGGCGTCCAACGGCATTGACCTTATGTAAAAATCTGACGGTCGGCTCGCGCACCAAACTATACCTGAAACGAGAGGATCTGTTGCACGGCGGCGCGCACAAAACCAACCAGGTTCTCGGTCAGGCGCTGTTGGCCAAACGGATGGGAAAAAGCGAAATCATCGCCGAAACCGGCGCCGGTCAGCATGGTGTCGCCACCGCGCTGGCCTGCGCCCTGCTGGGGCTGAAATGTCGCGTCTACATGGGCGCCAAAGACGTTGAACGCCAATCGCCGAACGTTTTCCGCATGCGCTTGATGGGGGCGGAAGTGATCCCCGTACACAGCGGCTCTTCCACCCTGAAAGACGCCTGCAACGAAGCGCTGCGCGATTGGTCCGGCAGCTACGAAAATGCGCATTATCTGCTGGGCACCGCGGCTGGGCCACATCCCTACCCGACGATTGTACGCGAGTTCCAGCGCATGATCGGTGAAGAAACCAAAGCCCAGATGCTGGAAAAAGAAGGCCGCCTGCCGGATGCGGTTCTGGCGTGCGTGGGGGGCGGCTCCAACGCCATCGGCATGTTTGCCGACTTCATTGATGAAACCGCAGTTCGCCTGATTGGTGTCGAACCGGCCGGGCTGGGCATAGAGACGGGACAGCACGGCGCACCGTTGAAACATGGCCGCGTGGGTATCTACTTTGGTATGAAATCGCCCATGATGCAAACCACTGACGGGCAGATTGAAGAATCCTACTCCTTGTCCGCCGGTCTGGATTTCCCTTCCGTCGGGCCGCAGCACGCTTACCTGAACAGTATTGGCCGCGCGGATTACGTTTCGATCACCGATGACGAAGCGCTGGACGCTTTCAAAGCGCTTTCCCGTCACGAAGGGATTATTCCGGCGCTGGAGTCATCCCACGCGCTGGCCTACGCGCTCAAGATGATCAAGGAAGATCCGAAGAAAGCGCAAATACTGGTGGTCAACCTGTCTGGCCGCGGTGACAAAGACATATTTACCGTTCACGATATTCTGAAAGACCGGGGAGAAATTTAATGGCGCGCTACCAACATCTATTCAAACGCCTGGCTGATAAAAAAGAAGGCGCCTTTGTCCCCTTTGTCACGCTTGGCGACCCCTCTCCCGAGCAATCATTGAAGATTGTCGATACGTTGATTGCCGCCGGCGCTGATGCGTTGGAACTGGGCGTCCCGTTTTCGGACCCGCTGGCGGACGGCCCAACCATTCAGGATGCTACACTCCGCGCGTTTGCAGCCGGTGTAACGCCCGGCCACTGTTTTGAAATGCTGGCGGCTATCCGGCAGAAATACCCGGATGTGCCTATTGGCCTGCTGATGTACGCCAATCTGGTGTTCAGTAACGGTATTGACGCGTTCTATCAACGCTGCGCGGACGTTGGCGTTGATTCCGTTCTGGTTGCCGATGTCCCGGTGGAAGAGTCCTCCCCTTTCCGCGCGGCGGCTCAACGTCACGGTATCGCGCCGATCTTTATCTGCCCGCCTAACGCCGATGACGATCTGCTGCGCGAAGTTGCCTCGTACGGACGGGGCTATACCTATCTGTTGTCCCGCGCAGGGGTTACCGGTACGGAAAAGCGCGCTCAATTGCCACTGCATCACCTTGTGGCCAAATTGCGCGAGTATCATGCCGCGCCTCCCCTTCAGGGATTCGGGATTTCTGAACCATCACAGGTGCGTGAATCACTCTCGACAGGTGCGGCAGGCGCCATTTCCGGCTCCGCCATTGTGCGAATCATTGAAAAATATCAGCATCAGCCCGTTGAAATGCTGAGTCAGTTGCACACGTTTGTCAGCGAGATGAAAGCCGCGACGCGTTCGTAAGTCGAAAGCATTAAAAAACGGCGGATTTTTAACCGCCGTTTTTTTTTATCGCACCATAAATAATGATGATGGCAGCAACTAAAAAAACAGGCATGTTGCCATTTCATTAAGATCAGAACCGATACCCAACACCGAACATAAATACCCACGGGTCCAAACGGGTGCTTACGATTTGCTGCTCGCTCCCGGCTTTGAATTTCACATCCGTATCAATATCCATCCACCAGAGAGACATATTCAGCAACCAGTTTTCATCCAGGTCATAATCCAGCCCCGCCTGAGCAGCCAGCCCCCAAGAATTTTTCAGGCTCAGATCGCTCAAGCCCGCATTTTTACCTCTTTGATTGAATTTTTCATCATAAAACATGGTGTAGTTCACCCCGACCCCAAGATAAGGACGAAGCTTGTCTGCTTTTTCACCGAAGTAATACTGTGCGACCAGCGACGGCGGCAAGTGACTGACTTCCGCAATAGTGCCCCCCACGCTGTCTAACCCGACCTTATGGGTGAAGGGCGTGGCGGCCAGCAGCTCTACACCGATGTTGTCGGTGACCATATAACTAAATGTTAAACCTAACTGCGTGTTGTTATCGACCTTGAACGAACCCAGGCTACCCATCACGTTATCAGACCCTTCCACCGGGCGAACCGTTGCTGTTCCGCCACGAACAATGAAATCACCCGCTTGGTGTGCCTGTACGAATGATGGCACCAATGCCGCTGCCAGTAATAAGAAAGACGCCTTTTTCATTATCCACTCCCTTTATATGGTTTAAAAATGCGAGCGAAATATACCTCTCCGCAGGCATTCTTGTTTTAAGCCAGATCACATCTTTCAAAGGTTTTTTGCAAAAAACAATACACATCAATTATCGATAAGCCATTAAAAAAGAAAGAATTGATCCACATCAAAAACCGACATAAACCCATTAAATGCGCTTCAGGCAAATGACACTGCCTATAATCCCGTTTAAGGGGTAAATTTTTACTCTTTCTAATAGGATTCAATACCGGTCAACAGCGGTGGTAAAACCAAATGAGTGATAACATCTGCATGCACTGCGGCGCCTGTTGCGCTTATTTCAGGGTGTCTTTTTACTGGGCCGAAGCCAACGATGGCGGAGGTTCTGTCCCTGTGCTGCTCACCGAACCGCTTTCCCCTTTTCTACGCTGCATGGCGGGAACCAATAGCAAACAACCTCGTTGCACGGCATTAGAAGGAGATATTGGCGAATCCGTCCGGTGTTCCATTTACACTCATCGCCCTTCGCCTTGTCGTGAGTTCATGCAGTCCGGGGACAATGGCCAGCGCAACGAGGCTTGCGATCGTGCGCGGATGCATTACGGATTACCGCCATTGACGGCGACGTCTGAAATTCAAACCAAAGAGTGACAATTAAATGACTCTGTCACCGGGCGGACGGGGTGCCACAGGATAGCGTAACAGGGTACAATCAGCGGCTAAAACCGATTGATCATTTTTCCTCAAGGAGTTTGCATGCCTATCACGGCTAACACTTTGTACCGTGACACAATGAATTTTACACGCAATCAGTTCATCAGCATTCTACTGATGGCGCTGCTGACCGCGTTCATTACTGTCATCATGAATCATGCTATGTCCCCAGGTAATGAAGATCTACAGATCCTACAAAATACAAGCAGCGACCTGTCTTCCTCTGTGGAACTGGGGATGATGGATTTAATCCAGCAAATGACGCCGGAACAACAGCGCGTACTGCTGAAAATGTCGGCAGCGGGCACATTCTCAGCCCTAATCGGTAACGCCTTGCTTACCGGCGGTATTCTGATGTTGATTCAGATGGTGTCCGCAGGGGACCGCACCAGCGCATTACGCGCCATTGGCGCTTCCGCGCCGGTTTTACCCCGGCTGTTCCTGTTGATTCTTCTCTGCACGCTGCTGATTCAGCTCGGTATGTTGTTTTTAGTCATCCCCGGCGTCCTGCTGGCCGTCGCCCTGAGCTTATCGCCGGTGATTGCCGTAACGGAGAAGCGCGGCGTATTCAGTGCTGTTAAAATCAGCGCCAGGCTTGCCTACAGTAACTTTAAAGTCACCGCGCCGGCGGTGATCTTTTGGCTATTGACCAAAATTGCCATTTTGCTGTTGGTAACCAAACTGCACATGCTGTCTCCCACCGTAACGGCCGTGATCTTGAATGGTCTGAGCAATCTGGTTTCCGCGGTTTTGCTGATCTACCTGTTCCGTCTTTATATGCTGCTGCGTTCTTGATATAACGGCGTGCCGCACACTTTGCGGCACGCTTTTCCCCTTTGCCGCCCATGGCGGCAGAAAGTGCCCAATCGTAATTTTCTGCAAATTATTACGATATCTCGGGAACAGTGCACCACAATAAAGGATAATGTCTTGGTTATCAGATGGCCTTCTGGTCATCACCAATTAATTGTTAAGTGACGGATTGACATAATGAAGCAGCTTCTTGATTTTCTTCCACTGGTCGTTTTTTTTGTTGTTTACAAACTGTACGACATCTATATCGCCTCCGGCGCCCTGATCGCGGCTACCGCGTTGGCGCTGGTCGTAACCTGGTTTGTGTACCGGAAAGTAGAAAAAATGATGCTGGCCACTTTTGTAATGGTCGCTATTTTCGGAACGTTGACCCTGGTATTTCATAACGATCAGTTCATTAAATGGAAGGTCACCATTATTTATGCCATGTTTGCTATCGCGCTGTTGGTGAGTCAGTTCGTCATGAAGAAAACGCTGATCCAGAGAATGCTGGGCAAAGAGCTAACCCTGCCGCATGCAGTGTGGGGAAAACTCAACTTCTCCTGGGCTATGTTCTTTCTGGCATGTGGATTACTAAACATTTATATTGCGTTCTGGATGCCACAAAGTGTGTGGGTTAATTTTAAGGTCTTCGGCCTGACAGGATTCACCCTACTGTTTACTTTGATCTGCGGCATTTATATTTACCGGCACTTACCCAGTGACGAGCAAAAGTCAAAGGAACAGGAAAACGGGCATTAACCGTGCCAGCCTGATAAACACGCAGTGACTTTATAATTCAACCAAACTGATTGATACCGTAATGAGCAAACAAGACGTGTTACCCCATGGAGAATTAGTCCTTCGTACGCTGGCAATGCCTGCGGACACCAATGCGAACGGGGATATTTTCGGCGGTTGGCTGATGTCACAGATGGACATTGGCGGCGCCATTTTAGCAAAAGAGATTGCGGAAGGTCGTGTGGTGACAGTCCGGGTGGACGGTATGTCGTTCTTAAAGCCGGTGGCGGTTGGCGATGTGGTGTGTTGCTACGCCCGTTGCCTGCATACCGGTCGTAGTTCCATTAACGTCAATATTGAAGTGTGGGTGAAAAAAGTGTCATCAGAACCCATCGGTCAACGTTATCGGGCCACGGAAGCACTGTTTACTTATGTCGCGGTTGATGAAGAAGGACGCCCGCGCGAACTCCCCGTTGGCAAAAGCAACTTTAATCCAGGTGAGGCGTGAACCCCCACTCAACCCATTGCGCATCCTCCGTCAGATAACATACAAAAAGAGCCGCTGAGCGGCTCTTTTTGTGAATGACTCTTTTAGACGCCATTACTCAATAGCTGCCCCGCCATCAATTCTAAAGACGAACGTGACTACCAGATCTTTACCGGGTTTATTGGCTTCATAACGCCATTTCCTCATGACCTGCTTAATCTCGCGTTCAAACATATTACGCGGTTGTGCGGAGAGCACTCGAACGTTGTCAACCCGGCCGGAACCATTGACGTCAAATTGCATTTTCACCCTGCCCTCCACCCGCAACGCAAAGGCGCGAGCCGGATACTGTGGCTGAGCGCGGTTCAGCGGCCTGGGGCCGGTAGACTGAGCGCTCGCCGAAGGCGTTGGCGCCTGCTGGACAGGCGCATTATCGACACTGCGGACCGGCGTTTCACTGGTAAATGGAGAAGGCGGTTGTTTCTCAACGACGCGTTCACGCTTGACGGGTTTCGGTTCCTCGGCCTTTTTCACCGGTTTCGGTTTCGGTTTCGGCTTGGGTTTCGGTTGAGGCTTGGGTTCCGGCAAGGGGACCGGCTCCGGTATCGGTTCTGGCTCCGGCTCCGGCTCCGATACAGGTTCAGACGTCGGTTCCGGTTCCGGTTCAACAGGAGCCGGTTTTGCTGCCGGTGCTGCTTCAAAAGCAGCCGGATTTACCATCACCACACTGATAGGTTTAGATTCCTGAGGCAGTTCAATAGCATTATTGAATGACGTGTACAGCAAGGCTGCAATCAGCAAACCGTGGATGCTCACTGAAAGTAAAAATGGCCATGAATAACGGCGGGTAACGAGAAACGTTGTTTGCGGCATCGTATGTCTTTATCCTCTTATGCCGCTCAAGTTTAAATGCAAATAGCAATCATGTTCAATAACAACCCGGGCAATTGTTAAAAAAACAAATTCAGGGTGAACGAGCATCTCTGCTCCGCTTGCATAACGATATGCTTGTCCTGATATTATCATCACGTATGCTGATTCATCTCTCCGTTTCACTTTCCTGTTTGTGAGGTTTTTTATGCTCTATGTTGTTTATGCTGAAGATAACATCGATTCGCTGGAGAAACGTCTGGCGTCAAGGCCCGATCATCTCGCCCGTCTTAAGCAATTACACGATCAGGGGCGGTTGCTGACCGCGGGTCCGACACCGGCAGTAGACAGTGAAAACCCCGGAGAGGCTGGCTTTACCGGTTCCGTGGTCATTGCGGAATTCGATTCTCTGGACGATGCGAAATCATGGGCCGAAGCCGACCCCTACATTGCGGCGGGGGTTTACCGCCACGTACTGGTCAAACCCTTTAAAAAAGTATTTTGATTTCCGGCTGGAACATGGCTATCACCTGCTTGCCCCGCGATAGCCATGATACCTTTCATTGCTGGCGGAGGAGGGAGTGCCGCCATCAAATTACGTAAGCTTGCCCCTCCCCCTTCTCTTGCTAAAAGCTGAAATATTTTAGTCATTTGGCCATGATAGTTTGAAAGCTATTTTTTAGTAGAGAGCCAAACTACATGTTAACGTCCATTACTTCACATATTGGCATCCTGAGGAAAAACCGTCGCCGTCGGTTGGGTATCCTTTCCGGTTTACTGCTCGTCATCGGGCTATTTTCTTTATTGCAACTGGTTTCGGTAAGCATTCTTTCCCGAACCATGACGCAGGTTAAATCAGATATTTCCGCCAATGAAAACCTGCGCCAACAACAGGCGCTGATGGATAAAACCCGAATGGCCGTGATGAATGCCAGTGACAAATTGAACCGCGCCGGCATTTACCTGCTGGTAGATAAAGAAACGGGTTCAGAAGGCAGTTGGCATAGTCTGATGGATGAAGCCGAGGAGTCATTGACGCAGGCGCAGGCAAATTATCAATTACTGGAAAAGTCCTCGACTGACCTTGCTGATGCACAGACGCTGAATGAACTGAAAAATAGCTATAACCTGCTATATAACGGGCTGGTTGAATTGGCCCAGGGCATAAAAACCACCAACAGTATCGATATTTTCTTTGCCATTCCCATTCAGGCGTATCAAAACGATTTCACCCAAAAATACTCAAGCTATTTGCAAAGCAACGACGCATCACAGAAACAGCACGGACAACAATTTCTGGCGTCCCTTGATCGCGCACAGTTGATATTCATTGTTGTGCTGAGCGTCTTGCTGGGGGTCGCCATCACCGTCTGGTTAGGTGTGAACCGTATTATCATTCGTCCGCTGACACGTATTATTCAACATCTTCAACACATCGCGGCAGGCGATCTGTCGCAATCCATCCCTCTGGATAAATCCGGCACGCGGGAGATAAACCAATTACATGGCAGCGTTATCCAAATGCAAGATGGACTGGTTGAGCTGATTAACCGCGTCCGCCAGAGCGTGGACACTATGCTGAGCCAGGTTGATAAGGTCGCCCTGGACAATCAGGCGCTATCCGAACAGGTCATCAAGCAGTCCCAGGAGTTGAAAGCCACGACAGAGCATATTATTCAGTTGAGCCAGCACCTCGAACAAAACGCCGATCATACTCATCAGGCCAGCTTGCATGCCAACGATGCCAGCGATATCGCGCTTCAGGGTGAAACCATGATGGATGAAGTCAAAGCGGCCATGTCGGACATCACAGGCAGAACACGGGAAATGACGGAAGCGATCGGCATGATTGAAAATGTCGCCTTTCAGACACATATTCTGTCCTTGAACGCGGCGATTGAAGCCGCTCACGCTGGCGAGATGGGACGCGGTTTTTCCGTGGTCGCCCGCGAAGTGGGCACGCTGGCGTCACAAAGCAGTCATTCGGCGCAAAATATTAATGCGCTCATCCGGGATTCAGACCGCAGCGTTGAATCCGGCACCCTGTTGGTAAAAAAACTGAATGACAGCCTACAGGAAATTATTCATGCCGCGAAAGGCACCAGTACGTTTTTAAACGAAATATCGGAAATATCGCACCAGCAAAGCCAGAGTATTCATGAGGTTACCAACCGCATCAGCACGCTAAATGACAGCGTTCGACGGAATGCGGATCAGGTTGAAACCTCGGCATCGACATTCTCATCCCTGCTGGCGCAAACCGAGCAACTCAGTGCGAGCGTTTCTCTGTTTCAGTTGCCCTGCGACGAACAAACACCATCCCAAGAAACCGATAGCACATTACTGCCCGCGTTATCCTGATATCGCGAAGAAGAGTTGCAGAAGCGTTGGCTTTCTGCAACTCGCATTTTCCAGGCAATCACCATCCATAAGTCAGTGCATATAACAATGCCCGCCGCTGATGCTTTTGTTGCAAATAGCGGGCGTAATGAACATGGCGATAAGTTCTCGATTGCGCCTCCAGCCAGCGGATTCTCCGACGCTGGGACTGGCGCAACATCCGCCAACGGCTCACTTCATTCCGACTACGTTTCATGCGTGTCACCCTTCTTCCGGCAACTGACGCTAAACAGTATAGTTCTTTCCTATCACGCGCCAAACAACATTCAAATTTTTCCGAATAGGCAAACCGAAAAACGCGCTATTTTATTCAGAGTAAAGGCGTTTCCCCTTTCATAAAACTATGCGTACACTTTATCAATAATTTATGTAAGGAACCTGTTACGCCATTATGACAACATTTTATACCGTAATAAGTTGGTTGCTTGTTTTCAGTTACTGGTTGCTGATCGCGGGTGTCACGCTGCGTATTCTGATGAAACGCCGGACGGTGCCGTCAGCCATGGCCTGGTTGCTGGTCATTTATATCCTGCCACTTGTCGGTATTGTTGCTTATCTCTCCTTTGGTGAATTGCATTTGGGTAAGCGCCGGGCAGAACGCGCCAGCAGAATGTGGCCCTCCACGGCAAAATGGTTGCGCGAGTTGAAGGAGTATCGGCGAATTTTCGCCACGGAAAACAGCGAAGTCGCCAGTGCATTATTTCAACTGTGTGAACGGCGTCAGGGTGTTGGCGGCGTCAAAGGCAACCAGTTGCAACTGCTCACTACCTTTGATGACACCATCAAGGCGCTGCTACGTGATATCAATCTGGCCCGCAACAACATTGAGATGGTGTTTTATATCTGGCAACCCGGCGGATTGGTCGACCCCATCACCAGCGCGCTGATTGCAGCCGCTCGTCGCGGCGTGAATTGTCGCATCTTACTCGACTCGGCAGGCAGTGTTTACTTCTTCCGCAATCGACACCCTGAACTGATGCGTACCGCCGGGATCAAAGTGGTGGAGGCATTGAAGGTCAACTTATTCCGCGCCTTCCTGCGGCGTATGGATTTGCGCCAGCATCGTAAAATTATCCTGATCGATAACCGTATCGCCTACACCGGCAGCATGAATATGGTCGATCCGCGCTTTTTTAAGCAGGACGCCGGTGTCGGCCAATGGGTTGATCTGATGGCGCGGATAGAAGGTCCAGTGGCGACGACGCTGGGTATTATCTACTGCTGTGACTGGGAAATGGAGACGGGCAAACGTCTTTTGCCTCCGCCCCCTGACGTCAACATGATGCCGTTTGAACAGGAGAGCGGTCACACCATTCAAGTGATTGCTTCCGGGCCGGGATACCCGGAGGAGATGATTCATCAGGCGCTGTTAACCTCAGTCTATTCCGCACGCAATCAACTGATCATGACCACCCCCTACTTCGTGCCCAGCGACGACCTGCTGCACGCCATCTGTACCGCCGCGCAGCGCGGTGTGGATGTCAGTATCATTGTGCCCTACAAAAATGACTCGGTGCTGGTAGGCTGGGCCTGTCGCGCTTTCTTTACCGAACTGCTGGACGCTGGTGTGAAAATTTACCAGTTCAAAGACGGGCTGTTGCACACCAAGAGTGTACTGGTCGATGGTCAGTTAAGTCTGATCGGCACCGTGAATCTCGACATGCGTAGCCTGTGGCTGAACTTTGAAATTACGCTGGTCATTGATGATGCCGGTTTTGGCGGCGACCTGGCCCATGTACAGGAAGACTATATCGCTCGTTCCACCTTACTGAACGAGTCCCAATGGCAAACCCGCCCTTACTGGCAGCGAATTGTCGAGCGGCTGTTTTACTTTTTCAGCCCCCTGCTATAAATACGGCTTTTGCCGTGTTCTAATGACGCGATTACGTATCAACTGGAATAGCTTTTATGGACTTGAATAATCGTCTTACCGAAGACGAAGCGTTGGAACAGGCTTATGACATTTTTCTGGAACTGGCCGCAGATAACCTCGATCCGGCAGATATTCTGCTTTTTAACCTGCAATTCGAGGAGCGAGGCGGCGCCGAGCTATTCGATCCGGCTGAAGACTGGGCCGAACACGTTGATTTCGATCTGAACCCTGACTTTTTCGCTGAAGTGGTGATTGGACTCGCCGAACAGGAAGGCGCAGACATCACCGATATTTTCGCCCGCGTACTGATTTGCCGGGAAAAAAACCACAAACTCTGCCATATCCTGTGGAAAGAATAAGTCATTACCTCGTCACGCCAAAAAAAGACGTCCCTCGCAAGGGACGTTCAACATTCAGTTCTCTGCTTCTACCGACAGCAACGCCTGTGGATCAACCTTCAAGCAGGATACAGCGTGAGAAAAGCTGCCCTCCAGAACGGGTCTGGTTTTTGAACATTCCGGTCCGGCGATGGGGCAACGCGTGCAGAATACACACCCCGACGGCGGATTGATCGGGGAAGGCAGTTCCCCTTCCAGCAACTGTATCTGTTTGTTTGCTTCTTTATCAGGGTCAGGGATCGGCACGGCCGACATCAGCGCCCGCGTATAGGGATGTTGAGGATTATGGTAAACCTGGCGATAGGTTCCCAACTCCACCGCATGCCCCAGATACATCACCAGCACCCGATCGGATATGTGCTTCACCACCGACAAATCATGTGCGATAAAAATCAGCGACAGCCGCATCTCGCGCTGTAACTGCTTCAACAAGTTCACTACCTGTGCCTGAATAGACACATCCAATGCTGAAACCGGCTCGTCACAGATAACCAGTTTCGGTTCCAGAATCAGCGCGCGTGCAATACCAATACGCTGACACTGCCCGCCCGAAAACTCATGGGGATAGCGGTTAATCAGGTTAGGCAGTAACCCGACTTTAAGCATCATTTCTTTAACGCGATCTTTTACTGCCTGACGCGTCAATTCCGGGTGATAAGTTTTCAACGGCTCGGCAATAATTTCACCGATGGTCATTCGCGGATTCAGCGAAGCCAACGGGTCCTGAAAAATCATCTGGATATCGCTACGCGCCTTATGCCATTCCCGGTGATCCATACCCAGCAAATCTTTCCCCAGCCAGGTCACCTTCCCCCCAGTGGCTTCAACCAGTCCGATAATCGCCCGAGCCAGGGTGGATTTGCCGCAGCCGGACTCGCCCACCACGCCGAGCGTTTCCCCTTCTTGCAACCGGAACGTGACGCCATCCACCGCTTTCAATGTTTTAGCCGGTTGCCAAAACCATTGTTTTTCATCTCTGATGTTGAAATGTACTTTCAGATCGGCGACTTCCAGCAGTGCCGTTTTTCCCGAAGAATTGTTCATAGCACCTCCTCGACCGCTCTGAAGCAGGCGCGCAGGCGACCGTCATCAAAGGGCATCAGCGCCGGCGTGTTGTGGCATACATCCATGGCATAAGGGCAACGGGGCTGAAACGGACATCCTTTCGGCAAGCGCTGCAAATTGGGCGGATTGCCGGGGATCGTCGCCAATGTCTCTTCTTCGGCGTCCAGACGAGGAACTGCGTTCAGCAATCCGATGGAATAAGGATGACTAGGTTGATAAAAAATCTGGCGCGCCGAACCATATTCCATCGTGCGCCCCGCATACATCACCAGCACCTTATTACAGATGCCGGCCACCACGCCCAGATCGTGCGTAATCATAATGATGGCGGTATTAAACTCACGCTTCAATTCATTGAGCAACGTCATAATTTGTGCCTGGACCGTCACATCCAGCGCCGTTGTAGGCTCATCGGCGATTAACAGTTTAGGCCGGCACAGCAGCGCCATTGCAATCATGACGCGCTGGCGCATCCCGCCAGAAAACTCATGGGGATACATTTTCATCCGCTTGCGCGCCTCGGGCATTTTTACCGCATCCAGCATTCTGACCGACTCTTCAAAGGCTTCGCTTTTACTGAGCTGCTTGTGCAGCATCAGGACTTCCATCAGTTGCTCTCCCACCCGCATATACGGGTTCAGCGACGTCATCGGGTCCTGAAAGATCATGGCGATTTCCTCCGCCCGCAGTTTATTGAGTTGTTGCTGCGGCAAATTCAGGATCTCTTTGCCGCGAAACAGCGCAGAGCCGGAAATATGACCATTTTTAGCCAACAGCCCCATCAGCGCAAAGGCGGTCTGAGACTTACCGGAACCCGATTCGCCAACAATACCGAGCGTCTCCCCGGCATTCAGCGTGAAATTAAGATCATTTACCGCCGTCACTTCACCATCCTGCGTATGAAACGTCACGCGTAGATCCTGAACGCTGAGGAGGGCCCCATTCTCACAGGCTGAATTAATCCTGTTCATACAACGACTCCTTAGCGATCTTTCGGATCGAGGGCATCACGCAAGCCATCACCGATAAAATTGAAACAAAATAGCGTCGCCACCAGAAACGCCGCGGGATAAAACAGCAACCAAGAAGCGACTTCTATTGAATTAGCACCATCATTCAACAATGCGCCCCAACTGCTCAACGGTTCCTGGGTGCCTAACCCCAAAAAGCTCAGGAAAGATTCAAACAGGATCATGCTGGGCACCAACAGTGATGCATACACCACCACCACACCCAGCACGTTCGGCACAATATGGCGAATCACGATACCGCGGGTCGATACGCCGGAGACCATCGCCGCCTCAATGAATTCTTTACGTTTCAGACTCAGTGTCTGACCACGCACAATACGCGCCATATCCAGCCAGGACACCATGCCGATTGCCACGAAGATCAAAAACATGTTCTGCCCAAAAAAAGTCACCAGCAGGATGACGAAAAACATGAATGGAAATGAGTTGAGAATTTCCAGCAGACGCATCATGACCGAGTCGACTTTCCCGCCCAGGTAACCAGACAACGCGCCGTACAGCGTGCCGACCACCACGGCCACCAACGCCGCCGCGACGCCCACCATCAGCGAAACCCGCCCGCCAATCGCCACTCGCACCAGCAGATCGCGACCGGAAGAGTCGGTGCCAAAATAGTGCCCAGAGGTCATATCGGGAGCGGAAGACATCATGCCCCAGTCCGTATCCGCATAGTTAAAGGGGGACAACATCGGCGCCGCAATCACAAACAGCGTGATTAATCCCAGCACAAACAGGCTGGCAAGCGCGGCCCGGTTATGAATAAAGCGTAGCCGGGCATCCTGCCAGAGACTGCGCCCTTCAATCTCGATCTGCTCACTGAAATTTTCCAATGCCTTAATCTCTTTTCGATGCCAAAACATAACGTCCCCGATTCAGTAACGGATTTTGGGATCGATAACCGCGTATAGCACGTCAATTATCGCATTGAATAAAATGGTTAATCCGCCGACCAGAATGGTCAGGCTGAGCACCAGTGAATAATCGCGATTCAGTGCGCCATTCACAAACAACTGACCGATTCCCGGTAAGCCAAAAATGGTTTCAATGACCATTGAGCCTGTGATGATACCGACGAAAGCCGGCCCCATGTAAGAAAGCACCGGCAGCAAAGCCGGTTTTAACGCATGGCGTAGAATAATCCGGCGCATAGGCAAGCCTTTGGCACGCGCGGTACGAATAAAATTGGCGTGAAGAACTTCAATCATCGAGCCTCGGGTAATACGCGCAATACTCGCTATATAGGAGAGCGACAGCGCGACCATCGGCAAAATCATGTACCTGGCCTGGCCACCATTCCAGCCGCCTCCCGGCAGCCAGCGCAGCGTAATCGCAAAGATCAGTACCAGTAAGGGGGCAACGACAAAGCTGGGGATAACCACCCCCGTCATGGCAAACCCCATGACGGTATAGTCCCACTTACTGTTTTGTTTCAATGCCGCCGCCACGCCCGCCGTCACGCCCGATATTACGGCCAGCAAGAAGGCTGCCGCGCCTAATTTGGCTGAGACAGGAAATGACGCCGCCACCAAATCATTCACAGAATAATCTTTGTATTTGAAAGAAGGACCAAAATCCCCCTGAACCAACTGCAATAAATAATTGCCGTATTGCTTCAGAATCGGATCGTTCAGATGATATTTGGCCTCAATATTCGCCATCACTTCCGGTGGAAGATTACGCTCGCCGGTAAAAGGACTGCCTGGCGCCAGGCGCATCATAAAAAACGAGAGCGTAATCAGAATAAACAGGGTCGGAATCGCTTCCAGACAGCGGCGAAATATAAATTTTAACATTGCTCATACCTATTAAACCGGCAGCACAAATAACGTTCTGCCGGTTATTTTTATTAATGCTTGATAATATAAAGATCTTTAACGTAAACGTTATCCAGCGGATCTCTACCGGTTAACCCGCCGACATAGGGTTTCACCAGCCGAATATTGGCATAGTAATAAACCGGAACGATGACCGCGTCTTTATCCAACAGCGTCTCTGCCCGCTGATAAATCGCTGCACGTTCTTCATTCGTTTTCACCTGCAAGGACTTGGCGAATAGCGCGTCAAAATCGCTGTTCTTAAAATGCGACGTGTTGTTGCTACTGTTTGACAGCATAGTGTTCAGGAAGGAAGACGGTTCATTATAGTCGGCGCACCATCCCCCGCGAGCAAGATCATATGAGCCTTGATGGCGAGAATCGAGGAAGGTTTTCCACTCCTGATTCTCCAGCTTGATATTTACACCAATGTTCTGTTTCCAGATTGACGCCGCCGCAATCGCCATCTTCTTATGCAAATCAGAGGTGTTATATAACAGATTGAGGGTCAACGGCTTATCTGTGGTATACCCTGCTTCAGCCAGCAGTTTTTTCGCCTGCTGATTACGTTTTTCCTGCGGCCAGCTAAACCACTCCGGTCGTACCGAGGTTATCCCGTCAATATAGGGAGGAACAAAGCCATAAGCGGGAATATCGCCCTGATTTTTGACCTTATTGGTTAAAATATCCTGGCTCAACCCCAAACGCAGCGCGGTTCTGACCCGAACATCATCAAATGGCGCTTTCTGATTATTGATTTCGTAGTAATAAGTACACAAATAAGGATTGACCTTCACTTCCTGCGGGATCTCTCTTTTCAGCTTCTGGAACAGCTCAATCGGCAGGGAATTGTTGGTCATATCGATTTCACCGCTGCGGTAGCGGTTAACATCGGTCACTTCGGACGCAATCGGCAGATAGGTGACCTGATTAATCACAGTATCGGTGTTATCCCAATATTGTGGGTTACGCTCCAGCACTAATTTTTCATTCACGATCCATTCTTTCAGCTTATAGGCGCCATTGCCGACCCAGTTTTGCGACTGCGTCCATTTTTCACCATACTTTTCGACCACCGCTTTATTCACGGGTGACAAAGCTGGATGAATCGGCAATTTATAGAAATAAGGCACCGCTTCGGAAAGCGTGACTTCCAGCGTATGATCATCCAGGGCTTTTACCCCTAGCGTATCCGGCGTTTTCTTGCCGGAGATGATGTCATCGATATTAGCCAAATGACCATATTGCAGATAGCTGGCATAAGGCGATGCGGTTTTGGGATCGGCCAGACGCTGCCAACTGTAAACGAAATCCTGCGCCGTGACGGGATCACCGTTTGACCAGCGCGCCTCTTTGCGCAAATGAAACGTCCACACTTTGAAATCTTTGTTATCCCAACTTTCCGCCACGCCGGGGATCACTTTGCCGTTCGCATCCGAAATCACCAACCCCTCAAGCAGATCGCGTGACACATTCGACTCGGGTACGCCTTCGATTTTATGCGGATCTAACGAAGCCACCTCCGCGCCATTGTTTCGCACCAGTTCCTGCTTTTCCGCCAGTTGCACACCGGCAGGGACAGTAGCCGCCCAAGTCTGCCCCGTTGCCGTTACGCATAGCAGCGTTACTATACTACTGACGGCGAGCCTTTTTCTTGTAGTCATGAGTGTCATTCTCCTCTCCTGTATTTCATCGTGGCCAACCTATTCTCTTTATGTGTCTCAACCGCAAATGTTATTTAGCGGTTCTGTACCGATTACACTGCCAACATAAGGTGTTGTCGATCCTCAATACCGCTGGTGTGTTTCGACACAGAGGTTTCATCAGGCACTTTTCTCTATCCTGTCAGCACCCATAAAATTAACTTATAAATAATCAAGAATTGGTCATGCTGGCTCGAAGCTATCAAAAGAGAACATCTACGCCAATATCTTTAAATTCATGTTGCTGAATTTTCTTTATGATGGTCAAAACGATGTTTAAATAACATCGGAAAGAAAAATCATTAACCACTTGATAAATAATATCATTTAAAAAAACACAAATTTTTAAAAAAATAAATAATTAAGTTATTGATACAAAAAAGATCTGCTCGATATCTGACCTTGCGATTGAAAATCATAAAAACGCGTATTTCCTTTTGTTACAAAGGTAACAAAATACATCCCGTATATAGGGTGATAAAAGGATCGCGATCACGTTTAACAAATAAATAACAGAGCAAATAATAAGCTTATGATATAAGAATTTTTTATGTGAAAAAGTGCGAGTAGGGAATACGGTCGGAAGAGGTTGTTGATAATCAATATCGACAATTAGCCATGCTGAAAGGTGTCAGCATGCGAAAATCTAGATCGAGATCACAAAAATGACACCTACAAATCGGTATGCTTTTTTCATGTTCAACCATACAAGCGAATCTTCTACACTTAGAGCAATTTTAGGAATAATGTTTTAAAGATGTGCCATATCAACGGTTACAGTATTTTAAAAACCGAATAGTTAACCTTAGGAAAGGTCAACAAAGCTCTTTGAGTCAATCCATGCGGCATCAATAGGTAAGGCAGTGTGGTGTGAGGTTGGAAAAGCGCGTTATCAGCGCGTTTACCTATACTGTAGCAACCGATTGACTGAAAGAGTTTAACATTACCAGGAGAGCATTATGGCCGTAACCAATGTTTCTGAACTTAACGCACTAGTGAAGAGAGTAAAAAAAGCGCAGCAGGAGTTTGCCAACTATACACAAGAGCAAGTCGATAAAATTTTCCGCGCAGCCGCACTCGCCGCTGCCGATGCGCGAATCCCGCTGGCGAAAATGGCTGTTGCCGAATCAGGCATGGGAATTGTGGAAGACAAGGTAATTAAAAACCATTTTGCTTCCGAATACATCTATAACGCCTATCAGGACGAAAAAACCTGTGGCGTGCTCTCTACCGATGACAACTATGGCACCATCACCATCGCGGAACCGATTGGTCTGATTTGCGGAATCGTACCGACAACCAATCCAACTTCTACAGCTATTTTCAAGGCGCTGATCAGCCTAAAAACCCGCAACGGGATCATCTTCTCCCCGCATCCACGGGCCAAAAACGCCACCAACAAAGCGGCGGATATCGTTCTGCAAGCCGCCATCGCCGCCGGTGCGCCCAAAGATATTATCGGCTGGATTGACCAGCCGTCGGTTGAACTGTCCAACCAGCTAATGCATCACCCGGATATCAACCTGATTCTGGCAACCGGTGGTCCTGGTATGGTGAAAGCCGCCTATAGCTCGGGTAAACCGGCAATCGGCGTTGGCGCGGGTAACACCCCGGTAGTGATCGATGAGACGGCCGACATCAAACGTGCCGTTGCCTCAATTCTGATGTCGAAAACGTTCGATAACGGCGTCATTTGCGCATCTGAGCAATCCGTTATTGTGGTTGATCGCGTCTATGACGCCGTTCGGGAACGTTTCGCTTCTCACGGCGGATACATGCTGAGAGGCAAAGAACTTCAGGCTGTTCAAGCGATTCTATTGAAAAACGGCGCGCTCAATGCAGATATTGTGGGCCAGCCAGCGCCGAAAATTGCAGAAATGGCCGGGATCACCGTGCCGGCCAACACGAAAGTGCTAATTGGCGAAGTGACTGCCGTCGATGAATCCGAACCGTTTGCCCACGAAAAACTGTCGCCTACGCTTGCCATGTATCGCGCTGTCGATTTTAACGATGCGGTTACCAAAGCGGAAAAACTGGTCGCCATGGGCGGGATCGGGCATACCTCATGCCTGTATACCGACCAGGACAACCAGCAGGAACGCATCAATATTTTCGGCAACATGATGAAAACCGCCCGTATTTTGATCAATACCCCTGCCTCTCATGGTGGTATCGGCGACCTGTATAATTTCAAACTCGCCCCGTCCCTGACGCTGGGTTGCGGTTCCTGGGGAGGTAACTCCATCTCGGAAAACGTCGGTCCGAAACACTTGATTAACAAGAAAACGGTAGCGAAGCGAGCAGAAAATATGTTATGGCATAAACTTCCCAAATCCATTTATTTCCGTCGCGGCTCCCTGCCCGTCGCGCTTGAAGAAGTCGCCTCCGACGGAGCCAAACGCGCGTTCATTGTGACCGACCGCTTCCTGTTCAATAACGGCTATGTCGATCAAGTGGTCAACGTGTTGAAACAGCACGGTGTGGAAACTGAGGTTTTCTTTGAGGTCGAAGCCGATCCGACACTAAGCATCGTGCGCAAAGGCGCAGAGCAAATGAACTCTTTTAAACCGGATATTATCATTGCGCTCGGTGGCGGTTCTCCGATGGATGCGGCGAAAATCATGTGGGTTATGTATGAGCACCCCGCCACCCACTTTGAAGAACTGGCGCTGCGCTTTATGGATATCCGTAAACGCATCTATAAGTTCCCGAAAATGGGCGTGAAGGCCAAGATGATCGCCATCACCACCACTTCCGGTACGGGTTCCGAAGTTACCCCGTTTGCGGTTGTGACCGATGATTCCACCGGACAGAAATATCCTTTGGCTGACTACGCATTGACGCCGGATATGGCCATCGTTGATGCCAATCTGGTGATGAATATGCCGAAATCTCTGTGCGCGTTTGGTGGTTTGGATGCCGTTACCCACTCACTGGAAGCCTATGTGTCCGTGCTGGCGAATGAGTATTCTGATGGTCAGGCATTGCAGGCGCTGAAGTTGCTGAAAGAAAACTTGCCGGCCAGCTATCGCGATGGCGCAAAAAATCCAGTGGCCCGCGAGCGAGTTCACAACGCTGCGACCATCGCCGGCATCGCCTTTGCCAACGCCTTCCTGGGTGTTTGTCACTCGATAGCGCATAAGTTGGGCTCGGAGTTCCACATTCCGCACGGTTTGGCGAATGCGATGTTGATCTGCAATGTTATCCGCTATAACGCGAATGATAACCCGACCAAGCAAACGACGTTCAGTCAATATGACCGTCCTCAGGCTCGTCGCCGTTATGCCGAAATCGCTGATCACCTGAATCTCACCGCCCCAACTGATCGTACCGCGCAGAAAATTGAAAAACTGCTGAACTGGCTGGAAGGAATGAAGACAGAGTTAGGCATCCCCACGTCCATCCGTGAAGCGGGAGTGCAGGAAGCGGATTTCCTGGCGAAAGTGGATAAACTGTCTGAAGATGCTTTCGACGATCAGTGCACTGGCGCAAATCCGCGTTATCCGCTGATTTCAGAACTGAAACAAATTCTGATGGACACGTACTATGGCCGTAAATTCTCTGAAGATCTGGCAAAAGAAGCGGTCCAACCAGCGGTGCCTGCGGAAAAAATCGTGAAACAACAACCAAAGAAAGTCACCAGTTGATTCAAGCTGCATCAAACAGCCTCTTTTGAGGCTGTTTCAGCCGATTATCTCAATGCCTTGCCTATATGCAGGGCATTTTTATGCTGTCAACCGCAGTAGTCAGGCTTACAGCGCAGTATTGATGCCCTACATACCTTTTTGCCTTCAATCCCCTGAGCAGCCCGATAGACGCGTTAGAAGCCAAAACTGCGCGCACTCGACATCCCGTGGCAACCCAACTATTCAGCAAGCAATAAAACGCATTGATACGACCCTCGCGCCCAATCAGATTTTCACCTTTTATTCGCTTACGATTCCGTTCAATCCCAATGCGATTTTATAATGTTTTCTGCATACGGAAACATAGCTTTCATTGCCGCCAATCACTACCTGTTCACCTTCATGCAGCGGGTTACCCTGCGAATCCAAACGCAATACACGGTTCGCTTTACGTCCGCAGTGACAAACCGTTTTAAGCTCAATCAATTTATCGGCCCAGGCTAATAAATAGTGGCTTCCCGAGAACAGTTCGCCACGAAAATCCGTACGCAAGCCGTAACACAATACTGGGATATCTAATTGATCCACTACGTCGGAAAGCTCGTCCACTTGTTCACGGGTCAAAAACTGACACTCGTCAATTAATACACAGTGAATAGGTTGAGCCCGATGTTCTTTCGCAAGCAGGCTAAATAAAGACGTCTGCGGATTAAACAATAACGCAGGAGAAGAGAGGCCAATACGGGAGCTCACTACCCCAACGCCATGCCGGTTATCTATTTCCGCGGTAAACACCAGCGTCCGCATACCACGTTCCTGATAGTTATATGAAGATTGCAATAGCGCAGTAGATTTCCCCGCATTCATTGCTGAATAATAAAAATAAAGCTGAGCCATACTCAGGCGCTCCAAAAGGCAGGCTATATCGTATCTTATACGGTTAAACTTTATTGTAACAACCCGCATTTAGATTGTGCAACGCACTATTACATTCACTTTTACCCTGCCGCAGCTATTGATAGATAAAGATATAAAGACGCCTTATAACAGCAATACAGGGTTCAATAAGCGTTCCGAACACATTAGTTGCTGAAAAAATGGCGGGGGAAATCTATTTCTCATCGCAGTAAACGTATTTTATATTCAGGTCACTTTGGGTGTGATATCTGTTTTAAAATTGGCAATTTTTAACAAACTTACAAAGTTGACTATTGCAGAAAAGAAAATAGCACTCTATTATCTCTCTACACGCCACACGTTACCTAAAATATAAATTTGAGATTATCACAATGAGCGAAGCACTAAAGATTTTAAACAATATCCGTACTCTGCGTGCCCAAGCTAGAGAATGCAGCTTGGATACTTTGGAAGAAATGCTGGAGAAACTGGAAGTCGTCGTTAATGAACGTCGTGAAGAAGAAAGCCAGGTTCAGGCAGAAGTTGAAGAACGTGCACGTAAATTGCAGCAATATCGCGACATGTTGATTGCCGACGGCATTGATCCCAACGAGTTATTGCAATCTCTCGGTTCTGTAAAAGTCGCAGGTAAAAGTAAACGCGCGGCTCGCCCGGCAAAATATCAATATACCGATGAAAACGGCGAAGTTAAAACCTGGACCGGTCAGGGCCGTACTCCTGCGGTAATCAAAAAAGCTATCGAAGAACAAGGTAAATCGTTAGACGATTTCCTGCTCTAATCCAGTTCTAAAATAAAAAACATTAATACCCCTGATTTTTATCAGGGGTAATTTTTTGCCAAAAACGAGAGAGATATAGGTGGGAACTGTTGCTCTTCATCTTTTGTAATAAGGCAGAGAACAACAATTTTATTAGAATTTATTTTTCTTCAGCCTCAATCGTTTCTTTCAACCACTGCGCAAATTCGCTGCCCAGACCACCATGGCGCATACCGTATTCAACGAACGCCTGCATATAGCCCAGTTTGTTGCCGCAGTCATGACTCAACCCTTTCAGGTGATACGCCTCCACTGTCTCTTTTTCCATTAGCATGGCGATGGCATCGGTTAACTGAATTTCATTGCCTGCGCCTGGCGGCGTTTTTTCCAGCAAAGACCAAATATCCGCTGAAAGAACATAACGACCAACAACGGCTAAATTAGACGGTGCTTCTGATGCTTTCGGTTTTTCAACTACGCCCACCATCGGCGTGCTGTCACCCGCTTTTAATTCTACACCTTTGCAATCTACAACACCGTAGCTACTGACGTTTTCAACAGGTTCAACCATAATCTGGCTGTGACCCGTTTGTGAAAAACGCTGCAACATTTCGCTCAGATTATCTTTCTTCAGATCGGACTCGTATTCATCAATAATCACATCAGGCAAAATAACCGCAACAGGTTCATCACCCACTAATGGATGCGCGCACAATACCGCGTGTCCCAATCCTTTCGCCAGACCTTGACGAACCTGCATAATAGTGACGTGTTTAGGACAAATAGATTGAACCTCTTCGAGCAGCTGGCGTTTAACACGTTTTTCCAACATTGCTTCCAGTTCAAAGCTGGTATCAAAATGGTTTTCAATCGAATTTTTAGAAGAATGGGTAACCAGAATGATTTCGTTGATTCCGGCGTCAATACACTCATTAACCACATATTGAATTAGCGGTTTATCCACTAATGGCAGCATTTCCTTGGGAATAGCTTTGGTCGCCGGCAACATGCGCGTTCCTAATCCTGCTACCGGGATTACCGCTTTTTTTACTTTCTTATTAACAATCGACATAAACAACCTCTTATATATCGTTCAAATAATGAACTTTATTTGTCCGGTCTAAAAAACTGGATGAGTATAACCAGTTTAACGCGGTGGTGCTTGCCCAACGCTATCGTTCAATAAAAAATAAGATCACTGCTTACATACTAGAAAATAAAATATAATAACGGAAGGCGAACATTGTCTGGAGAGAGTAATCTGCGTACCTATCGGATTATTCTGTAGACAGCATGAGCCGTAAACGTCCCCCCCCACCCCATATCTGGCATTGCCAGGCATCACAGTTGTGATTTAACTGATTGAGGTAAGTCACATCAAGCGTTCCTAATGGCACGCCGCTATTCAGGGCAATCTGATTGCTATCGACATTTAAGGTGGCATTTAAACCGGCGGATATGAGAATCAACCGTTTCAGTTCACGGTGATAATACCCAACGAGTAATGGGAAACGTCCTTCCAGACTCGCCTGCCGTAACAATTGATTTACTTGTTTTAATAACGTCGGTAAATAGGGCAATCGGTGCTGTTGATTGGTCAAGTGCTCCTGAAGCAGTCCATTGAACAATGTCCGAAGTAATAACGCGGCTAATGTTCCATTATTATTTACAGCCTGTGTGACATCCAGACAGTAAAAAGCCAGTTCTTCTTCCGAGAGTGCAGCAATATCCAAAACCAGTCCCGGTTGCTCAGCAACCGTCAATTGACGGTAGTTGATACGACAATGCGCGAGGATCTGCTGAACCGGAGGTTGTAATTGCGCCAACAGCTTTGCGACCGCGTCGGGAGATCGATTCAGTGAGTCGAGATCCTGCATTAGCTGTTCAAGCTCATTTGCCGGGGACGTAAACATATCTGGATACAGGCAAGACATCACCGCTTCACGTAAACGGGCATAATCACGAATCGGTTTAAGCAACACATCCTGAACCCCAAGACGCAGCACTTTTGCGACATCCGCCATCTGGCTGGTTGCCGAAATCACCAATATCGGGGGAGGATTATCCAACATACGCAGATGTTCCAGAAATTCGATGCCGCCCATCATCGGCATTTCCAGATCGCAGATCATCAAATCAGGCCGGTGATGTTCCAAAAGACTTAATGCCTCCAGCCCGTGGACAGCCTCTGACACCGAGGCCCCAAGCGCAGTCAGATAACCGGAAAGCACGGAGCGGAAAACGGCTTCATCCTCAATAAGTAAAATATGTTTGCCCGCTAATGGTTGTTCCATCCGTTACCCCTTGCTTCAGACTCTTCATTGCTCAAATTTACTTATCGCCAACGCTCAAACGTTTGACGCCGTATATACAGGTTTTTAGTGAAATTGATTAGCCAGAGGTAACAATTCATCGCGTTTCTTCTCTACCGCCTGACGCCCTGCATCTATCGCTTCCTGCGCCCGATGAAAATCCAGAGTGGCAATCTGCGGGCAATAGGGTTGCAAAAGCACATCCGGCGGATCACCCGCCATTCGGGTCATCTTCAGTCTGTTTTCCAGAATCTGAATCGATGTGCTCATGATTTCCATTGCCGTTGGCGAAATCTCTTTACGCTGGCGTCGCCCTCGTAACAACCGCTCACGGATTTTACTACGCCAGTCACTCGGCTCAACGCCAGCGACAATCTCTTCGGTCATTGGTTTAATCGATAGAAGGTTTTGCTGATTAAGACTGGCGTCCTGCTGCAAATCGACAGCAATGACAACATCGGCGCCCATCGCACGAGCCAAAGAAACCGGAATGGGGTTCACGACCGCGCCATCAACCAGCCAGTAACCATTGAACCAAACGGGAGACAATAAACCAGGCACACTGCAAGACGCCCGGATTGACTGGTGCAAATCCCCTTCTGTTAACCAGAGTTCATGTCCTGTGCTCAGGTTTGTCGCCACCGCACCGAACTTAATAGCACACTGTTCAATCTGCTGCGTACGTAACAAGTGCTTTACATTGTTAAAAACTCGATCGCCACGTAATAGGCCGCCGCGTTGCCAGGAGAGATCCATCAATCGAATCACATCCCAGTAGCCGAACCCCGATACCCAGCGTTCCATCACCTCCAAATTACGCGTGGCATACGCGGCCCCTACCAGCGCCCCGACAGAGCAGCCCGCGACAATATCGACCTTGATGCCCACTTCGGTGAGGGCCTTGATGACACCGATATGAGCCCATCCCCTGGCCGCTCCAGAACCGAGTGCCAGACCAACTTTTACCTGCCGCATGGTTGAACTCCGTGTCTATTCATTCTAGCCCACATTGCTACTTCCAAAGCTAATTGATTAACATATCGGCATCCTGAACCAGGATCTCACTATTATTTATTAAGTTTTAATTAAATATTTTTCAGGAATGACTGTGTCAGAAAATTGCCCTTGTTGTAGCGGGTTGCAGTATAGCGCATGCTGCCAACCGTATCTTGACCACAATTTTACCGCCGTTGACCCGCGGACATTGATGCGCTCGCGTTACACCGCCTATGTCAAACACGATGTGGACTATCTGATCGCCACCTGGCATCCCGACCTTCAACCGGAGAAATGGCGCGCATCCATCGCGGAAAGTTGCCGGGACACCTGCTGGCTTGGACTTAATATTCTGTCCACCACACCCGGCAAGACACAAGATGAAGGCTATGTCGAATTTGCCGCTCGCTATGCTTCGGCGACAAACTCGCGGGAATCCAGGGTAATGCGGGAACGCTCCCGCTTCCTTCGATATCACGATCGCTGGTATTATATAGACGGTATTCATCTGCAAACGGGCAGAAATGAACATTGCCCTTGCGGTTCCGGCAGAAAATACAAAAAATGCTGCGGACAATGAGGCCACACTCATTAATCGCAGTGAATTTCGGCACTGCATTTATATACGATCGCTATTTTAGTTTTGGACAGGATCCACACTCTCATGCAATCTCAGAATATACAAAGAAAAGTGTTACGAACTATTTGCCCTGACGCCAAAGGGCTTATCGCGAAAATTACTAATATTTGCTATAAGCACGAACTGAACATTGTGCAGAACAACGAGTTTGTTGATCATCGCACCGGGCGATTCTTCATGCGCACGGAACTGGAAGGTATTTTTAATGATACGACCCTGCTGGCCGACCTTGATGGCGCGCTTCCAGAAGGCTCCTCCCGTGAGCTAACCAGCGTGGGTCGCCGCCGCATTGTTATTTTGGTCACCAAGGAAGCCCACTGTCTGGGCGATTTACTGATGAAAAGCGCTTACGGCGGACTGGATGTCGAGATTGCCGCCGTTATTGGCAACCATGAAACGCTGCGTACGCTGGTCGAACGTTTTGACATTCCTTTCCGCTTGGTCAGCCATGAAGGTTTTACTCGTGAAGAGCATGATCAACTGATGATCGAGCAGATTGATATGTATCAACCGGATTATGTTGTTCTGGCAAAATACATGCGCATACTGACTCCCGCTTTCGTTCAGCACTATCCTAATCAGGTGATCAATATTCACCATTCGTTCCTGCCGGCGTTTATCGGTGCGCGTCCTTACCAACAGGCCTATGAGCGGGGTGTAAAAATCATCGGCGCAACAGCTCATTATATCAATGACAATCTGGATGAAGGTCCAATCATCATGCAGGATGTGATCAACGTAGATCACACCTATACCGCTGACGACATGATGCGTGCCGGGCGTGATGTGGAGAAGAATGTGCTAAGCCGAGCGCTTTATCGCGTGCTGGCGCAGCGTGTTTTCGTTTACGGAAATCGCACCATCATTCTTTGATTTACCAAACGAACATCGCTTTTGTACCAGGAAGAACCGAGTGAAATAAAAATTTTCGGAAGAAACTTTTAACGTCGCAAGCGACGAGCCCGCAAGGTGAAAGGGCTGACGCCAGGTAAAAAAACCGGCAAACACGCCAGGTTTTAATGAACATGGCTATACAGAGGCGCATCATTTGAGATGATGCGCCCCGCCAGGAACGAAATTCTCCGACAGCACTTTATTCAGACTCAGTTAACTTTTCCAGCTACCCGGCATGTAAGAGAAAACCGGAAGTTGCCACGACCAGCGGATTGCCGCCAGACGCACGGATAAACCCAGGGTGAAGGACACCAACAGGTTGATATCGTGGTCTATATTCAGGGCTTTCAGGCCGAGGTATAACAAGGCCACCAGTAATGATACGCTGGCATAGAGCTCTTTTCTCAAGACCATCGGCGTGCGGTTACAAAAAATATCACGCAGAATACCGCCAAAAATGCCGGTCACAATCCCCGCCATGACCACCACCGTCGTGGCGTAATTTAATCCCAGCGCGACATTGCAGCCAATCACCGTAAAAGCGATCAACCCCATCGAATCCAGTACTAAAAACAGACGATGCAAATGATGCATCACACGCGCGATGATGATAGTGAACAGGCCTGCGCCAATGGTGAGATAAATATAACCGACGTGTTGAGTCCAGCCGATGGGATAATTACCGAGAAGAATGTCACGAACCGTACCGCCGCCAAGCGCTGTGATAAACGCAATCATGCCGACACCGAATATGTCCATATTCCGTCGCCCGGCAGCCAACGCGCCAGACATGCCTTCAGCCGTGATCGCGATCAGGTAGATATAAGTAAGCACACGAGCTTTCCTGTGAAATGTGCCCCTCCCTCTGTCCGTTTTACCTGAGAGTTTACGCGGCGTTCGCCGCTTGCCCCTTCGGTGGGTTGTCGCAACAACCTCTCTCCAGTTGGCGTGAATGAAATTCGCAGTATGCTGACCTGAGCGATTATGGGAGTTTGCGCCTTCGGCGGAGCATCATTTTCCGCTGCCCTCTCTCCTGCGAGCAGCGGAGTATACGGTCTCCATGCGTCCGGTTCAAGCAGTCATAGCCGCGAATCATATTGCCAGATGACACGGAGGTCGAGCTGTCGTGACCTCCGGCCGTAATTTCTGCTACCATCGGGAAACATTTTCTTTGAACGGCAGCTAGCATGAAAGTTGTTTCTTTTAATATCAATGGCCTGCGGGCTCGTCCTCATCAGTTGGCCGCGGTTATCGAGCAGCATCAGCCGGATGTTATCGGCTTACAGGAAACGAAAGTCCATGACGATCTATTTCCGCTGGAAGACGTTAAACAACACGGCTATCACGTTTTCTATCACGGACAGAAAGGACACTACGGCGTGGCTCTGTTATGTAAATCCGAACCCATTGCCGTCCGGCGCGGTTTTCCTACTGACGACGCCGACGCGCAGCGCCGTATCATTATGGCGGACTTTGCAACCCAACACGGCACGCTGACCGTAGTAAACGGCTATTTCCCACAGGGAGAAAGCCGCGATCATCCGGTCAAATTCCCCGCCAAGACCCGTTTCTATCAGGATTTACAGCACTATATCGAACAGCATCATGTCGCCAATCAACCGCTGCTCGTGATGGGCGATCTCAATATCAGCCCAACCGATTTGGATATTGGCATTGGCGAAGATAACCGCAAACGCTGGTTGCGTACGGGAAAATGCTCTTTTCTGCCCGAAGAGCGTGAGTGGCTGGCTCGCTTGCAATCCTGGGGGCTGATCGATACTTTCCGTGCCGCCCATCCCGAATGTAACGACCGTTTCTCGTGGTTTGACTACCGATCCGCAGGTTTTGATACCAACCGGGGGTTACGCATTGATTTGATACTGGCAAGCCGGATACTGGCCGAACGCTGTACCCAAACCGGTATCGATTATGCTATTCGGGCGATGGAAAAACCCTCTGATCACGCGCCGATATGGGCGGAATTCACTTTGTAACAATTGTGCAGTTGCGGTATCTCTCCCGCAACTGCTCTGATGCTCACGACAGTCACTGTTTGATTAATTGCCAAATCAAATCGTTAGTGCCCACCGTCTGTTTGTCGCGTACGCATTGCAAAAGCGCGCCTTCTACTTTCAGTATCGCGCCTTCCGAATAGTTACGGTTTTCGTAAACGCAGCAGCGCATGCAGTTAGTGTTCCGTTCACGCGCGGCAGATCCTGCTCCCCACGCGTCGGCAGGGACCGGCACCACAATATCCGTTCCTCCGCGATTGGCCTGCACCATTGACGGCAGTGTCAAAACAGCACTGAAAATACACACAGAAACTCGCAATCTCATTGATCCCGCTCCTTCCGGTTAGACTGAGGCTTTCGCCGTTTTTTACCACCGGCTGGCGGTGCAGCAAGCCCCTTGAACGCGCTGACCGCCCCGTTTTGCCTGGCCTGATGAATCAT
Source organism: Brenneria rubrifaciens (assembly GCF_005484945.1). Classification (NCBI taxonomy): domain Bacteria; kingdom Pseudomonadati; phylum Pseudomonadota; class Gammaproteobacteria; order Enterobacterales; family Pectobacteriaceae; genus Brenneria; species Brenneria rubrifaciens. Next base: position 1,970,705 of record NZ_CP034035.1, read on the forward strand.
CTCCTGCAAGGACTGCGTCAGCGGCTGCATGAAATCCTGATAACGACACTTCTTTTCACTGATTTGCGTCAACGTCGCTTCCCAGTGGGCGGTCATATCCGGCAGCGCGGCGCTATCCGGCAGAGAATGGATTAGCGCCCTCCCGGTCTCACTGGCATGAATATAGCGTCCTTTTTTGAACAGGAATGTGCGTTTAAACAGCAGTTCGATGATCCCGGCGCGCGTCGCCTCCGTGCCCAGACCATCGGTAGCGCGCAGGATCTTTTTCAACGCTTTATCCTGCACAAATCTTGCTATCCCGGTCATGGCGGAGAGCAGCGTCGCATCCGTGAAAGGTCTTGGCGGCTGCGTCTGCCGCTCGATGACTTCGCCACGCTCGCACAACAATTCGTCGCCTTTTGCCACCACGGGCAACGGTGAACCCTCATTCTCTTCGTCGCGTTCTTTTCCGCCCAGCAAAGTCCGCCAGCCGGCTTCCGCCAGAAAACGCGCTTTCGCGACAAACTTACCGCCAGCAATGTCCAACTCAATGACGCATTTGCGAAAAACCGCATCTGGACAAAACTGCATGATGTATTGCCGCGCAATCAGACCGTAAACGTTGCGTTCGTTATCCGACAGCGTCGTTCCGGCGCTCCGGGCCGTCGGGATAATCGCATGGTGCGCATCCACTTTACTGTCATCCCAGCAGCGGTTACGACGATCGATATCCATTACGGGCTGCGGCAACAAACCGGGCTGATGCACCGAAACGGCATTCAATACCGCGTGACGTCCGGCGAAATGCTCTTCCGGCAAGTATCGGCTATCCGAACGCGGATAGGTAATCAGCTTGTGCGTTTCATACAGCTTCTGACAGATATCCAGCACCTGCTGCGCACTCAGCCCAAAGCGTTTGGCCGCCTCAATTTGCAGCGTTGACAATGAATAGGGTAACGGCGCCGTCTCTGCTTCACGTTTGTCATTATAGCCCGTTACAAACGCAGGCTGACCGTCGATACGCTTAACAACATGTTCCGCCAGCGCCCGGTTGAGCAACCGCCCTTCTGCATCCTGATAAGGTTCGCAGGATTCACTGGGCTGCCAGATCGCCACAAATCGTTCGTCGGCAGGGGTAACAATATGCGCTTTAACCTCGAAATAATCCTTGGGGACAAAATTCTCGATTTCTTCATCGCGTCGCACCACCAACCCAAGCACCGGCGTCTGAACCCGACCGACCGACAGCACCCCCTCATAGCCGGCGTGACGCCCAAGCAGTGTGTACGCGCGAGTCATGTTGATGCCATAAAGCCAGTCGGCTCGAGATCGTGCCAGCGCCGACACGCAGAGCGGAATAAATTCCCGGTTTTCCCGCAAGCGCGAAACGGCACGCTCTACAGCCTGCGGGTTTAAGTCGTTGATCAGGCAACGGCGCACCTGATGGCGTTTTTGCTCAGGCAGCGCAAGGTATTCCAGCACTTCATCAACCAACAGTTGTCCTTCGCGATCGGGGTCGCCCGCATGAATGATTTCGTCGGCGTCGGCCAGTAATTTTTTGATGACGTTGAGCTGCTTGCTGACCGATGGACGAGGTTGCAGCAGCCATTTTTGAGGAATGATGGGTAAATCGGCTAATGACCAGCGCGCATAGCGCGCATCATAGACATCCGGCTGTGCCTGTTCGAGGAGATGACCGACACACCAGGTGACGACATCGCTCTGCCCGCAGGCGATAAAACCGTCCCCGCGCCGATGCGGTTTAGGCAGTACATCCGCAATCGCCCGCGCCAGGCTGGGCTTTTCGGCAATAAAAAGTCGCATTACGCACCATTGCGCTGAAAGAGCGTTGTCGGGCGCTGTTCGGCAATACCATGTAACAACATCCCCGGCAAACACGACATCTTCAATTGGCGCTTATCAGAAAGAATGAACAAACTTTTCCATGTCGAGCGGCGTAACCTTAGTTGACGCTTTTAGCAACGGTGTTCCCAGATAGAGGAATCCAACGATTTCATCCTGTTCGCGGCACTGAAAAGCTTTACGGACGCGTGGACTATGTGTCCAGGCACCGCTTCGCCAGATACCGTTAAAGCCCTGGGCCAGGGCCGCCATTTGCATCGACTGAACAGCACAGCCAGCAGAAACGATCTGTTCCCAGCGCGGGACTTTAGGATGTTCTTCGCAGTGCGCCACCACGGTGATAATTTGCGGTGCGCGAAAAGGCGCCTGCCGCGCTTTATCGATACCCGCATCATCCATACCCTGGTCTTTCGCGGCGTCGGTCAGCACGTCGCTAAACCGCGCCAGCCCTTCCCCTTCGATGACGAAGAACCGCCAGGGTTGCATCGTGCCATGATCCGGCGCTCGCATCCCCGCCTGAATAATATTGCTCAAGGCTTCCCCCGCAGGCGCGGGCATTGTCAGGCGAGACGCTGAACGGCGGTTGAGTAACAGTTCGAGAGCATCCATCGCACATCTCCTGTATGGAAATCTTATTTCTCAAATAAGGCCAATATTGCGCGCCACGGTAGCACAAGTCGAAGTTTTGTTACAAGACAGCCCCAATTCCGTGCATCCGGGCAATATTTGATGCTGACTTTTTGCAGTTCGCTCTTTAGGATATAAGGAAGCTATCTCAAGCAGCACGTTACCCGGCGTATATTAACGACAGCTTTGCTACCCTGTGTCAAAATGCACCGTAACATGGCCCTTTAGGATAGATTTTAAGCTGTTTTCCCGAACACGGAGATACTATGCGCACATTGTGGCGAATTTTTAGCGGGCTTTTTAAGTGGACCTGGCGTCTGCTTAATTTTATCAGAGAATTTATTCTCAACATTTTTCTTATCGCACTAATTTTGGTCGGCTTCGGGATTTATTCACAATTCAACAGTTCTCCCGCAGAAACCACGCGCGGCGCGTTGCTGGTTGATTTAACCGGTGTGGTTGTCGATAAGCCTTCGGTAAATAACCTATTACGTCAAGTGGGCCGTGAGTTTTTCGGCGCATCCAGCAATCGTCGCCAGGAAAACTCCTTGTTTGATATTGTTGATAGCATTCGTCAGGCGAAGAAAGACGATAGCGTTACCGGCATGGTACTGGATCTGAGCGATTTTTCCGGCGCCGATCAGCCCTCATTACAGTATATTGGTAAGGCATTGCGTGAATTTCGCGACAGCGGAAAACCGATCTATGCCGTTGGCGATAGTTATGACCAGTCACAATATTACCTGGCCAGCTTTGCGAATACGATTTTTCTGACACCCCAGGGAAGTGTCGATCTCCACGGTCTGGCAACCAACAACCTCTACTATAAATCCCTGCTGGATAAGTTAAAGGTCACAACCCATATTTTCCGGGTCGGCACCTATAAATCCGCTGTCGAACCCTACCTGCGCGATGATATGTCTGCCGCTGCAAAGGATGCGGACGGTCGATGGGTCAATGCGTTGTGGCAGCAGTACCTGAATACGGTTTCCGCCAATCGTCAGATCACACCCGAGCAACTGTTTCCCGGTGCGGCAGGTGTGATTGCCGGATTGCAGGAGGTTCAGGGTGATACGGCAAATTATGCCTTGCAGAATAAACTGGTTGATGAAGTGTCCTCCCGCTCAGTTATCGAGCAGACGCTGGTCAAAGCGTTTGGCTGGAATAACAAAACAAACAACTTCAATTTTACTAGCATTTACGACTACGCCACCAAGCCACCTGTGCAGAGCAATAATCAGATCGCCGTTATTTTCGCCAATGGCGAGATTATTGACGGGTTAGAAATGCCGGGAATGGTCGGCGGCGATACCACCGCGTCCTTGATCCGTGACGCTCGTCTGGACCCCAAGGTGAAGGCCGTTGTGCTGCGCGTAAACAGTCCCGGCGGCAGCGTCACCGCCTCTGAACTAATCCGATCCGAATTGATGGCTGTCCGTCTGGCCGGCAAACCGGTTGTCGTTTCCATGGGCGGCATGGCGGCATCGGGGGGCTACTGGATTTCAACGCCAGCTAACGCGATTATTTCCAGTCCGAGTACGCTGACAGGCTCCATCGGCATTTTTGGCGTCATTAATACCTTTGAAAACTCACTGGACAACATTGGCGTGCATACTGACGGTGTTGCCACCTCGCCGCTGGCCGACCTGTCGGTAACCAAATCGCTGCCCCCGGAATTCGGCCAGATGATGCAAATCAGCATTGAGCGTGGTTACAAAAACTTCATCGATATCGTGGCCCAGGCCCGTAAGAAAACGCCGGACCAAATCAATGCGATTGCTCAGGGGCACGTCTGGGTCGGCAGCGATGCCAAAGAAAATGGTCTGGTCGATCAACTCGGCGACTTTGATGATGCAGTGAAGAAAGCCGCGGAACTGGCGAAACTCGGCCGGTATCAGTTGAACTGGTATATGGAACAGCCCAGCGTGTTTGATGCGGTGTTGAATCAGGTCAACACCTCTGTTTATGCCTGGTTGCCCGCCGCGATCCAATCAATGCTGCCCGCTCCCGTGGCGCAATTGGCCGAAGCCGTACGCTCGCAGCCGTCGATCATGAATAATCTCAACGATCCGCAGAACAGATATGCCCTGTGTCTGAACTGTGGGGAAATCCGCTAACCAAGCACCAGCCCGGTATTACCCCATGCCGGGCTGTTTTTCCTCTTCGTTGCCTCTATACTCTTTTTTTTACCTTTATTCACGCCACCTATGCAGAAAAAATCTATTTATGTCGCCTATACGGGCGGCACGATTGGGATGCGACGCTCCGCCAACGGCTATATCCCCGTATCAGGGCATCTCCAGCAGCAATTGGCGCAGATGCCGGAATTTCACCGTACTGAAATGCCTGGGTTTACCATCCATGAATATTCCCCGTTGATTGACTCATCCGACATGACGCCAGCGGACTGGCAAGCCATCGCCGATGACATTCAACAGCATTACGATAAGTATGATGGCTTTGTCATCCTGCACGGCACCGATACCATGGCTTTTACCGCATCAGCGCTCTCGTTCATGCTGGAAAATCTGGCCAAGCCGGTTATTGTGACAGGGTCACAGATCCCTTTGGCCGAACTGCGTTCCGATGGGCAAACCAATCTACTCAATGCGCTCTATGTCGCCGCCAATCATCCGGTGGATGAGGTCGCCCTCTTCTTCAACAACAAGTTATTACGCGGCAACCGGACTACCAAAGCGCACGCGGATGGTTTTGATGCATTCGCTTCTCCCAACTATCCACCGCTGTTGGAGGTCGGGATTCATATCCGCCGTCTGGCTCCCGCAGCATGCTGTGAAAACTCTCCACCGCTGAAAGTGCATCATATTACGCCGCAACCTATCGGGGTAATTACCATTTATCCTGGTATTTCAGCCGATGTGGTGAGTAATTTCCTCCGCCAACCGGTTAAAGCGCTTATCCTGCGATCTTACGGCGTAGGCAATGCGCCGCAGAGTCCTGATTTGCTGAATGAGCTACGCCTGGCGTCAGAACGCGGTATTGTCGTGGTAAACCTGACACAGTGCATTGCCGGCCGGGTGAATATGGACGGTTATGCTACCGGCAATGCGCTGGCGCAATCAGGCGTTATCAGTGGTTATGATATGACGGTGGAAGCCGCGCTGACCAAACTGCACTATCTGCTCAGTAAGCCAGATCTTAGCGCCGATGAAATTCGGCAACGAATGCAGCAAAATCTTCGGGGAGAGTTGAGCAATAAAGATTGAATATTAATGAATCCAGGGGGCAAGCCATGAAAAGAGCGTTGTTATTGATTGATTTACAAAATGACTTTTGTCCCGGTGGTGCGTTGGCGGTCAACGGGGGCGATCAGGTCATCGAGATCGCCAATCGAGCCATCAGCGTCTGCCTTGCCGCCAATGTTCCGGTGATCGCCAGCCAAGATTGGCACCCTGCCGATCACGGCAGTTTTGCCGTCAACGCTCACGCAAACGTCGGAGAGTTAGGAGAACTGGACGGCTTAGCGCAAATTTGGTGGCCAGTGCACTGCGTACAAGGGGAAACTGGCGCGCAATTCCATCCTACGCTAAATCGACAGGATATCGAATGGGTGGTGCAAAAAGGCACTCAGGCCAATATTGATAGCTACAGTGCGTTCTTTGATAACGGACACCGGACCAAAACCGAACTCGATGGCTGGCTGAAAGCGAGAAAAATCACCCACCTGATCGTGATGGGGCTGGCAACGGATTACTGTGTGAAATTCAGCGTGTTGGATGCGCTGGCGCTAGGATATGTCACTGACGTACTGGTCGAAGGGTGCTGCGGGGTAAATTTGAGTCCTGACGACAGTCAGAATGCGTTAAAGGAGATGGAACAGCGTGGGGCCAACCTGCTCGATTTAGATCACGTTATCGCCAGTCTGATGTCGTCCCATACCTGATAGCGTCGTAGTCGCGCAGGAGTTAATGCTGAGGTTTGAGATTAATGATGGCGGCGGCGTCGAATTGCCGCTTAAGTTCTTGCTTGCTTTTCATCACGATCTCGCCGTTGGTTCCAATCGTCATATGTTGCGCCTGCTCATTATGACGAGCTTGCCACATCATCACCATTTGCAGGCAGTTCTCTTTCTGCTCCGCCGATAACGCGACGCCGTCAGGCCATTTTCCCAGTTCTACCGCCGTTGCCAGGCGTTGATAGATTTCCGGCGTCATTGCCTCAATCAGTTCATCAAGATGCATGTCCAGTTCCTTACGCAGCACATAATCAACGTCTCAAGCTGAATCGTTTAAAGCATCATTGACGCATTCAGTTTGGACAACAGCAAGTTAACGCGGATTAACCGTCGACTCGCTCGCCGTCAACCGCATCAATAAAGCTGAGTGAGGCGGAATTTACGCAGTAACGCTCTCCTGTGGTATTCGGGCCATCAGGGAAGACATGTCCCAAATGCGCGTCACAGTGTCCACAGCGAATCTCGATACGCTGCATATTGTGCGAATCATCCTGAAGATAGCGAATCGCTTCCGGTGATACGGGCTGATCAAAACTCGGCCAACCGCAGCCGGAATCATATTTGTTATCGGAATAGAACAGCGGCGACCGGCAGCAGAGACAATGGTAAATACCAGTCCGCTTATTATGCAGTAATTTGCCGGAAAAAGCCGGTTCGGTGCCCCGTTGCTGTGTGACATAGCGTTGCATTTCAGTCAGTTCAGCGTCATCCGCCGGTAGTTGCTGAGAAGGATCGTTTGTCATAAAAATCTCACAGAGTGTTTATGTCCATTAAGATAATCACTAATTCTAACAAAAAATTAACAACATTGCAGGCTCTTTTAGCTTAGTATAAACCCCCTTATCATGATCAATATTCAATTGTGATACATGTCACAATTTTGAGTAAATCAGGCTTTTTATGATGTATTACGTCTCCATATCTGTCTTAGATATTATTTAGTTACCGCAAAGGTGGAATTTTACTCAAAGGTTGGTCGCAGGTTTGACTTACAGCAACTATTGACACGATTCCGCTTGACGCTCAGCAGGGTTTTTGTAATTTTTACAACCAACCTTTTATTCACTAATTAATTAGCTGGTGGAAATATGACTATTAAAGTAGGTATCAACGGTTTTGGCCGTATCGGGCGCATTGTTTTCCGTGCCGCACAAGAACGTTCTGACATCGAAATTGTTGCAATCAATGACCTGTTAGACGCGGAGTACATGGCATACATGCTTAAGTACGACTCTACGCACGGCCGTTTCAACGGCACCGTTGAAGTTAAAGAGGGTCACCTGATTGTTAATGGTAAAACCATCCGCGTCACCGCAGAAAAAGACCCAGCTAACCTGAAGTGGAACGAAGTCAACGTTGACGTGGTTGCCGAAGCAACGGGTATCTTCCTGACTGACGAAACCGCACGTAAACACATCACCGCGGGCGCCAAGAAAGTGGTACTGACCGGTCCGTCCAAAGATGATACTCCGATGTTCGTTATGGGGGTAAACCACAAGGCTTACGCGGGTCAGGAAATTGTCTCCAACGCATCTTGCACCACTAACTGTCTGGCTCCGCTGGCCAAGGTTATCAACGATAATTTCGGTATCGCTGAAGCGCTGATGACGACCGTTCATGCGACCACCGCGACTCAAAAAACCGTTGACGGTCCGTCTCACAAAGACTGGCGCGGCGGCCGCGGCGCATCTCAGAACATCATCCCATCATCTACCGGCGCGGCTAAAGCTGTAGGTAAAGTCATTCCTGAGCTGAATGGCAAACTGACCGGTATGGCGTTCCGCGTTCCTACTCCGAACGTCTCTGTCGTTGACCTGACCGCTCGTCTGGAAAAACCGGCTTCTTACAAAGAAATCTGTGCTGCGATCAAAGCGGCGGCTGAAGGCGAACTGAAAGGCGTTCTGGGCTATACAGAAGATGACGTTGTTTCTACCGATTTCAACGGTGAAAAACTGACTTCTGTGTTCGATGCCAAAGCCGGTATCGCGCTGAACGATAACTTTGTAAAACTGGTTTCCTGGTACGACAACGAAACAGGCTATTCCAACAAGGTTTTGGATCTGATCGCCCACATTTCTAAATAAGTCGCGGAGATGATCCAATGATGAAGGGCGACGCAGTGTCGTCCTTTTTTTATTTGCTGCCTGTCAAAGCCGTTTTCGCTCATGAATAGCAATCATAAAAGGCAAATATCATGACCGATAAGATATTCAACCTCCCCATCATAAAACAAATTACACCAACCATTAGCCAACGTCAGTTAGAGCAATTGCCCGTGATTGTCGTCGAACATCCGCGGATGCGTGCGGCAATCGCACTACAGGGGGCGCACCTGCTAAGCTGGCAGCCAACCAATGAAGCGCCGGTTCTATGGCTGAGTGGCAACACATCATTCGCCGAGCATGTGGCTATTCGTGGCGGTGTCCCAATCTGTTTCCCGTGGTTTGGCCCGACTGCCGCTCCTAACCATGGTTTTGCGCGCCTCATGCCGTGGGCATTGACTTCTCATAGCGAAGATGGCGATGGCGTCCAACTCGCGTTCACGTTGCGTGACAACGAACAAACCCGCGCCGCCTGGCCGCATGAATTTATGCTGATTGCCCGTTTCCATCTGGGCAGAGAATGTCGTATCGAACTGGAATTTCATGGGGATTACAGCATCACTAGCGCATTGCATACCTATTTCAAGATCGGCGATATCAGCAAAATTAGCATCGGCGGTCTGGGCGAGCAATTTATCGATAAGGTTAATCAGGGCAAGCTGTCTACAGCGCAAGGGGATTTGGTTTTTACCGATCAAATAGACCGCATCTACACTCATCCGCAGTCCATTAGTGTGATTAATGACCCTGTGCTGCAACGCACAATTGAAGTGCATCACAATCAGCACAGTGATGTCGTATCCTGGAATCCGGGTGCAGAACTATCGCATACCATCAGCGATATGACCGATGACGGTTATAAAACCTTTGTATGTGTAGAAACCGCGCGCATCAATCAGCCGCTTACCCCCAGCGTCCAATCACCGATGCGACTGAGCTGCATTATTCGTATCAGGAAATCACATTTCTGCTGACGGGGTCCGATGCATTGGCCTACAACCGTTTTGGCGAAAGCGCGCTACCCTACACCACATCCAGATGTTGCTTGTTAGTCGGAGCAGGAAACACCTGATCCAGCATCGTCAGTTCCTGCGGTGACAGTATGATCTCCAGGGATCGCGCATTTTCTATCACATGTTGTTCAGCACTGGCTTTGGGAATGGCAATGACGTCTGGATGGCGAATGACCCACGCGAGCAAAACCTGAGCAGGCGACATACCACGTTGAGCGGCAATGCTCTTCACCACCGAATGCGCCAGCAGATCGTCACGCAAACGACCGGCCTGAGCAAGCGGGCAATATGCCATAACCGGGATATGATGTTGCCGACACCAGGGCAGCAAATCAAACTCGATTCCGCGTGAAGCCAGATGATAAAGCACCTGATTGGTTTGGCAGGCTTTGCCGCCGTTGAGCGACCACAGCGCCTGCATATCCTGAATATCCAGATTGGAAACGCCCCACTGTCTTATTTTGCCTGCCTGCTGTAGCGTTTGCATGGCGTTAATCGTTTCAATCAGCGGAATGCCACCGCGCCAGTGCAGCAGGTACAAATCAATAGAGTCCGTTTGCAGACGCTGCAAGCTTCGCTCACAAGCGTTGATGGCTTTCTGCCCGCCCGCATTGTGCGGGTACACTTTGGATACCAGATAGACCTTATCGCGCTGGCCACGAATGGCTGCGCCCACAATCTCCTCCGCTCGCCCATCGGCGTACATCTCCGCCGTGTCGATCAGCGTCAGTCCGTGGTCTATGCCAACCTGTAGCGCTTTAACCTCCTGCGCTTTCAGTTCAGCATGTTCCCCCATATACCATGTTCCCTGACCAATCGCAGGTACGATGCTTCCATCTGGAAAAGTCACTTTTTTTATAGTCATGGCGCTTCGTCCTCTCCTGAGCAAAATCGCCCAACACCCTATGCACCATCAGTGTGCAAAATGGGGTGTAGCACCCCATTTTTGTGCAATAAATGCACTAAGACCGTCAATCCCCATCAAAATCGGTAGCTAACGCCGACCGACAACAGGGCGCTATAACTTTTATCCACAATCGGACTATCTTTCATCTCATCAGACAATCGAGTATAGCGACCCACCGCCCAGGTGCTCCAGCTTGAGTTGATTTGGTAATTCGCGCTGAGTTCCAGAAAAGGCGCCCAACCATCGCCAGGACGGTAGCGGGCAAAACCTGATTGTGCTGACTCGCTGCGGCTGACGCCATAGTAATAACGGTTCATATTCTTACTAAACCAGGTGGCGCCGATGCCGGGGGTAATGTTCAGATCGCCCATTGTGAAGCGATAAAGGTAGGTGGTGTCCCAAGCCAACCCATTGCTGTTATCCAACGTATCCCCGGCCAGTACGGTACGAATTTCGCCCCAGTCAGCGATATGACGATAAGCCATGCCCGCCATCAGCGACCCGCGGCGCTTATCCAACTGCTTCATTTGCCGATCGTCACTGTCACCAGGTTTAAAGCCCAAGGGCAGATAATATGCCGTCAACGAAAGACGATTAGCTCCATCATTCCACAAATAATAACCACCGCCCAAACCGCGAAAATAGAAATTTTCGCTTTCATAGTTCAGCACGGGGAGAGGATAAACGTCGTTATCAACACCGCGGTAAACTGACGTGGAGCCTGCCGCTCCAACGCCTAAAGATACCTCAGCCGCATAAGCGGAAGGCAACGTTAAAGCAGCGGCAACACACGCTGCCAACAGACTTAATTGAGAGTTTTTCACAGTTTTCTATTTCCTATTTTGCGGGTTACCGGGGTTAAGGCGATGCTTACGTGGTTCTCCTTCCCGATATCAGATTAATTAAAAATATGATAAGCGAATATGTTATATCAAAGAATGACGAAGACACGACATCCCCTCTAACGCCCACCCTATGGGATACTACACGCGATTGCCAGGAAGTGAGTCATTGAAATATCTTAAAAAGATGTCTATCGGATAGAGGAAATTTTACGGATGCAAACTAAACTTTAATATAGAAGGTGAAGTTTTCCGAGTCGGCAGGCATGTATAAAATTGCATGATTGTCATAAACGACAAGTTGGCATAAGGGTTGCTGTACTCAGATGATTTCTTCTTTCGGGGGCATGATACTCAACCGATTTCAAGATGCGGTAAATCGGCAACGGAGCGAATCATCAGGAACGGTGATGACACCGTGACTGGAACCAGGGAAGGAAACCAGCACTGCTGAATTTGAAGGATGGTGGGTATACATTATATAGGCTGTACGCATTCTACACGCTCTCTTAATCTGTGCTAATTGACGAAGGACGGGCATCGCTATGAACATATTTGATCACTACCGCCAGCGTTACGACGCTGCCAAGGATGAAGAGTTCACATTGCAGGAATTCCTTGCTATCTGTCAGCAAGATCGTAGCGCTTACGCCAACGCTGCTGAAAGATTGTTAATGGCTATCGGTGAACCCGTAATGGTGGATACCGCTCATGAATCGCATTTATCCCGTTTATTCTCGAATCGGGTGATCGCCCGTTATCCTGCTTTTGAAGAGTTTTATGGTATGGAAGATGCCATAGAACAAATCGTGTCATATTTGAAGCACGCAGCTCAGGGGTTGGAAGAAAAGAAACAGATTTTGTATCTGCTGGGGCCGGTCGGCGGAGGGAAATCTTCATTGGCTGAACGCCTGAAAGTGCTGATGCAGCACGTCCCTATCTATATTCTCAGCGCCAACGGCGAGCGCAGTCCGGTCAACGATCACCCACTATGCCTGTTCAATCCTCAGGAAGATGCCGCGATTCTGGAAAAAGAGTATGCCATTCCTCGGCGCTATCTGGGTACCATCATGTCGCCCTGGGCCGCTAAGCGCCTACAGGAGTTCGGGGGTGACATCACCAAATTCAAGGTTGTCAAAGTATGGCCTTCCATTCTCGCGCAGTTGGGTATCGCCAAAACCGAACCGGGCGATGAAAACAATCAGGACATTTCCGCGTTGGTGGGTAAAGTCGACATCCGTAAGCTGGAACACTTTGCTCAGAACGATCCCGATGCCTACGGCTATTCCGGCGCCCTGTGCCGCGCCAACCAGGGCATAATGGAATTTGTGGAAATGTTCAAGGCCCCGATCAAAGTGCTGCATCCCCTGCTGACGGCAACGCAGGAAGGCAACTACAACGGTACGGAAGGCATTGCCGCATTGCCGTTCAACGGCATCATTCTGGCGCACTCCAACGAGTCAGAATGGGTTCAGTTCCGTAATAACAAAAACAATGAAGCATTCCTTGACCGCGTTTATATCGTAAAGGTGCCGTATTGCCTGCGCGTCTCGGAAGAAGTCAAAATTTACGACAAACTGCTTAACAACAGCGAACTGACTCACGCGCCCTGCGCACCGGGAACGCTGGAAACACTGGCCCGTTTCTCCATTCTTTCCCGTCTGAAAGAGCCGGAAAACTCCAGCATCTATTCCAAAATGCGGGTGTATGACGGTGAAAGTCTGAAAGACACTGACCCGAAAGCGAAGTCCTATCAGGAATACCGCGACTATGCGGGCGTGGATGAGGGCATGAACGGCCTTTCAACCCGTTTCGCCTTTAAAATCCTTTCTCGCGTCTTCAACTTCGATCACAGCGAGGTTGCGGCGAATCCGGTCCACCTGTTCTACGTGCTGGAGCAGCAAATTGAGCGTGAACAGTTTCCGCAAGATCAGGCAGAGAAATATCTTGAGCATCTGAAAGGCTATCTGATTCCGAAATACGCGGAATTTATCGGTAAAGAAATTCAGACTGCCTATCTGGAGTCCTATTCTGAATACGGACAGAACATCTTTGATCGTTACGTCACCTATGCCGACTTCTGGATTCAGGATCAGGAGTACCGCGACCCGGATACCGGCCAATTGTTCGACCGGGAATCTCTGAACGCCGAGTTGGAAAAAATCGAAAAACCGGCGGGTATCAGCAACCCCAAAGATTTCCGTAACGAAATCGTCAACTTTGTGCTGCGCGCACGCGCCAACAATAGCGGACGTAATCCGAACTGGACCAGTTACGAAAAATTACGGACGGTGATCGAGAAGAAAATGTTCTCCAACACCGAGGAACTGTTGCCTGTCATTTCGTTTAACACCAAGACTTCAACGGATGAACAGAAGAAACATGATGATTTTGTCGATCGTATGATGGAGAAGGGTTACACCCGCAAACAGGTACGTTTGCTGTGTGAATGGTATCTGCGAGTGAGGAAGTCATCATAATGGTGCATGGAGCTGGGCAAAGTCGTTTGGGGGTAGTATGGCCTATTTCATTGATCGACGGCTAAATGGCAAAAACAAAAGCATGGTTAACCGCCAGCGCTTTTTGCGCCGCTATAAGTCGCAAATTAAACAGTCGATTTCCGAGGCCATTAATAAGCGTTCGGTGACCGATATCGAAAGCGGGGAGTCTGTCTCGATCCCCAATGGGGACATTAACGAACCCATGTTTCATCAGGGACGCGGGGGACGCCGTCATCGCGTCCATCCCGGCAACGATCACTTCATACAAAACGATCGCATTGAGCGGCCGCAGGGAGGAGGCGGCGGTTCCGGTCAGGGCGATGCCAGCAATAATGGCGAAGGCCAGGATGAGTTCGTGTTTCAGATATCCAAGGATGAATATCTGGATCTGTTGTTTGAAGATCTGGCGTTGCCTAATTTGAAGAAAACGCAGCACCGCCAGCTTAACGAATACAAGACTCACCGCGCCGGGTACACGGCGAACGGTGTTCCCGCCAATATCAGCGTGGTACGCTCGCTGCAAAATTCCCTTGCCCGCCGTATGGCAATGACGGCAGGCAAACGCCGGGAGTTGCACGCGATGGAGGAATCCCTGGAGCAACTGGAGCGTATTGAACCGGCCCAACTGCTGGAGGAGGAGCGTTTACGGCAGGATATCGCGGAATTACGTCAGAAGATTGCCCGCGTCCCGTTTATTGACACGTTTGACCTGCGCTATAAAAATTACGAACGGCGGGCCGAGCCGTCCAGTCAGGCAGTAATGTTCTGTCTGATGGATGTTTCCGGCTCAATGGATCAAGCGACCAAAGACATGGCGAAACGCTTTTATATTCTGCTCTATCTGTTTCTCAGTCGGAGCTATAAAAACGTTGACGTCGTCTATATTCGCCATCACACGCAGGCTAAAGAGGTCGATGAGCAGGAGTTTTTCTACTCGCAGGAAACAGGCGGCACCATCGTGTCCAGCGCATTAAAACTCATGGAAGAAGTGATTCACGAACGTTACGATCCGTCGCAGTGGAATATCTACGCTGCTCAGGCATCCGATGGCGACAACTGGGCGGATGACTCCCCGCTGTGTCATCAGATTCTGGCGAATCAGTTGCTGCCAATGGTGCGTTATTACAGCTACATTGAAATTACCCGACGTTCACACCAAACGCTGTGGCGTGAGTACGAAATGCTGCATGACGAATTCGATAACTTTGCCATGCAGCATATTCGCGATCCAGAAGATATCTATCCCGTGTTCCGCGAGCTTTTCCGCAAACAAACCGTTGGTCATTAATATATTGATTATTCATCAAATAGAGTCAGCCAATTAAATTATCAATCTGGCTGATTAATAATGTCTGTACGATACCGTACATGCAGTCATGTAGGGGGGCGCTGATGGCTATATCGACCAATGATCAGGTAAAGAAACCGAATCGTCTTGATGATGGACCAGACTGGACGTTTGATCTATTACAGATCTACCTTGATGAGATAGATCGCGTAGCGAAATACTATCGGCTGGATACGTATCCGCATCAAATTGAAGTGATTACCTCTGAGCAGATGATGGATGCCTATTCCAGTATTGGCATGCCGATCAACTATTCTCACTGGTCGTTCGGGAAGAAATTCATTGAAACCGAGCAACGTTACAAGCACGGTCAACAAGGGCTGGCGTACGAAATTGTCATCAATTCCGATCCTTGTATTGCCTATCTGATGGAAGAGAACACCATGCCCATGCAAGCGTTGGTCATGGCTCATGCCTGCTACGGGCATAATTCGTTCTTCAAAGGAAACTATCTGTTTCGCAGTTGGACAGATGCCGGCTCTATCGTCGATTATCTGATCTTCGCCCGACTGTATATCTCGCAGTGTGAAGAACGCTATGGCGTCGAAGAGGTCGAACGGCTGCTGGACTCTTGTCATGCCTTGATGAATTACGGCGTGGATCGTTACAAACGACCGCAGAAAATCTCGCTGGAAGAGGAGAAATCCCGGCAGAAAAGCCGCGAAGAATATCTGCAAAGCCAGGTTAACGAACTCTGGAAAACGCTGCCGCGGCGCGAACAGGATATTTCACCCGAACGCGCCCATCGTTTCCCGCGGGAACCGCAGGAAAACCTGCTGTACTTTATGGAAAAAAACGCGCCGCTGCTGGAACCATGGAAACGTGAAATTTTACGTATCGTGCGTAAAGTCAGCCAGTATTTCTATCCACAAAAACAGACTCAGGTCATGAACGAGGGTTGGGCCACCTTCTGGCACTATACCATTCTTAATCATCTTTATGATGAAGGGCGGGTGTCTGAGCGCTTTATGATGGAGTTCCTGCACAGCCATACCAACGTTATCTATCAGCCTCCCTACAATAGCCCGTATTACAGCGGCTTCAACCCTTACGCGCTCGGCTTCGCCATGTTTCAGGACATCAAGCGTGTTTGTCAGGCGCCAACCGAAGAAGATCGCTACTGGTTCCCGGATATCGCGGGTAAGGACTGGCTTGATACGCTGCATTTCGCCATGCAGAACTTCAAAGACGAGAGTTTCATCAGCCAGTTTCTGTCGCCAAAAGTCATGCGCGACTTCCGACTGTTTACCGTGCTGGATGACGATCACAACAACTATCTTGAAATTGCCGCGATTCATGATGAAGAGGGCTATCGCTTGATCCGCCAGGAGTTGTCCGCGCAATACAACCTGAGCCATCTTGAGCCCAATATTCAGGTGTGGAATGTGGATTTGCGCGGTAACCGTTCGTTAACGCTACGCTATATTCCTCATAATCGCGCGCCGCTGGATAAAAGCAGCCAGGAAGTGATGAAGCATGTTCACCGCCTGTGGGGATTTGACGTATATCTTGAGCAGGCGAACACGGACGGCAGCGTGGAGTTGCTGGAGCGCTGTCCGCCGAGGAATTCGGCAATAACCTGAGGCATAATGCAAAGAGAGAGAAGCCACCAAGGGTATTCAGACTCGTGAATACCCTTTCGTATTAGATGCGTCTAGCGACGAATGTCGGCGATATCTCGTGGAAGAGCGCTCTGCATAGTGTGCCAGATGGCCCCGCTTTCTTTTCCGTAGTGTCTGACCACCTCCATGACCTGCTCATATAACCCGTCCCGACACAGCACTTCCAGACGACCATAAAAATCCATCGCCAGTTTGCGGGCATCGGGATTGGAGAAATAATAGCGGCCAACACGGATATACAGCCCTTTCAGTCCGTTAAGGATAAGGCCATAAATAGGATTTCCCGAGGCAAAGGCCAGACCACGAAAGACATTATAATCCAATTGGGCGAAAGCCTCTGCGTTGTCACCCACTGTTCCGGTTTGGGTGAGCACTTCACGCGTTTTTTCCGGGTGCTGGCGCAAGGCCGTACGGATAAAAATCGCCGCGATATTGGTACGCACGGACAGAAGGTTATCGATCAACTGAGGCACGCTATCGTGATCGAGTCTCGCCAACGTCTCCAAAATATTCAGCCCGGAGGTTTCCCAAAAATTATTAATCTTCGTCGGTTTGCCATGCTGGATAGTAAGCCAGCCGTCACGCGCCAATCGCTGGAGCACCTCGCGCAACGTGGTGCGCGTTACCCCTATCAGCTCGGAAAGTTCCCTTTCTGCCGGCAGAATTGAACCCGGAGGAAATCGATTATTCCATATACTTTCAATGATATATTCTTCCGCGAATCCAGCCGGACTTTGCGCCTTTATGACCATGAGTTTGATATTCCATAGCGATATTTACCGATGACAGCGGACCTCATCATACCAGACGAACTAACCATGACATAGCATCGCAGCCCTGCACAAAACACATTTGGGATGTAAATTACTCACATAATCATTGGACCGGACGACGAGATGCTCTTTGTTTAATTATATATAAACATTTCGGATATGATGTTACGCATTGAATGCATATGGGCGCCTTTTATCGATTTCGTGCCGCAACATTACGGGATCTCAATATCGGATACACACATATCCGGCAGCCACTCACCCTCACAATCGTGTATAGTAATGTGCAGCGGGAAACCGGATGTGTTTTCGACATCACTGCACCGCGGCGAAATTAAAAAAAATCAAATTAATAGATTGTTATGTTTTTCACAGTGAACGGTGAAATGATGGCGGAGAAACCAGATCGGTTTATACCGCTATTTCGATCATTTTTAGCATGGAATACTTGTTATGTTGCGATTTCTTAACCGTTGCTCACGTGGGCGCGGTGCGTGGTTATTAATGGCATTAACAGCCGTGATTCTGGAATCGGTCGCGCTTTATTTCCAACACGTCATGCTCTTGAAACCCTGCGTACTTTGCATCTATCAACGCACTGCACTTTTCGGCGTCATGGGCGCAGGTTTGCTGGGCGCCATTGCCCCGGCCAGTTTGCTGCGTTATCCCGCTATTGGACTCTGGATATACAGCGCATTTGAAGGGCTGCGCCTTGCCTGGAAACATACGGATATACTGCTTAACCCGTCTCCCTTTAACACCTGTGACTTCTTCGTCAGCTTCCCGTCATGGCTGCCGCTGGATAAATGGCTTCCGGCCGTATTTAATGCATCGGGAGACTGTTCCGAACGTCAGTGGCAATTTTTATCACTGGAAATGCCGCAGTGGTTAGTCGGTATTTTCGCGGTTTATCTGCTGATAGCCGTATTGGTTCTGATTGCCCAACCTTTCCGCCCTAAGCGTCGCGACCTTTTCAGCCGCTGACTCAATAAGAACGACGTCACACCCGGGCTAAGGGTGTGACGGCTTGAGACACACGCCTCCCCTTCACTGCTGAGGGCGATAGATATGCCGGTAGTGGACTAATCTCTCCTTGAAAAATTGCCTCTTCTCTTTAGGCATATTTTTCGTCACCTCATCAGCGTTGATCGCTTTCTGCTGGCTTTCCATAAAAGCAATCGTGGAGGCAGCAAAATCAGTATATTGATCGCCGTATTGGATAATGAGTTTTTCAAAGTTAACCATTTGTCCCCCCTCCTATGCTGTTCGTTGGCGTACAAAAATTATACAGCATATTAAAAACTGCACAGTGAAGAATGCCCGTTATTGTTATCTGGCCCACACTGGTTTGTTTAAAATGTGATCTTGCCAGTCAAAAACTTCACTTTCTCGTACCGCAATATGGCGCACAGAAATGCGTTCGCCGTGCATCGCCGCCTTGGAGCCAGTGAGCAGCGGGTGCCAGTACGGTAACGGCTTCCCTTCATTAATCAGACGGTATGCGCAGGTCGCTGGCAGCCAGTTGAACGTCAGCAAATTCTCACGAGTAAGTTTGATACAGTCAGCTTCATACTCGAAACGGCGTTCATAGTTACGACATTGGCAACTTTTTATATTCAGTTGATCGCAGGCTACATTGGTGAAATAGATCTCCTCTGTATCCTCATCAATCAGTTTATTCAGACAGCATTGACCGCAGCCGTCACATAACGACTCCCATTCATCATCGGACATCTCTGACAATGTCTTGTGCTGCCAAAAGGGGCGTTCACTCATGTTCTTTCTTTTCCAGTTAATCTTTTGGGGCTGTGTATAGCGGCTTTAGCAGGCGGGAGCATGCGTTGCTACCCGCTGATACAAAAACAGGTAGCCGGATGTTTAGATGATACGCGTATTCAGGGTATGAGCGTTAACTGAGATTTTCAGCATATCGCCAGATTGAATCGGCCCGACGCCCTGCGGCGTACCGGTCAGAATAATGTCGCCCGCGCGTAGCGTAAAGAAGCGGCTCATATAGGCGATTAGCGGTAGAATCGGCGTGATCATGTCGCGAGTGTTCCCCTGCTGACGAACTTCGTCATTCACTCTGACGCCCAGATCAGTCTGCTGCGCGTCACCGAATTCGGATACCGGAATAAAACCGGAGATAGGACAAGAACCATCAAACCCCTTTGCTTTTTCCCACGGTTGCCCGGCTTTTTTAAATTCAGCTTGCAAATCGCGCAGCGTCAAATCCAACGCCACGCCATAGCCGGCAATGGCCCGCGCAACACGTTCTTCATTCGCCTGTTTCAACGGTGTGCCAATCAGCACCGCCAGCTCAACTTCATGATGGACGGAGCCCAGGTTTTTAGGAATGGCCACTGGTTGGCGTAAATCACACAGTGACGTCTCAGGTTTGATGAATAGCACGGGCTCGGTTGGCGTGGCACTGCCCATCTCCTTTATATGCCCTGAGTAATTACTGCCGACACATACTACTTTGTTGACCGGGAAATCAAGCAACGCCCCCTGCCAGTCTCTGTGTTGATACATGGATGTTCTCCTGCCCTGTCTGTTATTGTTGGGTAATTATGGCATCTATCGCTCTGTCGTTATGCCCCTGGCACCATCATATAAAATGCAATCCGATAAAAACAGCCCGTTCCCGCAGCCTATTCCGCCATTCCGCCAAGCGTTGCGGCGTGCGTCGCAGCAGATAACAAACAGTCGAATGTTCGCCGTGGACAATAATAATGAGTGAGGTCACCTGACGGTCGACGTGAGTCGAATACCGTTCAGACTACTTTTACAAAAACCCGGTTATTCATACGGGTTTCATTTTGAGTACTCTGGGCACAATATTATGATTAAGGCATTATCTGAAAATAAACGTCGGTATTAATTTTTTACATTTACCAAAGCGTCTTTAATAACGTTTCCGGCGGAGGCGGAACCTGTAGATAGAACCCCTCTTCCCTGAGTGCTTGTTTCACCTTTTCAATATCGGCATTAGCTAATTTTTTACTGCCGTCGAGCGGCAATAGCATGGCGAAATGCGGCGTACCAAATCTTTTTATCAGCGCTTCCGGGACGCGGGAAAAATCGTCTTTTTTTTCGACATAAAGATATGTCTGATCACGTTTGGAACTTCGATAAATCGCACAAAACATCTTTTTTTACTCTATTTAATGGGAATGGCATCTTGCCTGTATATAATTGTGACTATAACATGCTTACAGCGCTCTAGAATATCATGCCTCAAATGTTACTTTGGGGATTAAAAGATGCTGAAACTGAGTCAGGATAGATGTCACAAACGCCAATAGAATTAAAAGGCAGCAGCTTTACCTTATCGGTTGTTCATTTGCATGATTCCCAACCCGAGGTAATTTATCAGGCACTACAGGAGAAAATCGAGCAAGCGCCCGCTTTTCTGAAAAATGCCCCGGTTGTCATTAATGTCGCCACATTGACGGCTGAAACCGACTGGATAAAATTACAACAGGCTATTTCTTCGACAGGATTGCGCGTCGTCGGCGTCAGCGGCTGTAAAGACGAGCAGTTGAAGCAGATGATTACGCAGGCAGGTTTACCTCTGCTGAGCGAAGGAAAAGCGCAACGCCGTCCAAACGATACCGTTGCATCCGCCCCTGCCGCGGTAAAAACCCAAGTCATCAATACGCCGATACGCTCCGGCCAGCAGATTTACGCACGAAACTGCGATCTGATTGTGGCCAGCAGCGTCAGCGCGGGCGCTGAGGTGATTGCCGATGGCAATATTCATATTTATGGCATGATGCGAGGTCGCGCCCTCGCCGGCGTCTCAGGCGATGAACAAAGCCTGATATTCTGTACACATCTGGCCGCAGAATTGGTGTCTATCGCCGGGCGTTATTGGCTGAGCGACCAGATACCCGCGTCATATTTCGGGCAGGCGGCGAGAATAAACCTCGACCTTCTGGACAATGTTTTAAACATAAAACCTCTAGACTAGCACCTATGCCAGCAGGCGATGACTGGCCGTGACAATAGGCACAGCCTGATGGGATACGTTCTAAACCCTTTGACAAGGAAACATTTATGGCACGCATCATTGTTGTTACATCGGGTAAAGGGGGCGTTGGCAAGACCACTTCAAGCGCGGCCATTGCTACCGGTTTAGCCCGGAAAGAAAAAAAGACCGTCGTTATCGATTTTGATATCGGTCTGCGCAACCTGGATCTGATCATGGGGTGCGAACGTCGCGTAGTTTATGATTTTGTTAATGTTATTCAAGGTGATGCAACGCTGAATCAGGCGCTGATCAAAGATAAACGCACGGATAACCTGTACATTCTGCCCGCCTCACAAACGCGTGATAAAGAGGCATTGACCCGTGAAGGTGTCGAGAAAGTGCTGAACGATCTGAACGAAATGGCGTTCGATTTCATCGTTTGTGACTCACCGGCAGGTATCGAAACCGGGGCGCTGATGGCGCTGTATTTCGCTGATGAAGCCATCATCACGACCAACCCGGAAGTCTCCTCGGTTCGTGACTCCGACCGTATTCTTGGCATTCTATCGTCAAAATCGCGTCGTGCGGAACGCTCAGAAGACCCCATTAAGGAACATCTGCTGCTGACCCGTTATAATCCAGGCAGAGTAAGCCGCGGCGACATGCTGAGCATGGAAGACGTACTTGAAATTCTGCGAATTCCGCTGGTTGGCGTGATTCCAGAAGATCAGTCCGTACTACGCGCCTCCAATCAGGGCGAACCGGTTATTCTGGATGTCGAATCCGATGCGGGCAAAGCCTATGCCGATACGGTCGACCGTCTGTTAGGAGAAGAGCGGGCTTTCCGCTTTGTAGAGGAAGAGAAGAAAGGTTTCCTTAAACGACTTTTTGGGGGATAAATTATGGCACTACTCGACTTCTTTCTGTCCCGCAAAAAAACGACAGCCAATATCGCCAAGGAACGGCTACAAATTATTGTCGCGGAGCGACGTCGGGGAGACAGTGAGCCCCATTATCTGCCGCAATTGAAACGGGATATACTTGAGGTCATCTGTAAATATGTGCAGATTGACCCGGAAATGGTAACGGTTCAACTCGAGCAAAAAGGCGATGATATTTCCGTGCTTGAGTTGAACGTCACTTTGCCAGAAGCGGAAGAAACGCCTAAATGATTTTTCTGTCATAAACATCCCCTGCTCATTGGCAGGGGATGTTGTATATATATCCAGCCTCTATTAATCATCCCAATCTTGCGCTTCAAATTTATTTACGCGCAATGGTTTATTCGCTTTTGTCACGGCAAAGATTTCCCCAGATGGATAAAATTGACTGAGATATTTCTGAAATAATCGCCATTCGCCCCCATCTTAAAAAGACATGTTTCAATAAATTAATAGGAGAGTGGCGATTAATCACAAATCAGCAAAAATTAATATCCCTGCAAAATTTCCCGCAGCGCCTGACCATATAAATTATCGCGCCAGCCGACGAGCATTTCAGGTAAAGCGTCCCGTCCGGTTAATTTCCAGTGCCAGTTCAATAGCCGGTTAATTTGGCGGCGTGACGCCAGCAGTTCGGCGGAGAGTCCGCTGCTCTCGCTGTAGCGCTGCACCAGCGCCTTAATGTCTTTAAATGCCTTTTTATAGCCGGGGTAATCAATCAGATTGACGATCGGGGCCGGGCAATCGGCATCCGCGATACCCTCGGTTTGCTCCACCAGCGACAGCAGCGTTTTACCGTGGTAGCGGATTTCCGGGCCGCTAAGCCCCAGTGAATCCAACTCTCCCAGTGACGAAGGCAAAAATCGGGCAACCTGCCAGAGATGTTCTTCACGCACCACAAAATTCACCGCGCTATCGCGCTCGCGGGCTTTACGCAAACGCCACTCGGCAAGGCGTTGCAGACACGCCAGATGGCGGCCTTGCAACTGCCAGGCGTTGCCAATTTCACGGTAAGCCTCCTCCGGCGCCAAAACCTCCTGTTTACGCTGGCACAGAAGAAGACACTCATCCAGCGCCGCGCTTGTCCAACCGGCCGCCTCGGTTTGCGCTACCAGTTTAAGGGCCATCGGTAACAGATAGAACACATCCGCAGCGGCGTAATCACACTGTTTTTCACTCAGCGGACGGGCGACCCAGTCAGTACGTGATTCGCTTTTATCGAGCGTCACTCCCATGTACTCGGCGACCAACGCGGCAAAACCAAAGGAAAGCGGTTTGCCTAAAAAGGCGGCCAGAATCTGGGTGTCGATAAAAGGAGAGGGAGATAGGCCGAAAGCATTGAGAAACACTTCCAGATCTTCACTGCCGGCATGCAGAAATTTGGTGACCTGCTGATCACGCAGCAGTTGTTGAAAAGGAAGCCAGTCGTTAATCGCCTGGGGATCGATAAGCGAAAGCCGTTCGCCATCGTACAATTGGATTAACCCTAACTGCGGGTAGTACGTCCTTGTTCTGACGAACTCGGTATCCAGCGCAATCTGACGATACTGGCGCGCTAGTGTGCAAACGTGTGTTAACCCGGTGTCGGTAGTAATCAACTGATAATTCAAAACATTATTCTCTCAATAGCTTATAAATCTAATAAGTCACGCCGGACTAACCGGCGTGACTAAAATAACGGACCTGATGCATTGTGGCGGATCGTATTGCCGCAGGTCACAGCAGGCCGCTTTTTATGCTGATAGCCAGGGTATCGCGCCCCGTCGTCTGCTGGAGGCGTTTTATTGATATATCATCGCTCTCGCCGCGGATTTAGGCGTTTACCGCCTTTGCGACCGGACGATTTTCGTCTCGCAGTTGCCGTCGCAGGATTTTCCCTACGCTTGATTTGGGTAAATCATCACAGAATTCAATTTCTTTTGGCACTTTATACCCGGTAAGGTTACGGCGGCAATGCGAAATCAAGCCCGCTTTGGTCAACGAAGGATCGCTGCGCACCACAAAGGCTTTCACCGCCTCACCCGACAAATCACTCGGCACCCCTACCACCGCAGACTCAGAGACTTTCGGATGGCGTGCGATCACATCTTCAATTTCCGTGGGGTAAACGTTAAAACCGGACACCAGAATGATCTCTTTCTTGCGGTCGATAATCCGTAGAAATCCCTCATCATCAATCGTGACAATGTCACCGGTCGCCAACCAGCCATTTTTTAATACTTCATCGGTTGCCGCTGGCTGCTGCCAATAACCCTGCATCACCTGCGGACCGCAGACCCATAGCTCGCCAGCCTCTCCTGGCCCAACGTCAATGCCGTTATCATCTACGATCCTGATATCGGTAGAAGGAACCGGCAACCCGATGCTACCATTGTAACATTTCATGTCATAGGGATTACCCGACACCAGCGGCGAACTCTCCGTCAGCCCATAGCCTTCCAACAAATGTTTACCCGTGAGCGTCTCCCAACGTTCGGCAACCGCCTGCTGTATCGCCGCCCCACCGCCTACGGACAATCGCAACGCGGAAAAATCAAGCTGATGAAAATCTTTGTTATTCAGCAAAGCATTAAATAAGGTATTTACCCCGGTGATCGCCGTGAACGGGAACGCTTTCAATTCGTTAACGACCGCCGGAATATCACGGGGATTAGTGATCAGCCTATTTTTTCCGCCCAGAGCAAAAAACAGCAGGCAATTCACCGTCAGCGCAAAAATGTGATATAGCGGCAATGCCGTTACCACCCATTCTTGCCCCTCCCGCAGTGTGGGGCCATAGGCGGCGATACACTGCTCCAGATTTGCCTGCATGTTGCGGTGGGTCAGCATCGCGCCTTTGGCAACGCCCGTCGTTCCCCCGGTATATTGCAGAAAGGCCAGATCGGTATTGATGACGTCGGGCTTGACATATTGCAGGCGTCGCCCTTCCTGCAATGCCCGACGAAAAGAGATAGCGCCGGGTAGATGATATTTCGGCACCAGCCGCTTGATATATTTGACAACAAAATTGACCAGCGTCCCTTTTGGCGTGGAGAGCTGATCGCCCATACGGGTCAGAATAACGTGTTTTACCGACGTATTAGCGACCACTTTTTCCAGCGTATGGGCAAAATTGGATACAATGACGATCGTGTTGGCGCCGCTATCTTTGAGCTGATGCTCCAGCTCTGGCGGCGTATAGAGCGGGTTAACATTCACCACCACCATCCCCGCCCGCAGCACGCCAAACAACGCCACCGGATACTGCAACAGGTTGGGCATCATCAAAGCGACACGATCGCCTTTCTTTAACCCAAGCCGGTTTTGCAGATAGGCTGCAAAGGCCCGGCTACGCTCTTCAAGCTTGCGAAATGTCATCACTTCACCCATGTTGATAAATGCAGTTTGATCGGCATAACGCTTTACGGTGCTTTCAAACATATCAATCAGTGAGGCAAAGCGATCCGGATCAATTTCCGCAGGCACCGAGGCCGGGTAGCGTGATAACCAAATTTTGTCCAAAACGTTACTCCCGAGAGATTTTTTCAGTGGCATCGCCACCCTCACCGCCCCATTAATTAACATTATTTTAACTCACCTTATCCGTAAGCCAGCAAACAATATCAAGGCCGCGAGAGCGATCACTGAGGTTGTATTAGTAATTTGTTCAAAAAAAATCAGGCAACCTGGGTCGCCTGAATTTTTCGTCTACAACAGATATTATTCTGTTACGACATTTTCAACTTGCACAGGTCCATACCAACCGCCGCCGAAACCCCAACCGGGGCCCCAGCCTCGGCCGTATCGACCTTCCCACCCCCACGGGCCGTAAGCGCCGGGCGGCATCATCACCTGTTGTGTCACGTTCCAGCGTTTGTACCCCTGCACTTCCACCACCACAAAGCGGTAAGGTTTATTGCCGATGGAGCCTTGCTCAGAGCCCGTAATGGGGCCGACGACGGTAACCAATCGATCCTGAAAATCAACCGGCTCAAGGAAGCGATTCACATAGGCAATAAAGCGCCCTTCAGAAGGCTGATTCAGCCGCGGTCTGGCGCCGCTGTCGAGTGGCAGACTGACGATTTCCAATCGGGTTCGGTTGGCGTCATTATGAATATTGACCACCCGGCCGCCAAAGCGGGACGCCTGGCCGACATAAAGTTGCGGCGCATTCATTACCCGCACCAGATCGTCCTGAGGCGTCGGAGAGGTTCCCTTAATCGCATCAGGCACGCTGACGCAGCCAGCAAGCATTGAAACAGCGGCAACGGCGATCCCCTGCCATACGAACTGTGCCAGCCATTTTTTGCGCTTCATATGCATTATAATCGCTGTCATGACATACACCTTTTTTAAGGTCTGATAATAAGAGGATAACGCATCGAATTAGTTGCCGTTTTCTCGCGGTTGGAAACGGCTGTAACCGTCATCCAGTCCAGCGAATCGCGTTGAAATTCAACGCCCAGGCAGTTTTTTCCAGGCCACCTCGTTACGCAGGTAACACGGCTGGGCCTGTTCAACACTCACCGCTTTTCCGGCCCGCCATTGCGCAAGCGCCAGTGGCAATAGGTCTTCGGCCTGTGGCAACGGCATCTCGCCGTCACGCAAGGTCAACGCGGCTCGATTCACCAGATCGGGATAGGTTTGCCAGCCTGTTCCTACCGTTGCCCACTCGCCACGCAGTTCAGCCGTCAATGTTTGCACCTGCTGTGGCGTCAGAACGGCCTCGGAAGATTCGCCTTGCCAGACGCCATCGACGCTACGCTGGTAGTGCGCCCAGTAAACCTCGCCCATCCGGGCATCAATCGCGGCCAACACCTGAGAAGCATTAACCCGACGAAACGCGCCCTGCGCCATCGTCGCCAATGTGGAAACGCCAATCATAGGCAGTTCCGCGCCCAGCGCCAGGCCTTGTGCGATGCCGATACCGATTCGCACGCCGGTAAAACTGCCTGGACCCTGACCAAACGCCACCGCATCCAGTTCGCCAAGCGTTAAACCGCTTTCCGCCAGCACCTGCTGAACCATTGGCAACACTCGCTGAGTATGCTCACGGGGACAAACTTCAAACACAGAATGAATTTCACCATCATTCCAGAGCGCGACAGAACAGGCTTCCGTCGCGGTATCAAGCGCTAGAATTCGCGTAGACATGCCAACCTCAGGCGGGATAAATAAATCTTAACGGCGCACATAATAGCATAACACCCTGTGTCCCCGTCATCATCCAAGCCACTGTCCTGCACCTTGACACCTACCGTTCGCTGGCAATAGCTATGCTTTTTGATTAATAAACTCAATAACCTGCGCCATATCGCGCGTGCGGGGGGCGGGGGGCAGACTGTTAAGGAACACAGCGCCATAAGGTCGCATTACCAACCGGCTATCGCAAATCACCAACACGCCGCGATCGTCTGTATCGCGAATCAGGCGACCAACGCCCTGTTTCAGGGTAATCACCGCATCAGGCAGTTGTACGTCATCAAATGGCTCTCCGCCACGCAGACGACAATCTTCGATACGCGCTTTCAATAAGGGATCGTCCGGTGAAGTAAAAGGCAATTTATCGATGATCACACAAGACAAAGCATCGCCGCGCACGTCAACGCCTTCCCAGAAGCTGCTGGTCGCCACCAGAAGCGCATTCCCTGCTGACACGAACTGCGACAGCAACTGCGATTTGCCGGTTTCCCCCTGCAACAGCACGGGTAATGTCAGCGTGGCGCGGAATTCGGCGGCCAGATCGCGCATCATTTGATGCGATGTACACAGCATAAAACAGCGCCCCTGATTGGCTTCAATCAACGGACGCAATAGGGCTGCCAGCTTACGCGCGGCGCCCGGCTGGTTGGTTTCCGGCAGATAACGCGGCACACAAAGCAGCGCCTGCCTCGCGTAGTCGAACGGACTGGGCAGCAACAGCGTACTGGCCTCGTCCAGCCCCAGGCGATCGGTAAAATGTTTCAACTGTTCGTTGACGGAGAGCGTCGCAGAGGTAAATACCCATGCCGCCTGTTTTTCTTTCATCAGTTCACGGAAGCGATCGGCAACCGACAGCGGCGTCAACGCCAACACAAAGTGGCGGGAATTGCACTCATACCAGTAGCTGTAACCCGGTTGCCGCACATCCCGCAGGCGTTTCAGCCGGTTGCGGTACAGCGTTGCCCGTTCAAAGGCGGCATCGAGCAGCGCAGAGCGTCCCAATGAAAGTTTGGCCACGTCGTAGCAGAGTTCCAGCGCGTCATCCAATAAGACCAGCGTATGCTGAAGAGCAGGCTGGCTAAGCACGTCGCGCAGATTGCCGCGAAAGCCGGGATCGCCCAACGCCAGGCGAAAATCCTGCGTACTCTGGCTCAGACGATCGGCGCTTTTCTGTAGCTGAGCCGCATCCCGCACCTCAGTTCGATAGGCGATAATGATGTCCTTCGCCAAATCCAACAGTTGCCGGCTGGAAAGCTGCTGACCAAAGTACTGACTGGCAATATCGGGAATCTGGTGTGCCTCATCAAAAATGACCACGTCACTTTCCGGGATCAATTCGGCAAAACCGCTTTCTTTCACCACCCTATCCGCCAGATACAGATGGTGATTCACCACCACGATATCCGCATCCATCGCCTTGCGGCGGGCTTTTACCACGAAACACTCTTTGTATCGCGGACAATCGCCCCCCAGACAGTTATCGTTGGTACTGGTCACCAGCGGCCAAACCGGACTGTCCTCCGCCACCCCGTTACAGGTGGTCACGTCGCCTTCCGTGGTTTCAGAAGCCCAGCCCCGTAACCGTACCAGCTCACTGAGAGTTTGCGGGGATAAATCTCCGCCAGCCAGTGATTGCTGCTCAAGTCGCTCGAGACAAAGGTAATTGGAACGGCCTTTAAGCAGCGCCAGCTTTCCCTTGTATTTCAGTGCCTGCGCCACCGTCGGTAAATCCCGACTGTAGAGCTGATCCTGCAAGGCTTTCGACCCCGTTGAGATGATGACTTTCTTTTTCGAGCGCAGTGCAGGCGCCAGATAAGCGTAGGTTTTCCCGGTGCCGGTTCCTGCCTCCACCACCACCGCCTGCTTACTGTTGATGGCCTGAATCACCGCCTGTGCCATTTGCCGTTGCGGTTCACGCGGTTTGAATCCGCTGATGGCTTTGGCTAACGCCCCATTGGTGGCAAAATCATCAATTACACGATCGCTTGTCACGCTCTCTCTCTTAAATCAGATTCAGACTGCCGGCGCTATCCCCTGATCCCGCCGGGCTGATTATGCCAATACTTCGTTTAAACCACATCAGGAGAGGAAAAACGGTCAGTGTTCTTCCTCTTCTTCGCCATCGTCAAACGTCGCATCGGGATCTTCCTGGCCGCTGTCCCGATCGTCCTCGTCATCGAACATTGCGGTGACACTGTCACCCTTATGGGATTCACGAATTTCCGCCGCGACTCGCGCAATCGCCTGACCACTGCTCATTCCCTGCGACATCAGTTCCTGAATACGTTCCACCGCTTCTTGTTGCTGTTGATGCGTCAGCGCGGGCATGCCTGTAATCATGATAAATTCCTGGTTACCAACCTGGCGCGTATCATCGCACGCTCCTTCAGTCATACACCAGCGCTTATGGTTTGTGATACGCTAGCCGATCTGAATAGCCAAACAGACAGAAACAGCATAAACGTCACCTGCCAAGTATGAAATTACATGAAAAGCCTCCAGGCTCCTCCTTTGTCTATCACTCGCTCCCCTATCAGCCGGGTGCGCTATTGGCGCGCTTTGCGCCCTTTTCACAACAGCCGTGGGCGATGCTGTTGCATTCAGGCTTTGCCGATCACCCCCATAACCGTTTCGACATCATGGTCGCCGACCCGCGGGTTACGCTCTCCACCCGCGGCGGAAAAACCGCGATAACGCGCGACGAAACCACCCAAGTCGTGGAAGGCGATCCGTTCGCGCTGTTACAGCAAGCCCTGGAACAACTCGGCATTACCGCGCAAAGGCATCCTGACTTCCCTTTTCAGGGCGGCGCCCTGGGCTTGTTCGGCTACGATTTGGGGCGTTGTGTTGAAACATTGCCCGTTCAGGCGGAACGGGACATTGATTTACCTGATATGGCCGTCGGTCTCTATGACTGGGCATTGGTTGCGGATCATCAACGTCAGACGCTAACACTGATCGTACAAGGCGCGGAAGGTTCGCTTCAGGATCGGCTCGCCTGGCTGACTGCGTCGCCTGCCGATGACGTTCGGTCAACGTTTCAACTTCGCGCCCCCTGGCGCACGAACATGCGCCGCGAGGAGTACGGCGTTAAATTCGATAAAATACAGGATTATCTGCTGACGGGAGATTGCTATCAGGTCAATCTGGCTCAGCGTTTCTGCGCGGAATATGAAGGCGATGAATGGCAGGCGTTTCTGCGCCTGTCGGAAGGGAATAAAGCGCCCTTTTCCGCCTTTATCCGTTTACCTGAAAATACGGTGATCAGCGTCTCTCCCGAGCGTTTCCTGTGGCTGGAAAATCACCGCATTCAGACCCGGCCGATCAAAGGCACGTTGCCACGGTTGTCTGACCAAGATGCGGACACCTTGCAGGCCGAACGCCTGGCGCACTCCGAAAAAAATCGCGCGGAGAATCTGATGATCGTGGATTTGCTGCGAAACGATATCGGCCGCGTGGCGGTGCCGGGCAGCGTCCGTGTAACAGAGTTGTTCGCCGTTGAACCCTTCCCGGCCGTCCATCATCTGGTCAGCACTATTGAAGCGCGGCTCCCGGATACGTGTCACGCCCTCGCGCTGCTGCGGGCCTGTTTCCCTGGCGGCTCCATAACCGGCGCGCCCAAGATACGGGCGATGCAGATTATCGAAGAACTGGAACCGCAACGACGTAATGCCTATTGCGGCAGTATTGGCTATCTGAGTGTTTGCGGCACCATGGACACCAACATCGCCATCCGCACATTATTAACCGAACAGGGAAAAATATACTGCTGGGCAGGCGGCGGCATTGTGGCTGACAGTCAGGAGCAGGCGGAATATCAGGAAACCTTTGATAAAGTCGGCCGCATTTTATCCATATTGGATCAACAGCCAAACAATCAGGTGCAAAGTTGTGACCCATCCAGTCATTGACAGACAAACCGCGTCAGCGCCATTTGATTTGGCGGCGTTTATTACCCGTTTTCAACTGCAAACCTTACGGCCCCATTCCCCGGCGTATCAACAACGCCAGGCGGCCGTACTGGTGCCGATCGTTTGTCGTCCTTCCCCAACATTACTGCTGACCCGGCGCGCGCCGGATTTGCGAAAACACGCCGGTCAGGTGGCGTTTCCCGGTGGCAGCGCCGACCAGGAAGATGGCTCGCCGATCGCGACGGCGCTGCGTGAAGCGCAGGAGGAAGTCGCCATCCCGCCGCAAAATGTGCAGGTGCTCGGCACCTTGCCGCCCGTAGACAGCGTCAGTGGATTTCAGGTTACGCCGGTTGTCGGACTGATCTCACCCCAGACGCGTTTTCACCCCAATGAAAGTGAAGTGGCGGAACTGTTTGAAATCCCGCTGGAGGAGGCCTTTGCCCTGACGCGTTATTACCCGCTGGATATCGAACGACAGCAAAAGCGCCATCGTGTTTACCTCTCCTGGTATCAGCGGCGGTTTGTCTGGGGATTGACTGCCTCCATCATCCGCCAACTCGCCCTGCATGTTGCCAGTACGCCATAAATACCCTTTATCTCTCTGATATAGCGTGTATTGTGAACCAGCATAAGTTTATTTCATGCGAAAAAGAAAACTCTGCAACATATTCCACACTACAATAGCGCGATTTAACGAGTTTTATTCTAGCTTTAAGGTATAAGCTAAGCTTTTTAAGGAGTTCCGCGTGATAAGCGTTTTCGACATGTTTAAAATCGGTATTGGCCCTTCTAGCTCTCATACGGTTGGGCCGATGAAAGCCGGTAAGCAATTTGTCGATGAGTTGATAAATCAGGACTTGCTGACCGCCACCACGCGCATTGCCGTCGATGTCTATGGCTCGCTGTCATTAACGGGGAAAGGCCACCACACCGATATCGCCATCATCATGGGGCTGGCGGGCAATATGCCTGACACGGTCGATATTGACGCGATACCGGGGTTTATCCGGGATGTCGAACAGCGCGAGCGTCTGTTAGTGGCGGAAGGGCTACATGAAGTTGACTTCCCACGCGAAGGCGGCATGGTTTTCCACAGCGAAAACCTGCCGTTGCATGAAAATGGCATGACGATCGCGGCCTATGCCGGCAGCAAAGAAATTTACGGCAAAACCTATTACTCCATCGGCGGGGGGTTCATCGTTGATGAAACCAACTTCGGAAAATCCTCGCTGACCGAAGTCGCTGTCCCCTATGCGTTCCATTCCGCCAAAGTAATGCTGGAGCATTGCAGACGAAGCGGTCTCTCGCTGTCCGGTATGGTGATGCGTAACGAACTGGCGTTGCACAGCCGCCAGGACATTGAAGATTATTTCGCGGCCATCTGGCAGACCATGCGGACATGTATTGACCGAGGCGTGAACACCGAGGGCGTGCTGCCGGGGCCGTTGCGCGTTCCACGCCGTGCCTCCGCCCTGCGCCGCATTCTGGTTTCATCGGACCAACACTCTAACGATCCGATGAACGTCGTGGATTGGGTGAATATGTTTGCGCTGGCGGTGAATGAGGAAAACGCGGCGGGCGGACGCGTGGTGACCGCGCCAACCAACGGTGCATGCGGCATCGTCCCGGCGGTGTTGGCCTACTATGACCACTTCATCGAACCGGTAGGGCCAGGCATTTATATCCGCTATTTTCTCGCCGCGGGCGCCGTTGGCATTTTGTACAAAATGAACGCGTCGATCTCCGGGGCGGAAGTGGGCTGTCAGGGGGAAGTGGGCGTCGCCTGTTCCATGGCGGCGGCGGGTTTGGCCGAGCTGATGGGCGCCAGCCCGGAGCAGGTTTGTATCGCGGCTGAAATCGGGATGGAACACAATTTGGGATTAACCTGCGATCCGGTTGCCGGTCAGGTTCAGGTTCCCTGCATCGAGCGAAACGCCATCGCCTCGGTGAAAGCGATCAATGCCGCCCGAATGGCCATGCGCCGCACCAGCGAACCCCGCGTCTCGCTGGATAAGGTCATAGAAACCATGTATGAAACGGGTAAAGACATGAATGCCAAATACCGTGAAACCTCCCGCGGCGGTTTGGCGATCAAGGTTCAGTGCGATTAAATTCAAGAAAAACCCGCGATTAAAGGCGGAAAAGGATACGGCTTGCCGATTCACCAGCAAGCCGTATGGATGGGATTTAGCCGCAACACCGTCGGCTGGCGAGCGGCAATGTTGCGCACAAATCGTTATGACGCGTCGTCGTCTTCAACCGGATCGGCGATTTTCTCCACCCTCACCAATTCAATACGGTATTCCGAGACTTCACGAATCTGGAAACGTAGTTGATGCAGTTCGATGATTTCCCCCACTTTCGGGAACTCGTCGCTATTTGCCAGCAACAGCCCTGCCAGAGAAGCATAATCCTCTTTTGGACTCACCAGATCGCTGCTGTTGACCACCTGCTGCAACGAATGCAGGTCCGTTCCCCCTTTAACCAACCAGCCGTCGCCGTCAACCACAATATCCAGCGTTTCATCCTCGTCCGGAAATTCACCGGCAATCGCTTCCAGTACATCCAACGGCGTCACCAGTCCCTGCACCACGCCAAACTCATTGCTCACCATGACCAGGCTGCCTTTGGCACGGCGTAAGACAGGAAGCAGATTAATCACGTCCAGGGTTTCCGGCACGACGATAGGCGGCGTTGCCGCCGCGAAGCTTTCGACATCGGCGTGCGTTTCAAGCACAACCAGCAGATCCTTGGCACGCACCACGCCGACCAACTCATCCAGCGAACCGCGACATACCGGAAATAGGCTGTGCGGCGTATCCAGCAGTTGCAAGCGAATATCTTCCACGGAGCGATCGCAGTCCACCCAAGAAATTTCGGTACGCGGCGTCATGACGCTGCGCAAAGAACGGGACGCCAACGTCAGCACGCCGTTGATCATGTAGCGCTCTTCCTCGGCGAAGGTATCCGTCGTCACTTTTTGCGGTTCGTCGTCGATTTCCTCCGTCGTTTTGCGGGTTCCCATCAGGCGCAAAATCGCCTCGGCGGTACGCTCGCGCAAAGGACGCCGCGACTGATGCTTTATGAAGTTATGACGGGCAATCTGGTTGAACAGTTCGATCAGGATCGAGAAGCCAATCGCAGCGTACAGATAGCCTTTGGGAATATGAAAACCGAAGCCTTCCGCCATCAGACTCAAACCGATCATCAGCAGGAAGCTGAGACAGAGCACCACCACCGTCGGGTGCGCGTTGACAAAATTGGTCAGCGGCTTGGAGGCCAGCAGCATAACCCCCATCGCAATAATCACGGCGGTCATCATCACGCCGAGGTGATTGACCATGCCCACGGCCGTAATCACGGCATCAAGTGAGAACACCGCATCCAGTATGACAATCTGTGCCACTACCGCCCAGAAACTGGCATGGGCGCGATGACCATTTTCGTCATGGGATTTACTTTCCAGCCGTTCATGCAACTCCATCGTCGCCTTGAACAGCAGGAACACCCCCCCGAACAGCAGAATCAGATCCCGGCCGGAGAAACTGAAATCGCCCACGCTGAACAAGGGACGAGTCAACGTCACCATCCAGGAAATCAAAGATAGCAGGCCCAGACGCATCAGCAACGCCAGCGACAGACCGATAATGCGGGCTTTATCTCGCTGCTTGGGTGGCAATTTATCCGCCAGAATCGCGATAAACACCAAATTGTCGATACCCAGAACAATTTCAAGTACCACCAGCGTCAATAGCCCTGCCCAGATTGAAGGATCCAGCAAAAATTCCATGTCAGACTCCCAAAAATGAACGAGCAGATGACTTCAATGCGTCATCGACATTGAATGGTAATAGAAAGAATTGGAATGAATCAGAGTAACTCAGGGAATGGTCGGAAAAACCAACCGAGTACAGAAAACCACCAGCATGCGCAGGTAAACGGTTAACGTTTTGTCGGTGACAGTCCATGGGAAGGGCTGATGCCCAGTGCTCCTAAGCAATTTAACGGAAGATTACTCTAACAGGTTGTCCGGTTTTTTCACAAAGATTTTCTTACACCTTTTGAGTGATAAATACAGAAAGCATGGGCGTGGTTTTTCTGCTTGCGGGTAAGGCGATCGTCAGCCGATGACAGCCGTGAGACATCGCCTCTTCACCCCAATACTTTTTTCACGCAGGTTTTAAACACGCTGACGCCAAGGGCCATCGCTTCAAGGTCGAAACGCATATCAGGATGGTGCAGACCCGGCGTCAGGTTGGCGCCCAGCCCCCAGAATCCGCATTTAACCTGCGGTCGCGCCCGCGCGTAGTGGAAGAAATCCTCGCTGCCAGGCGTAAATTTTGGCTCAGTTACTCCATCCGCGCCCAATACGTCCGCAATGGCGTCGGCAATCAAGTCGGTTACCTGATCATCAACCACCGCCGCCGGCATTTCCTTTATCACACGAATCTCAGCAGTCGCCCCCAGCGCCGCCACGCTGTGCTCAATCGCTCTGATGACTTTGGCCTTCAATTCATCCATCGGCTCATTATATTGCGCGCGCAGATCCCAGCACACGCGGGCGTCGGCGGGCACCGAGTTAGTGACGCCGGCATCGCAGATAAACCGTGTCGCCTTGACGCTGTATGTCAGCGTCGGCGCCAGATGAATCATATTGACAGCCTGCACTGCCGCCGCCGCCGCATCCAGCGCGTTCACGCCCAAATGCGGGCGAGCCGCGTGGGACGGCACTCCGGCGATCGACGCCTCGATGGTCGCGCAGGATGAATACAGCATTGCCGGCACAGCCTGCCCCAGCGGGCACTCTTCAAGAGGACGCAGGTGAAAACCGAGTAATATATCAACATCGTCAATGGCGCCCCCCGCGACCATAGCCAGCGCCCCCGTTCCCAGTTCCTCCGCCGGCTGGAACAGGATCTTTAAACGACCTTTTTTAACTATCCCTTCATTCATCACCTCCTGAGCGGTGGTCAGTACCACCGAGGCGTGCGCATCATGCCCGCAGGTATGTCGCGCGACCGGCTCACCGTCAATGATGTGGCCAAGCGCATCCATATCGGCACGCAGCGCCATCACGGGACCCGGTATGCCGCTGTCCAGTTCAGCGACAATCCCCGTCGTCCCATTTACCTGGCGCGTAACGGCAAAACCCTCGCGCGCCAACTCGTGCGCGAGATATGACGAGGTTTTAACCTCTTGAAAACCCAACTCAGGGATTTGATGCAAATGTTGATAATGTTCGCGCGTTTTCGACACTGGCTTATCTCCGGCAAAAGGTTGGAAATAATCAATGGATAAGGTACACAGACTGATACCGGTGAGGTAAGAACGTTATCTTATCCATCAGCCAGGGGCCTGCTCACCCCGCTTGA
Organism: Brenneria rubrifaciens; assembly: GCF_005484945.1. Classification (NCBI taxonomy): domain Bacteria; kingdom Pseudomonadati; phylum Pseudomonadota; class Gammaproteobacteria; order Enterobacterales; family Pectobacteriaceae; genus Brenneria; species Brenneria rubrifaciens. Next base: position 2,007,639 of record NZ_CP034035.1, read on the forward strand.
TAGCGGCCCGGTTTGTGCCAGTTCATCAACATCGCATTCATCGCCAGTGCGCTGATCGCGGACCAGAAAAGCAGCATGGCGGACATATTGATCAGTGACAGCGAGAACACCAGTAGGTCCAGCAGCATCTGAGTTTTGCCGACGTTCATATTGAAACGCCGGTACAGCCACAGGGTGACGACGCCCGTGCCCCCCACCGACGCGTTGTGACGGGCGAGAGAAAGAATCCCCATGCCGAGAAATGTGCCGCCAATCAACGCGGAAAACAGCGGATGGATATAGCTGATGGTAATAAAATGAGGAATACCTTGTGTAGCGAGGCTGAGAGCCAGATTGACGATCAGCGTTTTCAGCGTGAAAGCGCGGCCCATACTGAAGTAACAAAAAATCATGAACGGGATATTGGCTACTACAAACAGCAGGCCGATTGAAAGCGGGACATAATAGGAAATCAGTAACGCAATACCGGCAATGCCGCCAGTAACCATGCCGGAAAGCTTGAGCATATTCAGCCCCACCGCTATAAACATCACACCCAGCGTCAGACCGTAAATATCATCTTTCAACGTATGGGCGGTGACAACCTCAACGCACTCGCCCGGCTCTTTTTGTCGCGCAACCGATTTTCTTAGCACACGCATTAGTCTCATTCTCACCGAACGTTTCCAGCCATAAGAAATGCATATATTTGCATTTTACTCGCCTGACGATTCACTTAACGCGCTTAAATTAACATTGATTACTGAGTGAGTTTTAACTAAAAATAACCTTTATTATGCCAATGATGAGTGATTTAACCTCATTATAAATAGAAAAAAGCGAGTATTACCTCATGAAAATCGATCGCATCGATGCACAAATATTGAATGAGTTACAGCATGATGCCAGATTAAAAACCACCGAACTGGCGGAGCGGATTTGCCTGTCGGCCACGCCGTGTACCCGTCGGCTCAAAAACCTGGAAGATCGCGGCGTGATCGAGCAATATGTCGCGCTGCTCGATCAGGAAAAAGCGGGGTTTCCGGTAAACGCTTATATCTCGCTGACGCTGGAGCCGAAATCAGAGACAACCTTCCACAAGTTTGAACGACAGATTGCCACGTTTGATGAAGTGATGGAGTGCCACTTGATGTCCGGCAGTCATGATTTCATGCTGCGGGTGGTCGCCGCTAGCCTGTCGGATTTCGAGCGTTTTCTACAAAAGAAATTGATCAAGATTGAGGGATTACGAGATGTTCAAACCTCCTTTTCCCTGCGGCGGTTGGTTTATAAAACCGCGCTCCCCGTGAAAACCAGACTATAAGTGAAAATATCACCATCTCGCGCATTCAAATCGATTTCCCGCTTATAGACCAAGCGCGCAGATAAAACGTGCGTAACTCATTAATAACCATTTTTTAACTGAGCAGCATTAGAGCAATATCACACTATTTATTTTTTCGATGGCTAAAATAATTCTGTCGAACCGTAGTGTTACGTTTAGTCGCCAGCCTTGACTCGCTGACTGAATTAAATAAACGGTCACATTAATTACCCGACCACGTCAGCGAGTTGAATTTTAACGACCATACTGATACCGCGACGGTTAACTTTCAACACATGAGCGTTAACCCTGTTTCCTGACACATTACACATTCAATTTGATCGTGAATAATGAGGAGGTAGCAAGTGAGTATTGCGATAATGTTATGCACTCACGGAGCCACTGCGGGGCCGTTGTTAAAAACAGCAGAAATGATCCTTGGTGAACAGAGTAATGTCGCCTGGATCGATTTCGTCCCCGGAGAGAACGCTGAAACATTAATAGAAAAATATCAGGATAAATTATCCCAATTAGACACGTCGAACGGCGTATTGTTCTTGGTCGATACCTGGGGAGGCAGCCCGTTCAACGCGGCCAGCCGCCTGGTGACGGACAAGGAAAATCATGAAGTTATCGCCGGGGTTAATATTCCCATGCTGGCGGAAACCTTTATGGCGCGTGATGATAATCCTGCATTCGCCGATCTGGTTTCCATTGCCCTTGAAGCGGGCAGAGATGGCGTCAAAGCGCTGAAGCAGCAAAAACCCGTCGCGCCCGCCTCCGCACCGCCGAAAGCGCAAGCTACCGCCCCCGCCCCTGTCAGCGGAACTGGCGGACATATGACGATCGGGTTGGCCCGTATTGATGACCGTTTAATTCACGGTCAGGTGGCTACTCGCTGGACTAAAGAAACCAACGTTTCACGCATTATTGTGGTCAGTGACGAAGTTGCCGCCGACCACGTGCGTAAAACACTGCTGACCCAGGTTGCCCCGCCGGGCGTTACGGCGCATGTGGTGGATGTCGCCAAAGCCATTCGCGTTTATGACAACCCGAAATATGCCTCCGATCGTGTCATGTTGTTATTTACTAATCCAACCGATGTCTTAACGCTGGTTGAAAATGGCGTAAAAATAACATCCGTTAATATTGGCGGAATGGCTTACCGTCAGGGGAAAACCCAGGTCAATAATGCGGTCTCTATCGACGAAAAAGATATTGCCGCGTTTAGAGAACTGGATAAAAAGGGAATTGAATTAGAAGTCAGAAAAGTGTCATCGGATACCAAGCTCAAAATGATGGACTTAATTAATAAGTTGGCTCGTTAACACTATCATGGGTCAATGCAAACATTGGTTAACATAATCAATCAAAATCGCTGTGTAACGATCTATTTTACTCAGAAACATATTCCATAGGAGAAGTACAATGGAGATTACCACACTTCAAATTGTGCTGATATTTATCGTCTCTTGCGTCTCGGGGATGGGATCGATTCTTGACGAATTTCAGTTCCACCGTCCGCTGGTGGCTTGTACGCTTATCGGCGCCGTTCTGGGTGATTTGCAAACCGGGATTATAATCGGTGGTACGCTGGAAATGATCGCCCTCGGCTGGATGAATATCGGGGCGGCCGTTGCGCCTGATGCTGCGCTGGCTTCAATTATCTCGACCATTCTGGTTATTGCCGGCGGACAGAGCGTGGGAGCGGGGATTGCGCTGGCCATTCCGCTGGCCGCCGCAGGACAGGTTCTGACGATCATTGTCCGAACCATCACCGTCGCCTTCCAGCATGCCGCTGACAGCGCGGCTGAACGCGGCAGTTTAAGCGCGATTAGCTGGCTTCACGTCTCCGCCCTGTTGCTTCAGGCGATGCGTATCGCTATCCCTGCCGTAATCGTCGCAATTTCCGTCGGCACGGATGCCGTTCACGCCATACTGAACTCCATTCCAGACGTCGTGACCAACGGCCTGAATATTGCGGGCGGCATGATTGTCGTTGTCGGTTACGCCATGGTCATCAACATGATGCGCGCGGGCTACCTGATGCCGTTCTTCTATCTCGGTTTTGTGACCGCCGCGTTCACCGACTTCAACCTGGTCGCATTGGGTGTGATTGGTATCGTGATGGCCGTGCTGTATATCCAACTGAGCCCGAAATACAACAAGTCTTCGGGTCTACCGGTGGCCGCCGGCAGCAACGATCTTGACAATGAACTGGACTAAGAGGAGTGAGAAAAATGGGTGAAACAACTGAAGTCAAAAAACTCACTGCCGGCGATATTCGCGCGGTGTTCATTCGCTCCAATCTCTTCCAGGGTTCATGGAACTTTGAACGTATGCAGGCGCTGGGGTTCTGTTTCTCCATCGTGCCGGTGATCCGTCGTCTTTATCCTGAGAATTCGGAAGATCGCAAGCAGGCGATTAAGCGCCATCTGGAATTTTTCAACACCCAGCCGTTTGTTGCCGCCCCGGTACTTGGCGTGACCATGGCAATGGAAGAGCAGCGTGCCAACGGCGCACCCATTGATGACGGGGCTATCAACGGGCTTAAAGTCGGTCTGATGGGGCCGTTGGCCGGCGTGGGCGACCCGATATTTTGGGGTACGGCCCGGCCTGTGTTCGCCGCACTGGGGGCCGGTATCGCCATGAGCGGCAGCCTGCTGGGGCCAGTGCTCTTCTTTGTACTGTTTAATCTGGTGCGTCTGCTGGTGCGTTACTACGGGGTTGCTTATGGTTATCGCAAAGGCGTGGATATCGTTAACGATATGGGCGGCGGCTTCCTGCAAAAGTTGACGGAGGGGGCATCCATTCTCGGCTTGTTTGTCATGGGGGCGCTGGTTAACAAATGGACCCACGTCAACGTCCCGCTCGTGGTATCGCGGGTCACCAACCAGAATGGTGAGACCACGGTAACCACGGTTCAGTCGATTCTCGATCAACTCATGCCGGGATTGATTCCTTTGCTGTTGACATTCGGCTGTATGTGGCTGCTCAGGCGTAAAGTGAACGCGCTGTGGCTCATCATCGGATTCTTTGCCATCGGTATATTTGGCTATTGGATTGGTCTGCTAGGCGTGTAATCTGTCAAATCGCCGGGTAACCCTCGGCGATATCTTCCTAAAGCCGCCCTGGTTCACGATGCAGGTGCCCGGTCCTTCGATGCTGATAGCTGCCCATGGAGTCTCTCATGACGTTTACGGATATCGTTCTGGTGATGCTGATCGGACTGGCGCTGTTTTATGCCGTTTACGTTGAATTCATTCTGGATCAGCTGAAGGGTAAAACACAGCTACGCGTTGTGCTAAAACGAACAAACCGGCTGGATGCCCTTATTTTCATTGGTCTGGTGGGAATTCTTATTTATAAGAATGTCATGAATAACGGTACGACAATAACCACCGCGCTTTTACTTTTTCTGGCACTCATCGCGTTCTATCTTGCTTATATTCGGCGCCCAAAATTATTGTTCAAATTAACAGGATTCTTTTATGTCAATATATTTATTTCTTATCACCGTATTCAAAATATGAATTTATCAGAAGATGGGATTTTGGTTATTGACCTTGAACAGCGCCGGTTACTAATACACGTCAGTCAGCTTGATGATCTGGAAAAAATATATAATTTTATGATTGAAAATCAATAGGTTAAAAATAAAACATTAAAAAATCGAATTATTATTGAACATAACCATAACGTATTAGTGGTATTATAAACTTATCTTAATCGAAGTTATTTAATGTCTTTTTAGCTACTCTTATTTAAATGAAAACAATTATCAATTGCATCAATTATCCATAGAATATTTATTGTTGTTTGATCCATAATTAATATGTTAAGGTTGCGCCGTCATTGGGGAGTAGCCGGTTTCTGATAATCTTAGCGTCAGAAATGCTCGTATCAACATACTCGTTTCCTATCTGCATAATGGATAGTTCAAACGTGGTGCGGGCGGCCGATTGGCAGGCGAGACCATAGACACGGGGGATCATCATCTGGTTGGGGATGATCTACGTGGATATGGAGAACCGCCCAGCCGAGGCTATTTAAAATGAACTTATCAGCAACCCTTATTCTTGCATTTGGTATGTCTATGGATGCGTTCGCCGCATCTATCGGTAAAGGTGCCGTACTGCACAAACCCCGTTTTCGGGACGCCATACGCACCGGTCTCATCTTCGGTATCATTGAAGCCATTACGCCGTTAATCGGTTGGACCTTAGGTTTTTTTGCCAGCCAGTATATTCTCGAATGGGATCATTGGGTTGCATTCACCTTACTGGTGATCCTCGGCGGCCGTATGATTGCCGAAGGCTTCAAGAAAACAGAAGCCTGCGCGCATGAAAAAATCAAAAAACATAGTCTGGCGCTGCTGATGTGCACTGCGATCGCCACCAGTCTTGATGCGATGGCGATCGGTGTCGGACTGGCTTTCTTGCAGGTCAATATCTTCCACACCGCTATGGTTATCGGTATGGCAACCATGATTATGGTGACGTTCGGCATGCTGATTGGAAGATACATCGGCCCGCTGCTTGGCAAAAAGGCCGAAATAGTAGGCGGCGTAATACTGATAGGTATTGGCTGTAATATCCTCTATGAACATATTGGCAATCTGGCCTGACTTCCCGGTATTTCCTGAAAAATGGGCGGGATCGTAACGATCCCGCCCATTTTTTATAACGGCAATCCCTACACGCTCCCCTGCCGGCCAGCGCAACACGACGAGGCTGGCAATGACCCAATGCGCTGATGCAACCGGATAATAAAGTCTGTCTCACAAATGAATTGCGGCGCATCCTGTAAACGTTGGTTAACCATCGGCGTCGCCCGCCAGGCAAATGGCGTCATCTGCAACAATGCAGCACCTTCCTGCCCCGTCAACTGCATCGGATAGGACAGCGTTTGTTGCTCGACAAGCTCAAATCCCACCAGCGTCTCATCTTTGATCACATGCAACTGCGCCTGCTCGTAGACTTCGGCCTTGAGTTGAAAAAGATGTCGAGGCCCAGGTGATACGGTTATCACCCACCCGCCTATTTTCACCGTGCGCTGCAATTCGGCATCATTGCAGGGGGCATAAATTTTCAATATGGCGTCCAGCGACCGATCGTCGAAAGGCAGACGCAGGCTTGACGCCACGCAAAAATCGACATTCTTATAGCGCTTCGCCGCCTGCTGGATCGCCGCTTTTGAGATATCCAGTCCGTAAACTGTCAGTTCTCTTCGCCATTTCAAACACGCCGCCTGCCCCGCCGTGTAATACCCTTCTCCGCAGCCAATATCCAGCAGGGCGGTCGCGTCTTGCGCTAATTTTTCATCAGCACGCTGCGTCACGAACTCACGCAACGGCTGATAGTGGCCTGCATCCAGAAACGCTCTGCGAGCCCGCATCATCTCGGCACTGTCACCCGGTTGTTTCGAGCGTTTAAATTGCACCGGCAACAAATTCACATAGCCTTCTTTCGCACAGTCAAAACTATGGCGGCCGCATGACCATTGCTGATTTATCCGGTGCAAGGCTTGCTGACACAGTGGGCATTGATAAGACATCAGCACATTTTTCCTACTAAAGATATTTTTTAAATGACGTCACATTTATCGATAAGACGCTATATCACAAAAATGGTGCTGCATTGATAAAAATCAGGCAACAAAAAACCCGCAACATGGCGGGTTTTGCAATGGGAACTGTAAATTACAGCGCAGTAACATTCACTGCTGACGGACCTTTCTGACCATCTTGAATTTCAAACTCTACATTCTGACCTTCAGCCAGTGTTTTGAAGCCGTTACCTTGAATTGCAGAGAAGTGTACGAATACATCTTTGCTACCGTCAGCCGGGGTGATGAAACCAAAACCTTTAGACTCGTTGAACCACTTAACCTGACCTTTCATCTTTGCCATTTCAAATATCCTTTAATTGTTAAACCGCCAGAGGCGTTATACAGACAAACCAAAGTCGTTACTGATTGAGGCACTAAGATAAGGTTCGGCAGAGAAGCGGTATTCAACGCTAACGTTTGTACTCAAGACTTCTTTACTGAAAATGCCATTCATATACAGAACTGTACCTCGTTTTACCCAAATGCGTTATTACACACTCTGTAATCGATAGCAAGCCATTTTTTGTCAGTCGTGGACATACCACACAAATTAGAGCCATCCATCGTTCGGAATTAGGCCGTCATGCGCTAACTTATTCTATTGATAAGATTAAATACATCTAGACTCGAACAGTCCAATCAGTCACCTATAGAGAGATAAGAAAATACAAAGAGAAACACACATGTAGCGAATTATTGGAGCGGCAAATTATAACGATTTATTATAATAATTAGCGTTCTTAAATCCTGGTATAGAGAGATTAAACCAGAGAACAAAGCGCCCCTGCGCCCCACGCCTTATAGAAATATTCGCACTTTATTTCTACTTTTCTTCATTAGCTCACGACCTTCGTTTCAAAGAGAAATGAAAGTGGCTTTTTTGCTGATTTTTATCAATTTTTCCGGTTAATCGACTTGTATCATAACGATAAACAATCCGGCCAACAGCGTCAGTAAAATGATACTTGCTAGCTTCCAGCGTTTTTCTGATTTAGTGCTCATGTCTTTTACACACCTTCCTGATGGAGTTTTATACTGTATATTTAACTTACCAATCTTTTATCGGCAGCTTTGAATGTTTTGTTAATTTTCATCCGACACTTTATCCCCTCATTTCGCTTACTTACCCGTCAGCTCAAAAAGCGCAGATTGCACGCATCATCGTTTCAGTTAGACTTACGTTGCAACATTGAGTACGATTTATTAAATTAGGTCAATATTTTGTAACCGCAAGGAGCATTATGAGTTTTTTGCTCATATGCACGGGCGTACACACAGCCATCACTCTTATCATCAGACACGCAATCACCTTCAACTACCTTTGCTACTCGTTTCCGGCCCTTGACTTAAATGATATTGATAATTATTCTCACCCACCATACTCAAGCTTTGTAAGGATATCAGCATGACCGGCTTTCAGGCGCATTTCTTTCCCTATCTGCGACGTTTTGCCTTGCCGTGCGCATTACTCATGCTGGCCAGCGTCCATACTCAGGCGGCTGAAAAGCTCAAAGTCGTCACCACTTTCACGGTTATTCAGGATATCGCGCAAAACATCGCAGGTGATGCCGCGACGGTAGAGTCAATTACCAAACCAGGAGCGGAAATTCACGACTACCAGCCGACGCCGCGCGACATCGTTAAAGCGCAGTCAGCTCAGTTGATACTGTGGAATGGCATGAATCTGGAGCGCTGGTTTGAGCGCTTTTTTGAAAATGTCAAAGATGTTCCCGCCATAGTGGTGACGGAAGGGATTACGCCGCAATCCATTCGTGAAGGCGCCTACCATGGCAATCCCAATCCGCATGCCTGGATGTCGCCTTCCAATGCGCGGATTTATATCGAGAATATTCGTGCGGGACTGGTAAAATACGATCCGCAGAATGCCGACATCTATAATCGCAATGCCAAAGCCTATGCGGAAAAAGTCAACGCGATCGATGCCCCTCTGCGCGAACGCCTCTCTCGTATTCCTGAAGCGCAACGGTGGCTGGTGACCAGTGAAGGCGCCTTTAGCTATCTGGCCAAAGATTATCAATTCAATGAAGTATACTTATGGCCAATAAACGCGGATGAACAGGGATCGCCTCAACAGGTACGCCGCGTGATTGATACCGTCCGGGAGAAACACATTCCTGTCGTATTCAGCGAAAGCACCGTCTCGGACAAACCGGCAAAACAAGTCAGCAAAGAAACCGGGGCCAGGTATGGCGGAGTTCTCTATGTTGATTCTCTGTCAAATGAAAAAGGCCCGGTCCCTACCTACATCGACCTGCTGAACGTCACGGTAGAAACCATCGCCAAAGGATTTGATCAATGAGCAGTGATACCGCAGCACAATCATTAGATGTCCATGATGTTTCCGTCACTTATAGCAACGGGCATCAGGCGATACGGCACGCCTCTTTTTCGCTGAGCGGCGGAACGATTTGCGCGCTGGTCGGGGTAAACGGCAGTGGGAAATCGACGTTATTCAAAAGTATCATGGGGCTGGTTAAACCCACCTCCGGGCACGTGTTGCTTAACAATAAGCCTATTTTTCAGGCGCTGAAACAGAACTTGGTGGCCTATGTTCCACAAACCGAAGATGTGGACTGGAACTTCCCCGTACTGGTTTCCGATGTCGTCATGATGGGGCGCTACGGCAAAATGAATTTTCTGCGCATACCCAGCCAGCAGGATCGTGCCATCGTCGCCGAATCACTGGAACGCGTGGGGCTTTCCGCGCTGCGTGAGCGTCAAATCGGCGAACTCTCCGGCGGACAGAAAAAACGCGTCTTTCTCGCCCGCGCGCTGGCGCAGCAAGGCAGCGTATTGCTGCTGGACGAACCGTTCACCGGCGTCGATGTCAAAACCGAGAACGCCATTATCGATCTGCTCCGCACACTGCGCGACGAAGGACACTTGATTCTGGTCGCCACGCACAACCTCGGCAGCGTGCCAGAATTCTGCGATAACGTGATTCTGGTCAACCGGACCGTTCTGGCGGCCGGTCCCACCCACAGCACCTTTACCCAACGCAATCTGGAAAAAACCTTTGGCGGGGTGCTGCGCCATATTAATCTTGGTGGCCCACACCTTCACGACGATGACGATTCGCGTTCCGTAACGGTATTGACAGACGATGAGCGTCCGGCTGTTTTCTACGGCTCAACCAAGAGCGATTCTCCCGCTTTAAGCTCTGTACAGGTGGAGAAAAAGCACCGATGATCGACATCCTATTACAGCCCTTCGGTTATAACTACATGGTGAAAGCGATCTGGGTCAGCGCAATGGTGGGCGGCGTCTGTGCCTTTCTTTCCGCTTATCTGATGCTGAAAGGCTGGTCATTGATGGGGGATGCCCTGTCGCACTCGGTTGTTCCCGGTGTGGCGGGCGCTTACGCGCTGGGTTTGCCGTATGTCGTCGGCGCGTTTTTTACCGGTATGCTGGCTGCGCTGGCTATGACGCTCATCCGACATATTACCCGGCTACGTGAAGACGCCATCATCGGCTTTATTTTTTCTACATTCTTCGCGGTCGGTTTATTGATTATTTCGCTCAATCCGACGTCAGTTAACGTTCAGTCGATTATTTTCGGCAATATTCTGGGTATCGCCGACGAAGATGTTCTTCAGGTGGAAATTATCATCGGGGTGACGTTCGTGATCCTATGTCTGCTATGGAAAGATCTGCTTGCCGTGTTTTTTGATGAAAACCATGCACAATCCATCGGCCTTTCTCCGCTGAGGTTGAAAATCCTTTTCTTTACCCTGCTCAGCGCCTGTACCGTTGCCGCATTGCAAACCGTTGGCGCCATTCTGGTAATCGCAATGGTCATTACCCCTGGCGCCACAGCTTATCTTCTTACCGACCGGTTTGACCGTCTGGTGCTGATTGCCATAGCGCTGGGGTCCATTTCCAGCGCCGCGGGCGCTTACCTGAGTTTTTTTCTCGACGGCGCAACCGGCGGCGTTATCGTCACACTGCAAACCTTGATATTCCTGCTGGCGTTTTTATTCGCCCCGAAACAGGGATTGCTGACATCACGCCGCGCCCGACAGCGCGATCAGCAGGGAGACGCGCTATGAGCATGCTAATCAGTTGGTTAACCGAACCGCTCGCCTACCCGTTTATGCAGCGAGCGGTTATCGCCGCCATCGTTACGGGGACGGTATGCGCCGTCTTGTCCTGCTATCTGGTGCTGAAGGGGTGGTCGCTGATGGGCGACGCGATTTCTCATGCCGTTTTGCCCGGCATTGTTCTGGCGTTTTGGCTTGGTATCCCGCTGGTCATCGGCGCTTTTGCATCCGGCATCTTTTGCGCCGTCGCCACTGGCTATGTCAAAGAACATAGCCGGGTAAAAGAAGATACGGTCATGGGCATCATCTTTTCCGGTATGTTTGCGCTGGGTCTGGTGTTGTTTGCCCGCATTGATACCGACCAGCATCTCAACCATATTTTGTTCGGCAACGTACTGGGAATTACCGGACAAGAGCTGACGCAACTCCTGGTCATTGCCGCCATTACGCTATTTGTCATCCTGCTGAAATGGCGCGATTTCATGCTCTACTGCTTTGATCCCGGCCATGCGCGTGTAATTGGTCTGCCGGTGAAACTGCTGCACTATGGTCTGCTCTGCCTGCTGGCGTTAACCATTGTGGCATCGTTACAGGCGGTCGGCGTGATTTTGGTGATCGCGATGCTGATCGCGCCGGGTATCATCGCGTTTATGGTATGCAAACGCTTTGACCGCATGCTGATGCTGGCAACGGTGGCGTCTGTGGCGTCCTGCGTCGCCGGAACCTTAATCAGTTTCCACATTGATGGCGCCACCGGCCCTTGTATTGTGCTCGTTCAAGCGTTGTTCTTTACGCTGGCTCTGACTTATCATCAGTGGAAACTTCGCAGAAGCGCAACGTTGGCTGCCGGAGCTAAAATAGCCTAAGGCGCTCCCTGAGTTTACCTCTGCCTTGACGTAAACTCAGGGATGGTCAACGCCAACTGCGTTATATTTTAACTGCGTCTATACTCTTTTCCTGAGCACTTCCACTGTCGTCATCCATCATCACTGTGTCACAGTGCCCGTTTTAATTGTGTTCTATGGGCTAACGTAGTGATAATCAGTAGCATTGGGTGGCAGCGGCGGGATGATCAGGTTTTCTGGCAACATCAACGGGAGGATGACCATATGTGGCAAGCAATCAGCCAAATTCTGGAAGAATACCTCGGTGCCGCTGACATTCAGGAGCGCCAGGCATTACCCGGCGGAGAAATCCACTCCGCATGGTATGTCCGCTATGGCGAGCACGAAGTTTTCGTCAAGTGCGATATCCGTGAAATGCTGCCCAAATTCACCGCCGAAGCCGACCAACTCTCGTTACTGGCCCGCAGTCAAACCGTGAATATTCCCGTGGTTTACGGTGTCGGCAGTTCCCGCGACAACAGCTTCCTGCTATTGGAATACCTGCCGGTAAAACCGCTGGATGCTCACGGCGCCTGGTGCCTCGGCGAACAGTTGGCGCACCTGCATCAATGGAGCGATCAGCCGCAGTTTGGGCTGGATTTTGACAATGACCTGTCAACCACGCCGCAGCCTAATTGCTGGCAGCGACGGTGGCCCACGTTCTTTGCTGAACAGCGGATTGGCTGGCAGCTTCAGTTAGCCGCCGAAAAAGGCATGCATTTCGGTGACATCGAAACGCTGATCGCGCGTGTAGAGGAAAGGCTGTTAGGTCATCAGCCTCAGCCATCACTGCTGCATGGCGACCTATGGCCCGATAACTGCGCTAACAGCCACAATGGATGCTACCTGTTCGATCCGGCCTGTTACTGGGGCGACAGGGAGTGCGACCTGGCGATGTTGCCGCTTTATCCTAAGCTGCCACCACAAATTTATGACGGCTATCAGAGCGTATGGCCGCTGGATAAAGACTTTATCGAACGCCAGCCGGTCTACCAAATTTATTATCTGCTCAACCGCGCCAATCTATTTGGCGGGAAAAACATTCTTGAGGCGCAACAGGCTATTGAGCAACAGTTCAATCTATGACGTGACCACATCCGCTATACCACCGGCGAAACGCTGAAAGAACATGGCTGGCGGCGACTCGGCGCAGGCGATAAACGCCCCGATGCCCATTTAATCAGACGGGAATTCCCAGTAAGCGTAAAATCACGTACCCCAAGCCGGCCAGAATCAGCGGCAGGATATAAAGCGGAAAAAATTGCAGAAAAATGGTGTGGTGCGGCATCACAACACGCGCTTCTAATGCTTCGCGCGTACGGCTTTCGTTACCCTTCGCTTTATCCAGAATCAGCTGATCTTCGATACCCTCACGAATAGCTTTCACCTGACGAGACATACGCGCGCCAGACACCTGTAGCGCCAGTCCGACAAAAATCAGGATGTAAATCAACCAGAACATCAGGCTTGACGGCACAAAAAAGCGCGAAAAATCAGGAACCGGCGAGTTATACCAAAAATTATCCAGAAATGGCGTATTGAAGCGAACCATATCAATCATCAAGTACAAAAAATCCAGCAGAACCGCATCAATCCCCTCCCTTCTCTGTTTATAGGCATAAAGATAATTGGCTAACGAAACGAGTGTAGACAGCAACGCCGGAATAAAAATTATCCATCCCGCGATACGTTTAACCACGGCAATACGGCCAGCCAGTTGATATGTCATGAGTTCTCCTTTTGAACGGCGCAGCAACGTATATCAAATAGTGTATACATAAAAAAAATCGCCGGCAGTCTACTGTAGATTTATTATCGTCAATGTCTTATCGCCCGACGCGCTTTATAGGCAATGATTTAGCGTATAATCAACGCGTATTCTCATTGATTTCTGACTCTTTCCACCCTGCGGGAACTGCTTTGTATGACCCCTGACTTTTCTATCCAAGCGGCCATTTTTGATATGGATGGCTTACTGATTGACTCCGAACCCCTGTGGGACATGGCCGAAATTGAAGTCATCGCCTCGCTGGGGATTGATACTTCGCTACGCCAATCCATGACCGACACGCTGGGATTACGTATCGATATGGTGGTTGATCTCTGGTATCAGATCGCTCCCTGGAACTCGCCCAGCCGGGAAGTTGTCGTTAACCGCATTATTGAGCGCGCAATCGAATTAGTTGCTGAACGCCGCCCTCTGTTGCCCGGCGTTGAACACGCGTTGCAGCTCTGCCGCCAGCGACATCTCAAAATAGGTCTGGCTTCTGCTTCGCCGCTGCGCATGTTGCAACAGGTACTCCACATGTTCCATCTTGAAACTTATTTTGATGTTCTGGTTTCCGCGGAAAAGCTGCCCTATAGCAAACCTCATCCTGAGGTCTACCTGAACGCGGCTAACAGCCTGGGCGTTTCACCTTTACAGTGTGTCACGCTGGAAGATTCGATAAACGGCATGATTGCCACCAAAGCAGCCCGCATGCGTTCCATCGTGGTTCCGCAACCTGAGTTCAGCCAAGACCCACGCTGGGCGCTGGCCGAACTCAAGCTGGAATCTTTACTGCAACTGGATAACGGGCACATTTCGTGATGCCCCGAGAACCGGTGATTAGCCGGAAGGCGAGTTCCGGCTGACGCTCTAATTTGCTAGTCTAACGCGCCATTCATAAGAATGGCGGTGATTATCCCGGTAGTCGCCGCAATCAATACGTAGTTTCCATCAATGTGAGCCCAGTGCTGTCCGGCGGGTGGTTCGCCTAACCCTCTGGCGCGCCAGTCATTGACCCGATAATCATCCCCGCGAAAACGTTGAGGTGCGGGATGACCTTTCCTGAAATTATTCCCACGCCATGCAAAATGGTCGCGTTCACGGAAGTTAGATGCATCCCGATGCTCACGGGAAGTCTGCTTTGCCGCATGGTTTCCTTTGCCGCTATCGTGATTACCGTCAGGCGCATTTCTGCGTTCACCACCATTTTGGTGATTAGGCGCTTGCCGTTTCTGTTCGTGTGGTCCATTCGGGCCTTCCGCAAAAACAATACCTGAAAAAGCGCTGGTGGCCAGCAGTAACGACATCATCAGTGCCAGTGTTTTTTTCGTCATTGTATTTTCCTCGCCGCATTAACAGTCTTATAGAACTGGTTAACAGCAATATCGGTGACAAATAGGGTTGGGCGAAAGATGGAAATGTCTTAAAACCGCTTGTCTGACAATATATTACCTAATCCATGCAAAATCTTAACACATAGACATTCACGCATTTTGATGTCAGGGGCATTGCGTACATTAGTACGTTAGGTGCGAGGATACTGACGGATCATGCTGAGAGACTTCGGAAGCGTCCCTCTTGTCTCTCAGCATATTTTTGGAGATGAAACACGGATAAACCCAATATTCACGTAAGCCCCCGGCCTACGCAATAACATAAAAGCGTAACGTTTATTATCGGTTCGGAGACGTATCGTATGCCTGACAGCTTTGGAAGCCTTTGTTGAGAACGTGCCCGGTTTCATCATAGCTGACAAAATAATTTTGAGCCGTGCCGTCACGATTCTTTAACAGATAATCGCTACACGTCCCCTTCGCGTTTACCAGCCTTCTTTCCGTTCCTCCCGAACCAGCAAGCTGATAAACCTGCTGCTTCGTCATTCCTACCTTAACATCCTTTACCACCGGCTCATTCACATAGCTCTCTGCTTTGTTATAAGCCGTACACCCAGAAAGAAAGACTGCGCCTGCCGCCGCAATACACAATATTTGTCGATTATTTTTCATTGCATTACCTCATATGGATGGGTCATGGATGAGTCTAGATGGCAAAAGGCATTTTTTCAAATGCCGAGGTGGTGAGATAACGCTGTCATTGAGAGAGCAAAAACCTCACCCTGAGATAAAACCCCTGACAGAACGCTTGTCCTTTTTCTTCGCGCCAATTCGTTTTACACTCAGGGGATTACGATAATTATTCCGCAGGATCAATAAGTTCAGGAGGGTAGATTATGTCATTACAGCAAGACATTATCACTGCACTGGGGGTCAAAAGCACCATTGACCCGGTGAAAGAAATTCGTGTTAGCGTTGATTTTTTAAAGAGTTATCTGAAGGCCCACCCATTCGTAAAATCGCTGGTATTGGGGATCAGCGGAGGCCAGGACTCGGCGTTAACCGGTAAACTTTGCCAAACGGCCATTAGTGAGATACGTAATGAAACGGGTGAACAGGGTTATCAATTTATCGCCGTGCGCCTGCCTTATGGCGTACAGGCCGATGAAGCCGACTGTCAGGACGCTATCAATTTTATTCAACCCGACAAGGTGCTGACGGTCAATATCAAACCAGCGGTAGAAGCCAGCGAAGCCACGCTAAGGGCGATTGGCATTGAGCTTTCCGACTTTGTCAAAGGTAATGAAAAGGCGCGCGAGCGGATGAAGGCGCAGTACAGCATCGCGGGCATGAATGCCGGATTAGTGGTGGGAACCGATCATGCGGCGGAAGCCGTGACCGGATTCTTCACAAAATATGGCGACGGCGGAACAGACATCAACCCGATATTCCGTTTGAATAAACGCCAGGGGAAAGCGCTGCTGCAAGAATTGGGCTGCCCGTCTCACCTTTACACCAAAGCGCCGACGGCCGATCTGGAGGAAGATCGCCCTTCACTGCCTGATGAAGTCGCCCTGGGTGTGACCTATGAGAACATTGATGATTACCTTGAAGGTAAGCAAGTGGATGCAAAAGACGCGGCGACCATTGAAAACTGGTATCGCAAAACCGAACACAAGCGTCGTCCGCCGGTTACCGTTTTCGACGATTTCTGGCAATAATCAGGTTTGATAGACTCTGGCGGATGCTGGTTCCGGCATCCGCTTTTTATTATGGATAGGACTGTCCTTCATCGGTGCATTCACCCTACTCGCCTACTCCGCGCAAAGTGTCATTAGGGTAGCCACGTGAATAAACCAGTGTGCGCATCGGATTCGGGATGTCCCTCTCAGGGCATTAACCTGTTATAGTGGATTTCACATTTATTTAACTCAAAGAACGTTATGTTGCGGCGATTCTTCTCTTATTACTCCCCCTACAAGGGGCTATTCGTGTTGGATTTTGGCTGTGCCATTGTCGCGGGTTTGCTTGAACTGGGTTTCCCGATGGCGATCAAAGCATTCATCGACAAACTGCTGCCAGAGCAAAACTGGTCGTTAATTCTGCTGGCGTCGGTGGCGTTACTAGCGGTGTACTTGCTAAACACCGCACTCATGGCCATTGTCAACTATTGGGGACATGCGCTGGGGGTTGGCATCGAAACCGACATGCGCCGCCAGGCGTTTGAACACCTGCAAAAACTGCCATTTCGTTATTACGACAATATGAAAACCGGGCATATCATTACCCACGTCACCAAAGATCTGGAAGAAGTCGGCGAAATCGCGCATCACGGCCCGGAAGATCTGTTTATTGCGATTATGACTTTCATTGGCGCATTTATTCTGATGGCGACCGTGCATCTGCCGCTGGCAATGCTTACTATCGTCATTGTGCCGTTCATGACATATCTGGTCAGCCGCTATGGCGCCCGAATGACCGATACCTGGCGCCAGTTGTTCGGTCAGGTTGGTAATTTCAATGCCCGCATCGAGGAAAGCGTGGGCGGTATTCGCGTTGTCAAAGCTTTCGCCAATGAAGCGCATGAGGAACAACTGTTTTCTCATGACAATGAAAACTATCGTCGCACCAAACTTCAAGCCTATCGCATCATGACCGCCAGTCTGACGCTCAGCTATCTGAGCACCCGTCTGATTCAGTTGATCGTCATGCTGGCAGGCATCTGGTATGTCATCAAAGGTGAACTGACCTACGGTGGCTTTATCGGCTTCCTGTTATTGATCGAAGTGTTCTTCCGCCCGGTCGCTAAAATTACTGCGGTGCTGGAGAGCTATCCGAAAGGCATTGCCGGTTTCAAACGCTTTACCCAACTAATTGATACCGTGCCGGAAATTGCAGACGCCCCCCATGCTCGCGATAGGGGGCCACTTAAAGGTGATATTGAATTCATCCAAGTCGGCTTTGGCTATTCGCCCGATCGTCCCATCATCCATAACGTTAATCTGTCGATACGCGCTGGCGAAACCGTCGCCTTTGTCGGGCCTTCTGGTGCAGGAAAAACCACACTCTGTTCGCTGCTTCCTCGCTTTTATGATTTAACCAGCGGCAGTATCACCATCGATGGCATTGATATTCGCGACATGACACAGTCATCCCTGCGCAGCCAGATCGGTATCGTACAGCAGGATGTCTTCCTGTTTGGCGGCACCATTCGTGAAAATATCGCCTATGGCAAACTGGGGGCCAGCGATGAAGAAATCATGCAGGCGGCGAAACGCGCCAGACTCGACGAACTGATTGACAATCTGCCTGACGGTCTGGATACCATCGTGGGCGAGCGTGGCGTCAAATTGTCCGGCGGTCAGAAACAGCGTTTATCCATTGCACGGATTTTCCTGAAAAATCCGCCGATTCTGATCCTTGATGAGGCGACCTCCGCACTGGATACCGCCACCGAACAGGCGATTCAACAATCGCTCAGCGAGCTTTCTGCAGGACGAACCACGCTGGTTATTGCCCATCGTCTGGCAACCATCCAGAATGCTGGGCGTATTGTGGTGGTCGATAACGGCGGGATCATTGAGCAAGGCAGCCATCAGGCTTTAATTGCGCACCGCGGGATTTACGCCAGTCTGCATCAGGCACAGTTCGGACACGCTTGATGCGCTTCAAAGCCATCGCCGTATAAAGAAAAGGCCGCTTACGCGGCCTTCATGTTTACTCTTTGGGAGAGGCGTTCTCCACCCTGCTTTTTAGCTTTTGCCCCGGACGGAACGTGACCACACGGCGCGCCGTAATCGGAATATCTTCGCCAGTTTTTGGGTTACGTCCCGGTCGTTGGTTCTTGTCTCGCAGATCAAAATTACCAAATCCCGACAATTTGACCTGCTCGCCATTTTCCAAAGCTCGACGAACTTCTTCAAAAAACAGCTCGACTAACTCTTTGGCATCCCGTTTGCTCAGCCCAAGCTTCTCAAACAGGTATTCTGACATTTCAGCTTTAGTAAGCGCCATAGGTTCAATCCCTCAAGGATGCTTGGAATCGCTGTTTTAATGCTGCTACACATTTGGCAACGGTAGCGGCAATTTCCTCTTCTGCCAGTGTCCGAGAGGTATCTTGCAAGATCAGACTGATAGCCAGGCTCTTGTAACCTTCAGCTACGCCCTTTCCTCGGTACACGTCGAATAAGTTTACGCCAACTAACTGATTTGCGCCAACTTTCTTACACTCGGCTAAAATATCCCCAGCCGGGACGTTTTCAGCCACTACTACAGCGATATCACGACGGTTTGCAGGGAACCGGGAAATGTCGTTCGCATTAGGCAGAATGCGGTGTGCAACCTTATCCCACAGCAATTCAAATACGACTGTGCGTCCGTTCAGGTCCAGCTTGCGCTCCAGCTCCGGGTGGATAACACCAATAAATCCAATACGTTCCCCGCACTGATAAATAGCAGCACTTTGCCCCGGATGCAATGCCGGATTACTCTCAGACTTGAACTCGATAGCCGACAACTTACCCGTCAGCGACAGCACAGCTTCCAAATCACCTTTTAAATCATAGAAGTCGACAGCCTGACGCGCCAGATCCCAATGCTCTTCGTAGCGTGTGCCGGTAATCACACCTGCCAACATGAAATCCTGACGAATGCCCAGATCGGCACGGCTGTCCGGCACAAAACGCAAGCCGCTTTCAAACAGACGCAGGCGGCTCTGCTGACGATTCTGGTTGTAAACGACCACGCCCAGCAGCCCGCTCCACAATGAGAGACGCATGGCTGACATTTCTGCTGAAATCGGACTGGGAAGCATCAACGCGTCTTCGCCGGGATGGATCAGAGACTGAATTTTCGGGTCAACAAAACTGTAAGTAATTGCTTCCTGATAGCCATGATCGACCAATAACGTCTTGACGCGCTTGAGTGAAAGCGACGCTTCACGATGCGAAGTCATGGTTAGCGGGGCAAGCGTCGCGATATTCGGGATATTGTTGTAGCCGTAAATCCGGGCAACTTCTTCAACCAGATCTTCTTCAATTTCCATATCAAAACGCCAGCTTGGGGCAACAGCCTGCCAACCTGCGTCTGTTTTAGTCACTTTGCAGCCAAGACGCTGCAAAATATCCGTTACTTGATCATCGGCAATAACATGCCCAATCAGGTGATCCAGTTTTTCGCGACGCAGCATAATCGTCGCCCGCGCGGGTACGTCCGCCGCGCTGGTCACATCCACCACCGGGCCAGCTTCACCGCCACAGATAGCGATCAGCAGACGCGTGGCCCGCTCCATCGCCTTATACTGTAATCCGGGATCAACGCCACGCTCGTAACGATGGGAGGCATCGGTACGCAAGCCATAGCGACGCGCACGTCCGGTGATGGATAGCGGGTTAAAGTAGGCGCATTCCAGCAGAATATTTTGCGTCTCTTGATTAACGCCGGAATGCTCACCGCCCAAAATCCCGCCCAGCGCCAGCACTTTTTGTTTATCAGCGATCACCAGCGTATCCGCGTTAAGCTTCGCCTCATTGCCGTCCAGCAGCGTCAGCGTCTCACCATCGTGGGCCTGGCGCACCGCAATTCCGCCCTCCAGTCGGTCAAGATCGAACGCATGCATCGGCTGGCCCAACTCCAGCAAGACATAGTTGGTGACGTCGACCACCGGATCGATGGCGCGGATACCACAGCGTCGCAGCTTTTCACGCATCCATAGCGGCGTTGCGGCCTTAACGTTGATGCCTTTGACAACTCGCCCCAGATAACGCGGGCAAGCCTGCGGCGCTTCAACCTGAACCGGGAAAGTATCCTGAATGGTTGCCGGGACCGGTTGAATGTCGGGTTCAATTAGCGGCAATTGGTTCAGCACGGCCACATCGCGGGCAATGCCAATGATGCCCAGACAATCCACACGGTTCGGCGTTACGCTGATTTCAATGATGTTGTCATCCAGTTGCAGGTATTGACGAATGTCCATGCCAATCGGCGCATCAAGCGGCAACTCGATAATGCCGTTATGATCGTCGGAAATACCCAGCTCAGAAAATGAGCACAGCATCCCTTCGGACGGCTCGCCACGCAGTTTAGCCGCTTTGATTTTGAAATCGCCAGGCAGCAGCGCTCCCACCATCGCTACCGCCACTTTCAAACCCTGACGACAGTTCGGCGCACCACAAACGATGTCCAGCGGACGATCGCCGCCCACGTTAACTTTTGTTACGCGCAGTTTATCGGCATTCGGATGCTGACCACACTCAACGACTTCCCCCACGACAACACCGTGGAAAGCGCCGGCAACCGGCTCAACGCCATCCACTTCGAGCCCCGCCATGGTGATTTGTTCAGATAATGCATCACTGTTAACCGCCGGGTTTACCCACTCGCGTAACCAGAGTTCACTGAATTTCATGATGATAATCCCGCCTTACTTAAACTGTTTGAGGAAACGTAGATCGTTTTCAAAGAATGCGCGCAAATCAGTTACACCGTAACGAAGCATCGTCAGACGCTCCATACCCATCCCAAAGGCAAAACCGGAATAGACGTCAGGATCGATACCGACGTTACGCAGCACATTCGGGTGTACCATGCCGCAACCCAGCACTTCCAACCATTTGCCGTTCTTACCCATCACATCCACCTCTGCGGACGGTTCGGTAAACGGAAAGTAAGAAGGACGGAAACGAACCTGTAAATCCTCCTCAAAGAAGTTACGCAGAAAATCGTGCAGCGTTCCTTTCAGATTGGTAAAGCTGATATTTTTATCAACAATTAGGCCCTCCATCTGATGGAACATTGGCGTGTGCGTCTGATCGTAATCGTTACGGTATACGCGGCCCGGCGCAATAATACGAATAGGCGGCTGCTGGTTTTCCATCGTACGGATTTGCACCCCGGAGGTTTGCGTTCGCAGCAAGCGTTTCGCATCGAACCAGAAAGTATCGTGTTCGGCGCGGGCAGGATGATGTCCCGGAATATTCAACGCATCGAAGTTATGATAGTCATCTTCGATTTCCGGCCCAGTCGCAACCGAAAAACCCAGCTCGGCAAAGAACGTTTCAATACGGTCGATGGTACGGGTTACCGGATGCAAACCGCCGTTTTCAATGGTACGGCCGGGCAACGATACATCGATTGTCTCTTCCGCCAGGCGGGCGTCCAACTCCGCCGATTCCAACGCCTGTTTGCGCATATTCAACGCTACCTGTACCCCCTGCTTAGCCTGATTAATAACGGCCCCTGCCGCGGGGCGCTCTTCAGCCGGCAGCTCACGTAGCGAGGTCATCTGAAGGGTTAAGTGACCTTTTTTACCAAGATACTCAACGCGCACGTTTTCCAGCGCGGTAATATCCAGGGCCTCTTCTATAGCTGTCTTGGCTTTAGCAACCAGCTCTGCGAGATGTGGCATTGCATTCCTCTTCTTCTGCCTGTATGGACAACTGTCATGATTGGAAAATATTTACCCAATAACGCGTGTGATGTTTTTCCGCATAGTGAAATTTTGCTTATTAAACAAAAAAGCCTCCCCTGAGGGAGGCTTAGGCGCTACTTTTCGTTTCTTTTCTTACGCGCAAAGCCCCCCTGAGTTCAGGCGCTAAAGTAAAAAAAGAAACGGAAAATAGCAGTATGCATACTTGCGTAACCTTGTCGTTAATAAAATTGTTATATAAAAAGCAAAGCCGCTTTATTGAAAAATGAGTCACATTAAATGTCAACTACAACGCATCAACCCATAAATATCATCAGCCCACAAACGACAAGAGGGAGCCTGGCTCCCTCTTGTAACTGACTTATGCCAGCGCTGCTTTCGCTTTTTCAACCAGTGCGCTGAACGCGACTTTGTCGAATACGGCGATATCAGCCAGGATCTTACGGTCAATTTCAACAGAAGCTTTTTTCAAGCCATTGATGAATTTGCTGTAAGATAAGCCATTCTGACGGGCTGCTGCGTTGATACGTGCAATCCACAACTGACGGAATTGACGTTTACGTTGACGACGGTCGCGGTAAGCGTATTGACCAGCTTTGATTACTGCCTGGAAGGCAACACGATAAACGCGCGAACGGGCACCATAGTAACCTTTCGCTTGTTTCAGTATTTTTTTGTGACGTGCGCGAGCAACCACACCACGTTTTACGCGAGCCATATGCTCTCTCCTAAAGTCTTATTCTAAATTTAAAAAGGTTACTTATGCGTAAGGCAGACATGCAACGACCAGACCCAGATCTCCTTTGGAGACCATGCCTTTCGGACGAAGATGGCGTTTACGTTTAGTCGATTTTTTAGTCAGAATATGACGCAGGTTAGCATGCTTACGCTTAAAACCACCTTTGGCGGTTTTTTTGAAGCGTTTAGCGGCACCACGTACTGTTTTGATCTTTGGCATGTTAATTTCCACTTCGCATTGTTAATTACAACGAATCAGATTAAGGCGAACAAAACCCGCACAGCGCAAGCGCGGCGCGGGTTTTATTACTTGAATGCCTTACTGTTTCTTCTTAGGTGCGAGCACCATGATCATCTGACGGCCTTCAATCTTCGATGGGAAAGATTCAACCACTGCCAGTTCACTCAGATCGTCACGTACGCGGTTAAGCATTTCGATGCCAATCTGTTGGTGCGCCATTTCACGTCCGCGGAAACGCAGCGTGATTTTGGCTTTATCGCCGTCTTCCAGAAAGCGAATCAGGTTGCGTAGTTTGACCTGATAGTCGCCATCATCGGTACCAGGCCGGAATTTTATTTCCTTGACCTGAATAACTTTTTGTTTCTTTTTCTGTTCCTTTGTAGCCTTACTCTTCTCATAGAGGAACTTGCCGTAATCCATGATTCGGCAAACCGGCGGCTCGGCGTTCGGACTGATTTCAACTAAATCAACACCTGCTTCCTCGGCTTTTTCTAATGCTTCGTTCAGACTGACAATGCCAAGCTGTTCGCCTTCGACGCCTGTTAAGCGTACCTCGTTTGCGCGAATTTCTCTGTTGATGCGATTAGGACGCGCCGGTTGAACTCGTTTTCCGCCTTTAATACCTTATTCCTCCAGTTGATGAAGACTGCGACTGCGAATCTCTTGTTGCAGCTTACTGATCACTTCATTAACGTCAATGCTTCCCAGATCTTTGCCTCGGCGGGTACGGACAGCAACTTTACCTGCCTCAACCTCTTTATCACCGCAGACCAGCATATAGGGAACACGCCGTAAAGTGTGCTCGCGGATTTTAAAGCCTATCTTCTCATTTCTCAAGTCTGCTTTTACGCGAATGCCTGCTACTTGCAGTTTTCCGGTTAATTCACTGACATAATCAGACTGGCTATCGGTGATATTCATGATCACCGCTTGTACCGGCGCCAACCAGGTCGGGAAGGAGCCGGCGAATTCTTCGGTAAGAATACCGATAAAGCGCTCCATCGAACCCAAAATGGCACGGTGAATCATTACCGGCACCTGACGTTCGTTACTTTCACCCACATAAGAAGCGTTGAGGCGACCCGGTAGCGAAAAGTCGAGTTGCACCGTACCACACTGCCAAGCACGATCCAAACAATCATGTAAGGTAAATTCAATTTTGGGCCCGTAGAACGCCCCTTCACCTGGCTGATATTCAAACGGAATACCGTTTTCTTTCAATGCGGCGGCCAAATCTTCCTCGGCACGATCCCACATTTCATCGCTGCCGATACGTTTCTCAGGACGGGTAGACAGTTTCACGGCGATTTTTTCAAAACCGAAAGTACCGTACACATCATACACCATTTTGATACAACTATTTACTTCACCACGGACTTGCTCTTCCGTACAGAAAATATGCGCATCATCCTGAGTAAAGCCACGAACTCGCATCAAACCATGCAGTGAACCCGAGGGCTCATTACGATGGCAGCTACCGAACTCGGCCATCCGCAACGGCAGATCGCGATAAGATTTCAACCCCTGATTGAAAATCTGTACATGACCCGGACAGTTCATTGGCTTAATACAATATTCACGGTTTTCTGACGATGTGGTAAACATCGCTTCTTTGTAGTTGTCCCAGTGTCCGGTTTTTTCCCACAGCACACGGTCCATCATGAACGGGCCTTTAACTTCCTGATACTGATACGCTTTCAACTTCATACGGACAAACGCTTCCAGCTCACGGAAGATAGTCCAACCGTCATTGTGCCAGAACACCATACCCGGCGCTTCTTCCTGCATATGGTAAAGATCGAGCTGCTTGCCAATCTTGCGGTGATCGCGTTTGGCGGCTTCTTCAAGGCGTTGCAAATAAGAGCCAAGCTGTTTTTTATCCGCCCAGGCAGTGCCGTATATGCGTTGCAGCATTTTGTTTTTACTGTCGCCGCGCCAGTAGGCGCCGGAGGTTTTTTGCAATTTGAAATGGTGGCAAAAACGCATGTTCGGTACGTGCGGACCACGGCACATATCGACGTATTCTTCATGATGATATAAACCTGGGCGGTCATCACGACTGATGTTTTCATCCAGAATGGCGACTTTGTAAGTCTCACCGCGAGCGGCGAACGTATCGCGCGCTTCCTGCCAACTGACTTTCTTTTTAATCACGTCATAGTCAGTTTTGGCAAGCTCGTGCATTCGCTTTTCAAGCAGATCGATATCTTCCTGCGTCAGTGTGCGATCGATATCAACATCGTAATAGAAACCGTTGTCGATGACCGGACCAATCGCCATCTTGGTATCCGGCCATAATTGTTTGATGGCGTGCCCCAGCAGGTGGGCGCAAGAGTGACGAATAATCTCCAGACCGGCTTCATCTTTAGCCGTGATAATCGCCAACCGCGCATCAGTGTCGATTTTATCGCTGGCGTCTATCAATTCACCATTAACACGTCCGGCGATACAGGCTTTTGCCAGTCCGGGACCAATATCAAGGGCAACATCAAGAGGAGAAACGGCGTGGTCGTATTGACGCTCACTTCCATCAGGAAGGGTAATAACAGGCATTATAATTCCCTTATTTGCAGTGGTGACCCGCACGAAAGATCACATGCAAAAACAATTTTCTTTAATTTCAGATAATTGCCAGTCAAATCAAACCCACAATGTCAGATCGACAAGCAAATTGGTACACCAGTTCGTTCTGATGTGCACACATTCGGCCTCAAAAGGCAGCCGGGATAATATCACTAAATAATCCAAGGATAAACGCGCCGAGGCTGCCTGGAACTGCAATTCAATCATCTAAAGGCGCCCTCTCCCGGTTCGCCATATGTCGTTATCAACGCTCAGGTATGACGTTTTTGAATGCCAGCGCGACATCATCACGATCTTGGATGTGTGTCTCATCGGCCTCATCATCCTTTTCTTTACGTGTCTCTTGCGGAACCAGCATTTTCAGCAGTTCCAACTGTTGACGCTGTTGCTCAACGATTTCACGCAACAATTTGATCTGGTCATTTGCCCGAACGCTCGCGCGGTTAATGAAAAACCAAACCATCATGACCAGCACCACCACCAGCGCGATAAAAACCATTTCTAACATGTCCACATCAACTCCACTCAAACGTTCTGTCAAACAGGACAAGCAGCGAACAGCCACTCATGGCGCCTATCTTAACACTCATTGCGCCCGAAGAGTTCGATACGCTGCTGCGGTATCTCCTTTGCGCGTCAAGGCGCAATTAACACCGTCGCTGCAATAGGAGCCATAAAAAACCTGTCGCAAGGACAGGCTGACGGTGAAGCGAACCAACATCAGAATGGATACTTGTGGTAACCCATCCGCTCAGAGATATTTCTGGCGGCGGTATGTAACATCTCAGCGTATGCGCGTTTGTTTTCCTCAGAAAAACGGATCGTTGGGAATGAAATGCTCAGGCCAGCGATGACGACGCCAAAACGATCAAAAACAGGAACCGCGATGCAACGCAACCCTTCTTCCTGTTCTTCATTATCCTCACCGTATCCCAGACCACGCACCAGATCCAACTGCGCCAACAGCGCATCAGCAGTACTCAAGGTGTGCTGAGTACTGCGGGTAAACTCGATAGTCGAGAGGATTTGCTCCACCTCATCTCTGTCGCGCCAGGCAAGCAATACTTTACCGATAGCCGTACTGTGTAACGGATTACGGCGCCCAATACGCGAATACATGCGCAGGTTGTACTTCGAATCAATCTTGTGGATATAAACGATCCCATCTTCGTCCAGCGCGCCGAGGTGTATGGTTTCCCGCGTAAGGGCGGAAAGCTCGCGCATCTGTATATCCGCGCTACGGATTAAATCGACGTTCTGCAAGGCTTTCGCGCCAAGTTCAAAGAGCTTAAGCGTCAGTGAATACTTCTCTGATTCACCTTCCTGCTCCACATAGCCCAAGGATTTCATCGTCTGCAAGAAACGGTACACCGTACTTTTTGACATCATTACACGTTGAGAAAGTTCGGTAATACCAATCTCACGCTCTTCACCCAACGCCTGCAAAATACCAAAAACCTTCAAAACGGACGACACGGAATCAGGTTGTTTATCTCGATCTGCAATAGCCATTTTTGTGGTTATCCTACTCGACTTTTCTTGTTTTAAAAAAAATAGAACAATGGTTTTAGTATAATTGGAACGCGCTGATTATGGCAATGAAGCATAGGTGATAATGTGGCGCCGCGCGATGTTACTTACCGCAGCGGCAGAAGCGGAGTAGGGGTTGCATAAAAGATAAAGGCCCGAAATCGGGCCTTATTACAAAGGAGACGCCAGCAGAACCTTATTTCAGGTACGCGCCTGAACGCAACGCTTCGATACGCTTGTCCAAGGGCGGGTGTGACATAAACAACTCGCTGAACGACTTGGATTTGCCGTTGATACAGAACGCCATCATGCTGCCCTCTTCCTGTGGCTCGTAGCTGGTTTTCAAACGTTGCAGCGCGGCAATCATCTTCTCGCGTCCGACCAGTTTCGCGGAGCCCGCATCGGCGTGGAATTCACGATGGCGTGAGAACCACATGGTGATGATGCTAGCCAGTATGCCAAACACCAGTTCCAGCACGGTTGCCACCGCAAAGTAAACCAGCGGGTTACCGCTACCGCTCTCCCCCTCGTCGCGGTTACCCGACAGGAAGCCTGACGCCACCTGTGCAAGCAAACGGGAGATAAAGATAACAAAGGTATTCACCACCCCTTGAATCAACGTCATGGTAACCATATCACCATTGGAAATGTGGCTGATTTCATGCGCGATAACGGCTTCCGCCTCATCGCGGTTCATGTTTTGCAGCAAGCCCGTACTGACTGCAACCAGCGACGCGTCACGGCGTGCGCCGGTTGCAAAAGCGTTGATATCAGGGGCATGGTAAACCGCTACCTGAGGCATCGCGATACCGGCCTGCTGTGACTGCGAACGGACAGTTTCCAGCAACCAGCGCTCTGTTTCATTGCGTGGCTGTTCAATCACTTCACCACCGACAGATCGTAATGCCATCCATTTGGACATCAGCAGTGAAACAAACGCACCGCCAAAGCCAAACAGCCCAGCCATAATCATTAAGCCCTGGACACTGCTGGACTGAATTCCCGTCAGGCTGAGAACCAGCCCGAAAACCAACATCACCGCCAGGTTGGTGATCAGGAAAAGTGCAATACGCATCATAGAAGTCTGATTTCCTCTCGCAGAAAAAATAAAGTTTGCAACATCCACATCGTATGGGTTGCGGTGGCATTTTCAAGCATTCTTAACTTATCAGTTACTAAATCCACATAACTTTACATTTTTCAAAAGGAAATTTGTTTTGCGCAGCAAAAAATCCGGGGTCAAAAATGCGCTGGGACCCCATTGAACGAGAGGAAAATACAGGTTCGCGGCGCAGCTTAATAAATGCAGAAACGGCGGGATTGCCCCGCCGTGAGTCATTCAGTTTCAACCGCTCTCTGTCAACTTTGCACCTGCGCCATCTTGGTATTCAGTGAAGCTGAAGGGGCTTGATATTTCGGCGGTTTAATCCACAGCGTAATCACTAATGAAACGGCCGACATAATGATAATCGCGATAAAAGTCGCGTGAAAACCACCCAGTTGCGCCGCAATAATCGAGCCGGACAGCGCGCCAATACCAAATCCCTGATAAATCACGCCGTAATTCTTGCTGTGATTTTTCAGGCCGAAAAAGTCGCCCACGATAGCCGGGAAGACGGTGATATTGCCGCCGAAACAGAAAGCAATGACGCTTACGCAGATAAAGAACAGCACAGGGTTAAGTGGCAGAAAGGTCATAACCGACACCGCGAGGATGGTCATAGACAGCGTAAAGGTGATCACCCGCAGACGGCCGACGTTATCAGAAATCGCGCCCAGCACGATTCGTCCCACCGTATTAAATATCGCAATGGCGGAGACGGCGTTGGCAGCGGTTTCCATATTCATCCCCGCCATCTGCACACCGATGTCTTTCACGATACCGATCAGGTACAAACCGCTCATGCAAGCCGTGAAAAAAATAATGAACAGCAGATAAGATTCTTTTGTCGCCAACATCTCGCTCAGCGAGAAATCACGCGCCTGCCCGTGGGCGGATGCCGTATTCTGAACAGGCGTCGCGGCAGGTTCTTTCAGCAGCGAACTGCCCATCACCACCATCGCCATCACGATGATGCCCCAAAAGAAGAAAGCCTGAGACACGCCGACTTCATCAATCAGGAAACTATTGACATATTTGAACAGCAGGCTGCCCGTGCCGAAAGCCCCTACGGATACGCCAGCAATCAACCCTTTGCGTTCAGGGAACCATTTAATCAGGTTGGATAGCGTGGTGATGTAGGCGGTACCATCGGCAAAACCGACGATGAAGCCCATCAGAATGTAAATAAGAATGAGTGAGGAACTGGCGGCGCTGGCCATCAGACCCAGCCCCAAAATGATCCCGGCTGTCAGGGTCAGGCGGCGAAGGCCTATACGTTCCTGAAATTTCCCGGCAAACAGAGTCGCCAGGGCCAGACAGAAACTGGTGATGGAAAACGTCGTCGCCACCGAACTCAGTGACCAGCCAAATTTATCTACCAGCGGCTGATTGAACAGGCTCCAGGTGTAAATAGTACCCAGTCCCATCTGGGTAATAATCGTACCAACAACAATCAGACCCCGGTTAACAGGTTGCTCGTTCATGGCTTTTCCCCTACATCAAAAAGGTGTCCGAGGTTCTCGGAGCGCTAAAAAATATAAGCTGATGTGATGGAGAAAAGATCGCCAGAAACACGGTCAGCTTATGGGCTGAGGCCAGTATACAAGCGGGCTGACGATGTCTGTTCGAAATGGGAATGAGATGCCTGAAATGCAGAATGAAATGCCTTTAAAGACGCATCAATGACCGGAACTCTTTTACCCGACTGCGGCTGACGGGCACTTCAAAATCCAAATCGTTAAGACGCAGAATATAAGTATTGTTGAACCAGGGCACAATTTCACGGATTTTGGTCAGATTGACACAGTAAGATCGATGACAGCGAAAGAAATACTCTTCCGGCAAGCGGCCACAAAATTCAGTGATATTCATCGGCATGACGAATTCTTCACGCCGGGTATAAACCAGCGTGACCTTTTCCTGCGCGGCGGCGTAATAGATATTATTGATGTCCGTGACGATAATGCGCTCATCTTTCATCAGGTTGATGGTTGGCTGCGCACTCCGCTGGACGCTCACGCTGGCGCCCGGCTCGGCAGCGGCAGGTAACTGCCGCTGCCGCCACGTCGTTTCCAGTTTTTGCAGCATAGTGATGATGCGTGATTCATGATACGGCTTGAGAATATAGTCGAAGGCCTCCACTTCAAAGGCCTTAACCGCATGTTCCTTATAGGCTGTAATAAAGATGATATAAGGCTTGTGGACAAACTTGCTGATATTCTGCGCCAGCCAGACACCATCCAGCGACGGAATATTGATATCCAGAAAGAGGGCATCCACTTCGTTGTGCTGTAGATATTTCAACACATCCAGCCCGTCATCAAAGACGGCGTCAATATTGATATTACTGTGCTGTTTGATCAGATAACTCAACTCTTGCTGAGCGAGGAATTCATCCTCGACAATAATGGCTTTCATTGATGACCTCCTGACAAACCAACTGCCGAATCCGCCTCTTCTGGCCCCTTTCTCATTTCAGTAATTCCCGGTTGCTGTTTATCCGACCGCGGAATATAAAAATAGATTTCCGTTCCCGGTTCTAGACGACGAATATGTAATCCCTCGCCGTAAAGCAAACGAACCCGGTGATGTACATTCAGCAACCCGATTTTATTTCCGGGCATTTCATTGCTCGCCACCCTTTCCATCGTCTCCTGACTGATGCCCGGCCCGGTATCCTTCACCGCCACCAGCAGCCGATTGCCCTGATCTTTTACCGACAGAACGACCGTCCCCTTGCCGCGGCACGGCTGGATACCGTGCACAATGGCATTTTCCACCAGCGGCTGAATTAACAGGCTGGGAATTTTATCGATCAAATCGTCATCGATATCGTAGATAACGGTGAGTTTTGAACCAAATCGTGCCTGTTCAATCGCAATGTAGTCACGAATCTGATAGAGCTCTTTTTTGATATCAATCATCGCGTCATCATTCAGCTCAAGGTTGTAACGCAAATAGCGCGACAAATTGATCACCAGTTGCCGAGCGGTATCGGGATTAATACGAATAGAGGAGGAAATCGCGTTCAAGGCGTTAAAAAGAAAATGGGGATTGATTTTACTCTGCAAGGCGCGCAACTCTGCTTTATTGGCCATATCACGCAACTGTTCCGTGCGGGATACTTCAATCTGCGTTGACATAATCTGCGATAATCCTACGGCCATGACCCGCAATGAATAAGTAATTTTATGGGCATGACAATAATAGATTTTCAGCGTACCTGTCACCTGCCCTTGTTCCCTGAGAGGGATAATAATCATTGAATGAATCTGCGGCGTCAGATGTTGCTCATCATTATTTTTGATAATAATCTTGCCATCTTTAATCGCCTGCTGCGTCATCGGACTGATAATATCGTGAGCAATACGATATTTTTCTTCTCCGATGCCAACATAAGCCAGAATATGCTGTGTATTGGTAATCGCCACCGCATCCGCTTTAATTTCCGTTCGAATGATATTGCAGATAGACCCCAGGGAATCATTATTGATATTACGAAAATAAGGCAGGGTTTTATGGGCGATATCCAACGCAAGTTTAGCCTGTCTGGCGGCGATCATTTCTTTTTCATTAGCAACGCTCTGCACCAACAGTACAATCAGACCGATACAGACGGAGCCTAAAATCATCGGCGCCGCAATTTTGGAAACAATGTCCAACCCCAGTTCAATAGGCGTGGCCCAGGCTACCACCAACAGCATCGTAAGAGACTCGCACAGCATGCCCCCCAGAATACCGATTCTCCACTGCTGCTCTTTTTTTATCTTCTTATTGATATAGCCGGAAATCACACCGGCAATAATGCTGGTAATCAAACAGGGAACAGAAGTAATACCATCAATATCAATCAGATACCGATGAACACCCGCAATCACCCCGGTCGCAATTCCTACCCACGGCCCGAACAGGATACCGCCGGACATCACCGCAATGACACGCACATTAACCAGCGAACCTTCAACATTGATTCCCGAATAAGTACCAAACAGGGCAAACAAGGAAAAAATAGTCGTTACCGTGACACGCTCTCTGGGAGAGTACTGTTCTTTTTGCAATAACTGGCGAAACTGCTGGGTGCGGGTGAGGAAAAACAGGCAGATCAGCATCAGCGCCGCACGATCAAATACCGCGAGTAGCATCTCAAATATTTCGTGCACAGGGAATTCCGGGAAGCAGGCAACAAGAAATTCACTATAGAAAAAATGTGATCCACATTCCACTTTTTAGTGGAACCCCCTGCCCCTAAACAATAAATCCATCATGCCGATCGCCACTCGGCGGGAATATCGAGTTTCAACAACCGGGTGAAATCGTCCGCTGGCATCGGATGACCGAACAAATATCCCTGTGCTTCTTCACAGCCTTTTCTTCTCAAGCGTTCACACTGCTCCTGTGTTTCGACGCCTTCCGCGATGACCCCCAGACAGAAACTATTACCGAGATAAAGTATCGCCCGAACTATCGCCGCGTCTGAAGGAGATTCACACATGTTACGCACGAATGACTGATCAATCTTGAGTCGCGTCACCGGATAGTTTTTCAACATACTCAGCGAAGCGTAACCTGTCCCATAGTCATCAAATGCAATCCCGATGCCCGCATCACGAAGCGCATTTAATGGCTGCAACATATTTTCGTCATATCGCAGAATAATATTTTCGGTGATCTCCAGTTCAAGCGCGCCGGGTTGCAACCCCGTTTGCGTCAGCACATCCATAATTTTCTGCGCCAGCATCCCCGAGCGGAACTGCGCGCTAAACAGATTAATGCTGATACGGAAATTTTTAGCGCCCGCATTACGCCAGCGGGCAGCTTGTTCGCAGGCGGTTTTAACGATCCAGTCGCCAATACGTTCAGCCCACGGCCCCTGCTCCAATGCTGCAATAAACGCCCCCGGGCCCAGCAATCCCTTGAGCGGATGGCGCCAGCGCAGCAGTGCTTCCGCCCCTACGATCTCGTTGCTCTTCAAATTTACCTGCGGTTGATAGAACATCTCAAATTCGCATTGCTCATACGCCCGCCCAAACTCCAGTTGGAAAGCGTGTCTTGCCTGAAAAATTTCACGGAGTTCGCGGGTAAAAAACCGATAACAATTTCGCCCTTCCGACTTGGCCTGATAAAGCGCCAAATCTACACTGGTTAGCAGTTCCTGAGTCGTGGTGCCATGTTCGGGTGACAGCACCATCCCAATACTGGCGCTGATATTAATTTGGTGATCGCCAATAATCATGGGTTGCGAAATCTCATGGATAATCTTTTTCGCGATGCCGGACACAACATGCCGATCATTCATCCCTGAGAACAATAAGGCAAATTCATCGCCTCCCATACGCGCAATCAGAGCGCTGAACCGCACGAGAGACTGAATCTTTTTCGCCACATTAACCAGAATTTGATCGCCACTGGCATGGCCCAGGCTGTCATTTACATCCTTGAAGCCGTCCAAATCGACCATCATTATGCAGGCGGCAGAATCACTTTTCAGCGTGTGCCCCAGAGTGGCAGTCAGCAGCGTGCGGTTAGCCAACCCGGTGAGCGGGTCCATATTTGCCAGTAGATGCAGACGTTCTTCATTACGTCTGCGCTCCGTGACATCGCGCAGGATCACGCTGTAACTGACCGTGGCATTATCTTCCCACATGAAAAGCGACAGTTCGGCGGGCACTATACTACCGCTTTGCGTTCTGACGCTCATTTCATGCACGACGCCGTTGGCTAACGCTTCCCGATCGGCAATCAGCCGGGTTAACCGGACAATAAAAGGCTCGGATACGATGGTATTAATGTTTAACCCCGTCATTTCATCGCCGCTATATTCGAGCATCTTCTGGGCAGCGGCATTACAATAGGTAATAATGCCTTTCTCATCCATGCACATGATGCCGTCAGGCGAGGTGTCGGCGATATTTTCAAACCGAATCTGACTGGCCTTGCGCGCCAAATCCAATCGCCGCATTTCCAGCTTATCCATCACCATCGCCGCCAAATCTTGCAGGCAATGTTCATCTCTGGCACTGAAAGTATTACGGGGATTAACGTCAACAATGCAGAGCGTACCAATCGCATGGCCCGACGGCGCTCTGAGTGGAATTCCCGCATAAAAGCGAATATGGGGAATGTCAGTTACTAACGGATTGCACTTAAAGCGGGGATCTTTGCGGGTGTCGGGAACCACCATAATTTTCTTTTTCAGGATCGTGTGGGCGCAAAAAGAGACGTCTCTTGGTATATCACAAAAAGACATTCCCATGCCGGCAGCAAATAATTGTCGTTCCGACTCCACCAGAGAAATGCAGACAATAGGCACGTTGAAAACGTTTGCCGTCATTTTAATCAGCTCGTTAAAACCACTATCAACTAAAAAACTCTTAACACCATATTCATGAAGAGCGGCAAGACGACCAGCTTCATCTTTGCCTATTGGGGCTCGGCTCATAGGTTCCCCCCTAAAGTATCTATCATCTTAGTTTTCTGAATAAAAACTTAAGTAACAAATACAATTCGTTGCTGCAACGGTAGAGCGACGAAAAGTAAACCAACGTTGGCAAATAGAAGAACAAGCAAAAAATCCATTTTCAGAACACTAAATCTCAGCTGATAAGTCATTATGGCAAACGATCCCGAATCTATCATTCCTTAGCAACTATAATAGTAACACTCTCGGAATATTAAGATCCTTTGTTAGACGATTGTTCAATGACGATATAAAGCACCATTAAGCATGTTGATAAAGCGTTAATTTGAAGGTGGTGTTGTCTGCACACTTGGAATACAAATTTTTTGCATGCTACCGAAATTGGCCGGATATTGACCGGAGGCAAGTATTCTTGATCGGTTCTCGCGAAGCTCATCGCTGGAAAACATGCTGAATTATGTATCTTTTTTGCAGATAGAATGGAATGAGCGCGACTCATGGAAATTCCAGCGGAATCGCGCATTTCTCCTTTAAAGGATCAGGCAGGGAAATAGCTTATCGAATGTTCAGGCGCATCATTTTTTGCCTTGATAATTAAATCCCAATTGCCTGTATACGGGACCGTTAAATAAATCTCATTTTCTGCACTGATGTTAATAGAGTCTGGAGTAGCGGTCCGATTTTCAGCATTTATCGTTTTATTACAACTAACCATTTGAATTTCAAATGTATTATCACAACGAACAATCACTGTATCACCGCCAAAAAGACTCAAACAGGTGCGAATTACAGACATACATCCTCCGCAGCATACCGCGAGTAACATGCATTTATAAAATAGATCCACCAGAGTGATTTCCCACCATGGAATGCTATAAAAACAAAATGCATACCGCACTATTATGATGTAGATCAAAATAAATCCGCGTTTTTAATAGAACCGCAATGTAATAAGAGCAAGCCATGAAGCTCATCATTTCATAAGGTCTGTTGATAATGCTGAATTGCCATGACAAGTAACGGAATAAATAAGCAGGGTAAGTTTTTTCCAGCATAAAATAAGGTGAAATTCGCTAAATAGTATTTTTACCCACCCTATCCTCACTTTTATACTAATCTTAGTTCTGCCGGAGGGTGAGAACGCGACCCCATGCTGTGCGCTTAAAATCATCACTTAAATTTCAGAGGCCAATATGCTTTGGTTCGAAGAAGGTCTTTATCTGAGAATAAAGGAGTTGGAGAATGGCCCTACCCCTTTGCCACTCAAAAGCGGTTTTAATTCTGAAACCGCCTACCGCGCGATTGGAATATTCAATCCATCTGAAACGTCAGACGCTTATTACATCCTGTCCAATGACAGAGATGAAATTTGGTTCATCTGCAACAGGCACCTAAGAACCGTAGCCCTATCGCCTCTCCCTGCTGATTTCAGACGATCGCTGGCTTCATTCTCCGCAAAAACATGACCGCATTCTTTGAATAGATATCATGTAGTCCCTGCTTTTTTATCCGGCGTAACGGCGTCTGTCATATCCGCAAGCATGGCCTGCAACTGCTCAGGATTGGCATTCGCCGCCTATTCGAGTGGTGACGCGGCGCTGCTGCTGGTTGTTGAACCGACATCTGACGGTGAGGCGGGAAGATTGGCGGCTGCGGTTGCTTCCGCCAACTTTTCTCCTGCCAGTTTCTTAAGTTCCTCGGCTGTGGGTTGCTGTTGCACCTGTGGTGTCATTGTCTGAGTGGTCGGTTGTGCGGTCTCAACCTGTTGTTCAGTAGTTACGTCCAGCGTCGACGTATTGGTATCGCCCTTGTTTTCCTGCTGCGTGAATGGGTTGGTTTCCGCTGCCAGATCGCCAGCGTTCGCACTCGTATCTGCGCCGGGCGTATCGGAAACCTCCACGTCACCGATGCTATCCAGCAATGCTTCCAGTTCTTCCGGGGTTTCGTTACCTGTTAAATTCTCAATATCGATGCTCACGTTATGACTCCTGCACGTCTATTTGTCGGATAGATCCGAAAGGATTGAGGCGTATCGCTGCCCATGCGAATAAGCGCACTGTTGCCAAAGCGCTTATCGGCGCAAACAAAAACGCCCACCATAATTGGCGGGCGCTGATTTTGTGGTATAAAAAAACCGGAGCAGCTTTTAAGGCATACTCCGGTATCTTTGGG
Source organism: Brenneria rubrifaciens (assembly GCF_005484945.1). Lineage (NCBI taxonomy): Bacteria > Pseudomonadati > Pseudomonadota > Gammaproteobacteria > Enterobacterales > Pectobacteriaceae > Brenneria > Brenneria rubrifaciens. The sequence continues at coordinate 2,044,809 of NZ_CP034035.1, forward strand.
GAATTTAGCGCGTATTTATTGTTAGCGCAAGACGCAAGAATAAAAGCTTGTTATCTCGATAAAGTAATCATAAATGCGTTATATCCATAGCTAGCGTCTTCAGTAATATTCTGTATGGCTAGCTCATTATTTTCTTTTATCTTATTAGCTTTTTCCAGTTCAGGGCGAGCATCCCAACGGGTAGCGCTATCCGGCCTATAACCAGGACTCAACCAATGCCCCCCTTCCACAATCCACACAAATTTATTTCGTTTAGTCGCTTCAGCGCAAACTTCTTTAGCTGCTTTAGGCGTCAACGCCATTACACTGTCGCCTCTCAATTTAAAGAAGTCATTCCCATTGTCATAGATTATTTTTTTGTTAAAACTCATTATTTGTTCTCCCATCTAATTCTGGAATCATCAATCCAATCCGGGTTCCCGCTCCGCCGCCTCTACCGGATGATTTTTCAACCCATTAGCTGCAGGGGTAGCAGCCTCTGTCCTAGTTTCCTTTGCGTTTGCTACATTAACCGCGACGCCATTGGGCATTCTGGGCTACGGACTGATCATGGCGCTGACCAGTATTTTTATTGATGAAGAGTTTGTGAAAAAATTTAACAGTTTGATATTTTCATAACTGTTGGAATGAAAAATCCCGTATTCATGATGCGGGATTTTTCTTAGTAATGAGGCAGAAAAAATAAATCACACTTAGTGGAATCGCAAGGAAAAAGCAAAAGCCATAATAAATAACGTATAGCCCATTCTTGCCAATCGTTTCTATAAATAAACCTCGGCGCCAAAATTCCCGTGATGTGAAACGCAAGGCCGCTTTTTCAATCACATTTATTCCAAACGGAAATAAGAGTGCGCTTAAAGTTGATAAAATAGTTACATGACACAAGAGATCAGGATCAAGCCCCTGTTTGTAGCAGACGAAACCAAAAATGGCCACCATACCAATACCAATAAAAAAATTCTTCATATAATACTTCTTATCTATCCCTAGCATCACATTCTCCCATATAACATAGACACAAATAGAGCATAGCGAAATCAAGCCGTTCGTAACAACAGAAGCGCAGCGATGCCGTTTCTTCCCGCACACTTACAATGCGATTCAGTGCGGCCAGAGATAAAACAGGGATTATCTGGGAGAACGGCACACTACCGACATTTCACGAACAACGTTTATCAGAACGGATTTACCGCGAACAAGGTGATGTCGATACCCGCCGATTGCTGGGGCATAAATCGCAGCATCAGACCGATGTGTACAACGACGATCGAGGTAAAGATTGGTTAACAATTCAGGTGAAGAGAGACGAAAACAGAGAGACAGGATTGATGATTCTTTGGTCTATTTTCCTAAACCATTTTCCTAAAGGTAAATAGCCATGTTAAAAATCAGCGAAAGCCAAACGCCTTCGCCGATCAATTCGAAAACAATAAAATTACATGTTATCGATGATGTCCTGCGCAAACTCGCTACATTTCCGCAGCTTAGCGCCATCCATCAGACGTTCGAAATCGTAGGTCACGGTCTTGTTCTTGATAGCACCCTCCATTCCTTTAACAATCAGGTCGGCGGCTTCGAACCATTGCATGTGACGCAGCATCATTTCGGCAGACAGAATGACTGAACCTGGGTTCACCTTGTCCTGACCTGCATACTTCGGCGCTGTACCATGAGTCGCTTCAAACAGCGCGCAATCGTCACCAATGTTGGCACCCGGCGCGATACCGATACCGCCAACCTGTGCCGCCAGCGCATCGGAAATGTAATCACCATTCAGGTTCATACAGGCAATAACATCATATTCAGCAGGACGTAGCAGGATTTGCTGCAAGAATGCATCGGCAATCACATCTTTCACGATAATCTCTTTGCCGGTGTCAGGATTTTTGATTTTAACCCACGGGCCGCCATCAATCAGTTCCCCGCCGAACTCTTCGCGCGCCAACTGGTAACCCCAGTCTTTAAACGCCCCTTCGGTGAATTTCATGATGTTGCCTTTATGCACCAGCGTAAGGGAGTCACGATCGTTGACGAGCGCATATTCAATTGCAGCGCGAACCAGGCGTTTCGTTCCTTCTTCGGAACACGGTTTAATACCGATACCACATTGTTCAGGGAAACGAATTTTATTAACGCCCATTTCTTCACGCAGGAATTTGATTACTTTGTCAGCTTCCGCTGAACCCGCTTTCCATTCAATCCCCGCATAAATATCTTCCGCGTTTTCACGGAAGATCACCATATCGGTCAGTTCAGGGTGTTTTACCGGACTAGGCGTACCTTCATAGTAACGAATCGGACGCAGGCAAACATACAGGTCCAACTGTTGACGCAACGCAACGTTCAGAGAACGGATGCCGCCGCCTACGGGTGTCGTCAGCGGGCCTTTAATCGCCACACGGTATTCCCGAATCAGCTCAAGCGTTTCTTCGGGCAACCAAACGTCTTTACCGTAGATTTGCGTGGATTTTTCACCGGTATAAATTTCCATCCAGGAAATAGCCCGCTGGCCCTGATAGGCTTTTTCCACCGCCGCGTTGACGACATTGATCATCGCCGGCGTTACATCAACGCCAATACCGTCCCCTTCAATAAACGGAATTACCGGATTATTGGGGACAACCAGTTTACCCTGGACATTTAGCGTTATCTTTTGCCCCTCAGCCGGTACAACTACTTTGCTTTCCATTAACCTCTCCTTCGAGCGCAATTTTGTTAATGACTTGTAAGATGCGTGTCAATACTACTTGAATATTCAGCCCGCGCCAATCGCAGACCATTTCGAGTATAATGCTTTTGTTATCCGCGGCTATAAAGATGATGAATAAATTCTCTGTTAAAAATCACAAACTTAAACGATTCAGCTCACAGACGCCAAGAAAAAGACGTCCAATTCGCGCCCCCCGGCGCGTCGTGCTGTTCAATAAACCTTTTGACGTCTTGCCGCAGTTCACCGATGAAGCGGGCCGCAAGACGCTGAAGGACTATATTCCGCACGGTGAAATCTATGCCGCCGGCCGTCTGGATCGGGACAGTGAAGGGCTGATGATCCTGACCAATGACGGTAAGTTGCAAGCCAGACTCACCCAGCCGTCGCAAAAAACCGCAAAAATCTATTATGTACAGGTTGAAGGTATCCCGGATGATAGCGCGCTGGCTCAGTTCCATCGCGGGCTTGAGCTGAAAGATGGAAAAACGCTGCCGGCCGGCGCCGAGATTGTGGAAGAACCGGCATGGTTGTGGGCGCGGGTTCCGCCGATTCGCGAGCGAAAAAGCATTCCCGAGTGCTGGCTGAAAATCACCCTGTATGAAGGGCGCAACCGGCAGGTTCGCCGCATGACGGCGCATATCGGCTATCCTACGCTGCGTCTGATTCGCTACGGCATGGCCAATCAGACAGTGGAAAATTTATCACCCGGAGAATGGAAGGAAATTACTGATGTTTAAACCTCATGTTACGGTTGCCAGCGTTGTTCAGGCCGAGAACCATTTTCTGGTTGTGGAAGAGTTGATTAACGATAAATTACTGTGGAACCAGCCTGCGGGACATCTGGAAGCCGATGAAACGCTGATTCAGGCGGCGAGCCGGGAACTGTGGGAGGAAACCGGAATTCAGGCCAAGCCGCAGAGCTTTCTGCGATTGCACCAGTGGATTGCGCCGGATCGGACGCCGTTCCTGCGCTTTTGCTTTGTCCTCGATCTCCCGCTGCGGGCCGAAACCCAGCCCCACGACAGCGATATCGTGTGTTGCCGCTGGTTAACGGCAGACGAAATCCTTCATTCCAATCAACTCCGTTCACCGCTGGTTGCGGAAAGCATTCGCTGCTATCAACAGCCAGCACGCTATCCTTTAACCTTACTGCAAGCTTTCAACTGGCCTTTTTCACCGCCAGAGCATCAGGAATAGCGATGCAGCCCCCGGCGCAACATGATAAAATGCGCCGCTTGTTTTTCGCTTTGATGTCACACCAATAGATTTCAAGTCGCAGCAAGGCGGCACCGAGTAACAAAGCCAATGCATCTGCAACTTGACAATCGACGGGTATATGTATTTCAGTTCGTGAGACCTCCATGTCAGATAACAGCCAGAAAAAAGTGATTGTTGGTATGTCCGGCGGAGTTGATTCCTCCGTTTCCGCTTACCTGTTACAGCAACAGGGCTATCGTGTTGAAGGCCTGTTCATGAAGAACTGGGAAGAGGATGACGACACGGAGTATTGCTCCGCGGCAGCCGACCTTGCCGACGCGCAAGCCGTTTGCGACAAACTGGGTATTGCGCTGCATACCGTCAACTTTGCCGCCGAATACTGGGACAATGTGTTTGAGCTGTTCCTGGCGGAATATAAGGCTGGCCGCACTCCCAATCCTGACATTCTGTGCAACAAAGAGATCAAATTCAAAGCGTTCCTTGAATTCGCCGCCGAAGATCTCGGGGCCGATTACATTGCAACCGGTCACTACGTCCGCCGTCAGGACGTTAACGGCAAAAGCCGTTTACTGCGCGGCATGGACGGCAATAAAGATCAAAGCTATTTCCTGTATACGCTGAGCCACGAGCAAATCGCCCAAAGCTTGTTCCCGGTTGGGGAACTGGAAAAACCTGAAGTCCGCCGCATTGCTGAACAACTGGAACTGGCGACGGCCAGGAAAAAAGATTCCACAGGGATTTGTTTCATCGGCGAACGTAAATTCACGGATTTTCTGGCGCGTTACCTGCCTGCCCAGCCGGGCCAGATAGTCTCCGTCGATGATGGCAAACCCATGGGGCAACATCAGGGGCTGATGTACCACACGCTGGGACAGCGTAAGGGACTTGGCATCGGCGGCGTCAAAGACGGCGGCGAAGATCCGTGGTATGTGGTAGACAAAGACGTCGCCAATAATATTCTGTATGTCGCGCAGGGGCATGAGCACCCTCGTCTGATGTCGTGCGGGTTAATCGCTCAGCAGTTGCACTGGGTTGACCGTCAGCCGCTGACCTCGGAATTACGCTGCGTGGTCAAAACCCGCTACCGTCAGGCCGATATCCCCTGCACCGTCATCCCGCTCGACACAGACCGCATCTCGGTTCGTTTTGATCAGCCGGTCGCCGCGGTCACCCCAGGCCAATCCGCCGTCTTCTATCTGGGCGATGTCTGCCTCGGCGGAGGCATTATCGAAGAACGCTTACAGGAGTGATCGTGGCGAAAAACTATCATGATATTACCCTGGCGCTGGCGGGCATCTGCCAGTCGGCTTATCTGGTGCAGCAGTTGGCGCACACCGGCAATTGCGACAACAATGTTCTGCACACCTCGCTGAACAGCATTTTGGTGGTCAACCCGATCTCCACGCTGTCGGTTTATGGGGAGGCGGAAACAAATCTGAAAACCGGACTGGAAACCTTGCTCGGCATCCTGAACACCAACAGCAAAGGGCCGGGAGCCGAGCTGTCGCGCTACGCTTTCAGCCTGATTGCTCTGGAGCGCAAACTGAACGCCAAACCCGCTTCGCTGGACGAGCTGGGTAAACGTATCGGGCAGTTGGAGCGCCAGTTGGAGCATTTTGAACTGCTCTCTGATACGATCGTCGGCTCATTGGCCGCTATTTATGTTGATGTGATCAGTGCGCTCGGCCCGCGAATTCAGGTAGTGGGTTCGCCGGATATCCTGAAAAACAGTCAGGTTCAGGCCAGGGTACGCGCGGTATTGCTGGCGGGTATTCGTTCCGCCGTGCTGTGGCAGCAGATTGGCGGCGGGCGTCTGCAACTGATGTTTTCCCGCAGCCATCTGGTTAAAGAAGCCAAACAGATACTGGCGCGTTGCTGATAAGCGATGAGTCGTTAACCGTCTTTTATATTTTTATGAAAACCACTTTCAGGAGTTGCTTGCGATGGAATTATCCTCACTGACCGCCGTTTCCCCCATCGATGGACGCTACGGCGATAAAGTCAGCACGTTACGCACGATTTTCAGCGAATTCGGTCTGCTGAAGTTTCGCGTACAGGTTGAAGTACGTTGGCTGCAAAAACTGGCGGCCTGTGCAGAGATCCAGGAAGTTCCTGCTTTTGACCGTGACGCAAACGCTTTCCTCGACCAGATTGTCGCCGAATTCAGCGTGCAGGATGCCGAACGCATCAAAACCATTGAGCGCACCACCAACCATGACGTCAAAGCCGTTGAGTACTTCCTGAAAGAAAAAGTGGCGGCGGTGCCCGCGCTGCATGCCGTTACTGAATTCATCCACTTCGCCTGTACCTCCGAAGACATCAACAACCTGTCTCACGCGTTGATGCTGGATACGGCCCGCCGCGAGGTGATCCTACCGCACTGGCGCAAAATTATCGACGCGCTGACCGATCTGGCTCACCAATACCGTGATATTCCGCTGCTCTCACGCACGCACGGCCAGCCGGCCACGCCGTCCACCATCGGCAAAGAGTTCGTCAACGTGGTTTACCGCATGGAGCGCCAGTATCGTCAGCTTCAGCAGATTGAGAGTCTGGGTAAAATCAACGGCGCCGTCGGAAACTATAACGCCCATATCGCCGCCTACCCGGAAGTTGACTGGCATCAGTTCAGCGAAAATTTCGTCACTTCGCTGGGCATTACCTGGAACCCCTACACCACGCAAATCGAACCGCATGATTACATCGCCGAACTGTTCGATTGCATCGCGCGCTTTAATACCATCCTGATCGACTTTGACCGTGATATCTGGGGTTACATCGCCCTGAATCATTTCAAACAAAAAACCATCGCGGGTGAAATCGGGTCCTCCACCATGCCCCACAAAGTGAATCCGATCGATTTTGAAAACTCCGAAGGCAACCTGGGGCTGGCGAATGCCGTGTTGGGCCATCTGGCCGGTAAACTGCCGGTTTCCCGCTGGCAGCGCGATCTGACCGACTCTACCGTCCTGCGTAATCTGGGCGTTGGCGTGGGCTATGCGCTGATTGCTTATCAGGCGACCTTGAAAGGTATCAGCAAACTGGAAGTGAACCGCGACCGCCTCGCTGAAGAACTGGATCACAACTGGGAAGTGCTGGCCGAGCCGATTCAGACCGTGATGCGTCGCTACGGTATTGAAAAACCCTATGAGAAGCTTAAAGAGCTGACCCGCGGCAAACGCGTTGACGCGGCTGGCATTCAGGCGTTTATTGACGGTCTGGCGCTGCCGGAAACAGAGAAAACCCGGTTGAAGGCCTTGACCCCGGCCAACTATCTGGGCCGGGCAGTCAAAATGGTTGACGATCTGAAATAATCCCTTGTCTCTCTTCAGGCGGGCTTCGTGTCCGCCTGTTGTGGTTCGACTATCCCCGCCCTTTTCTACGTGTTTATCCCTGTTTAATTCGCCATGTGGATAATTTGACGGATTAAAAATAAATGAAGCCAGCTTTTACCGCCAGCCTCCCGGTCAAAATGAGATAGGAAAGTCACTACAGCCGCCCGCGCTTCCGCTATAATTTCTTCTAACTTCTTGTTTCCTGGAAAAGAGAGTATGGACTATCAGCTCAATCTTGACTGGCCGGATTTTTTGGCACGTTACTGGCAAAAACGCCCGGTTATTATTAAAGGCGGTTTTAATCACTTTATCGATCCGATTTCCCCTGACGAGCTTGCGGGCTTGTCCCTGGAGAATGAAGTCGACAGCCGTCTGGTGAGCCACATTAATGGCCGTTGGAAGGTCAGCCACGGTCCCTTTGAAAGTTTTGACCATCTGGGTGAAACCAACTGGTCACTGCTGGTTCAGGCCGTCGATCATTGGCATGAACCTTCCGCCGCGCTGATGCGTCCTTTCCGTCAGCTACCGGACTGGCGCACGGATGATCTGATGATCTCCTTCTCCGTTCCCGGCGGCGGTGTCGGCCCGCATCTGGATCAATATGATGTGTTCATCATTCAGGGGCTCGGACGCCGCCGCTGGCGCGTGGGCGAAAAGATTCCAATGAAGCAGCATTGTCCCCATCCTGATCTGCTACAGGTTGATCCTTTCGATGCCATCATTGATGAAGAAATGGAACCGGGTGACATTCTGTATATTCCTCCCGGTTTCCCTCATGAAGGTTATTCGCTGGAAAACGCACTCAACTATTCCGTGGGCTTTCGCGCTCCCAATGGCCGTGAGCTGGTGAGCGGCTTCGCTGATTATGTGCTTTCCCGCGAACTCGGCGGCTATCGTTACAGCGATCCGTCCATCCCCATGCGCGATCATCCGGCGCGGGTTCTGCCGCAAGAGATGGACGAACTGCAAAAAATGATGCTGGCGCTGGTTCAACAGCCGGAACATTTTCAGAACTGGTTTGGTGAATTTATTTCTCAATCCCGTCATGAGCTTGATCTCGCGCCACCGGCCCCCCCCTATCTGGCGGGCGAGGTCTACGATTATCTGCAACAAGGGGAGCAGTTGCGTCGTCTGGGCGGGTTGCGTGTCCTGTGCGTCGGCGACCACTGTTTTGTCAACGGCGAAAAGATCGATACGCCACACCAACAGGCGACATTCGCGCTGGCCGAGCACTACGTCATTGATGCTTCCCTGTTGGGTGAAGCGCTGGACGATCCGTCGTTCCTAGCCCAGCTTACCGTTCTGGTCAACAACGGCTACTGGTATTTCGCCGATTAAACGCCAGATATTCATCAATGTATCTCTTACCTCCCCCCCTTCGTAGGGGGAGAGGGCATGTCCATAATCTGCAATGGTTATTCCTCTCTCCGACAAAGGGGAAAGGCGGATGAACTCATGGTAATTTGGCTTTCTGGGCGGTCAATTCGGCAATTCGCATAATCACCGATACCGCCTGTTCCATACCTTCCAGCGTCACGAATTCATGCTTGCCGTGGTAATTGTAGCCGCCGGTAAACAAATTCGGGCACGGTAATCCCCTGAACGACAACTGCGCACCGTCAGTCCCGCCACGAATCGGCTTGAGAATAGGTTCGATATCGCAATCCCGCATGGCCTGCTGCGCCAGCGCGATAATATGCGGATGCTGTTCAACCTGCTCACGCATATTGTAATAGCTGTCGGTTATCGTCACTTCGATATAGCAATCGGGATGCAAACCCGCCCCGACTTTCTCGGCGATATCGATCATTTTTTGTTTGCGCCGTTCAAACCCCGTCCGATCAAAATCACGCACGATATAGTGCATCTCTGCACGCTCCACCACGCCTTTAATACTCTGTAAATGGTAGAAACCCTGATAACCATCTGTATTTTCAGGCGATTCCTCTTCTGGCACTTCCTGATGGAATCGGGACGCCAGCGACAGCGCATTCACCATCACATCTTTGGCGCTGCCGGGATGCACATTGTTACCCACAATCTTCACGGTCACCGCGGCGGCATTGAAATTTTCATACTCCAGTTCACCCACGCCTCCCCCGTCAACGGTATAGGCCCACTGCGCATTGAATGCCCGCACATCAAAGAACTGCGCGCCTTTACCAATTTCTTCATCGGGCGTAAACGCCACGCGAATTTCCCCATGCGGCACCTGACGTTTTTTTAATCGCATCATCGCCGTGATAATTTCGGCGATGCCGGCTTTATCATCCGCGCCCAGCAGCGTTTTGCCGTCGGTGGTAATCAGCGTGTGGCCGAGCAGGTGATGCAACACCGGGAACATGACCGGCGACAGCACCTCGTCACCCACCCCCAATGCAATATCGCCGCCACGATAGTTTTCCACAATCTGCGGATTCACGTTCTTTCCTGTGTAATCAGGCGACGTATCGAGGTGAGAAATAAAACCGATGGTCGGTACGTTCCAGGCAACATTAGCAGGCAGCGTTGCCATCACCCAGCCATACTTGCTAAGCGTCACCTGTTCAAAACCCAATTCCTGCAACTCCCGATGCAAGGCGTGCGCCAGCCTGAGCTGGCCTTCCGTGCTCGGCACCTGCCGAACGCCGGATTTTGACTGAGTATCAAAAGAAACGTAATTCAAAAACCTATCGAGTAATTTATCCATCTCTTCGCCTCCTGAACCCTATTTTTTATTATGAGGATGGCTATCACCGAAAATATTGCGTCAGGTCAGTTTTTACCGCGTTAACGCCCAGAACCGGACAGACCTGAACAGGTGAAAATTCCCCCCTCTCCTCATGCAGTCCACTTAAGCTTAGTCTCAGGAGACACACGGCGATGACGTTAATGCATCTAATGCGGCAAAAGCAAACCACGCCGCCCGCCCTCCATTTTGCCGCACCGTTCTATTTCACAGGCCGCCATCAAGAAAAAAACAATTATGAAACATCGAACGGTGGAGCGTTTCCCTCCGCTCACCCGCTGACTCCCATTCACAACCCGATGTATGGCGACACAAGTTGGCGTTAAGCATCGTTTCCCGTAGAATGCCGCCCTCAACTGAGCTTGTAGGCTGAAAGGTGATAACCCCTGGCATGCATCGCAACGGAACTTCCGTGGACGCGCCATACTTGGAAACAGAGCAATCCCTTAATGAAAGATAATCCTCGCGCTACGCCGGTCGTCGAGTTGATCGATGTCCGTAAAAACTTTGATGGCAAAGACATCATTGCTCATTTTAATCTCACCATTAACAACGGCGAGTTTCTGACCATTCTTGGTCCCTCCGGCTGCGGTAAAACCACCATACTGCGGTTAATTGCCGGACTGGAAACCGTAGACGGCGGCAATGTCATATTAGAAAAACAGGATATTACCCACCAGCCCGCCGAGCATCGCCACATTAATACCGTTTTCCAAAGCTACGCCTTATTTCCCCACCTCAGCGTTTTCGACAATGTCGCTTTCGGCTTGCGGATGCAAAAAACGCCCGCGGCCGAGATCGCCCCGCGCGTGACTGACGCGCTGAAAATGGTGCAACTGGAGAGTCTGGCGCAGCGCCGCCCTCATCAACTCTCTGGCGGACAGCAACAACGGGTGGCGATTGCCCGGGCGGTCGTCAATCAGCCTAAAGTCCTACTGCTGGATGAGTCGCTCTCCGCGCTCGACTACAAGTTGCGCAAACAGATGCAAAACGAATTGAAAGCGCTACAGCGGACGCTGGGCATTACCTTTATTTTTGTTACGCACGATCAGGAAGAGGCGCTCACCATGTCTGACCGCATCGTGGTGATGCGCGACGGCCGCATCGAACAGGACGGCACGCCGCGTGAGATTTACGAGGAGCCGAAGAACCTGTTTGTGGCCAGCTTTATCGGCGAAATCAATATTCTCGATGCCGTTGTATTAGAGCAAATCGGCGAGCAGCGGGTGCGCGCCCGGGTGGAAGGCCATGAGTGCGTGATTACGGTCAATTTCCCGGTTAGCGATGGGCAGCACCTCAACGTGTTGCTGCGGCCGGAGGATTTGCGGGTGGAAGAAATCAACGACGGGGTCCAGGCGGAAGGCATCGTCGGATACGTCCGTGAGCGCAATTACAAAGGCATGACGCTGGAATCCAACATTGAGCTTGAGGACGGCAAAATAGTGATGGTCAGCGAGTTCTTTAACGAAGACGATCCTGATTTCGATCACTCGCTCAATCAGAAAGTCGCGATTACCTGGGTCGAAAGCTGGGAGGTTGTGCTGCACGATGAAAAAGCCGCGTAAACGCTTTCAGAATACCATTATCACGATCGTTGTCGTCTGGCTGGCGCTGTTCGTATTCGCGCCGAACCTGATGATTATCGGCGCCAGTTTCCTGACCCGCGATGATACCGATCTCATCAGTCTGGTATTTACGCTTGACAACTACACCCGGCTGGCCGATCCGATGTATGCTTCGGTTCTGCTGCACTCGCTGAATATGGCGGCAGTCGCGACGCTGTGCTGCCTGATATTAGGTTATCCCTTCGCCTTTATCCTGGCTCGCCTGCCTCAACGCGTCCGCCCGCTGATGATGTTTTTACTGATTGTCCCTTTCTGGACAAACTCGCTGATTCGTATTTACGGACTGAAGATATTTCTGAGTACGCGCGGACATTTGAATGAGTTCCTGATGTGGGTCGGCATTATTGATACCCCCTTGCGCATGATGTACACCTCCGGGGCGGTGGTGCTCGGCCTGATCTACATTCTGCTGCCTTTTATGGTGCTGCCGCTCTATTCGAGCATTGAGAAGCTGGATAAGGCGTATCTCGAAGCCGCCCGCGATCTGGGCGCCAACAAATGGCAGACATTCATCCGCGTCGTCATTCCGCTGACCATGCCGGGCATCATCGCGGGCTGTTTGCTGGTGCTATTACCGGCTATGGGGCTGTTTTTTGTCGCCGATCTGATGGGCGGCGCCAAAAACCTGCTGATTGGCAACGTGATCAAAAGCCAGTTCCTTAACATCCGCGATTGGCCATTTGGCGCGGCGACCAGTATCGGCCTGACCTTAATCATGGGGATAATGCTGCTCGTCTATTACCGCACGGCCCGTCTGCTGAACAAGAAAGAGGAACTGGCATGATCGGACGCCTGTTGCGTGGTGGCTTAATGTTTGTCATTTACGCCTATTTGTACATTCCCATCATTATTTTGATTGTGAATTCCTTCAATCAGGCCCGCTTCGGCATTAACTGGCAAGGTTTTACGCTGGACTGGTATCGTCTGCTGCTCAACAACGACAGTCTGCTGCAGGCCGCCCGCCATTCGCTGACCATGGCGGTTTTCTCCGCCACCTTTGCCACGCTGATTGGTTCGTTGACGGCGGTCGCGCTCTATCGCTACCGCTTTCGCGGTAAACCCTTCGTCAGCGGCATGTTGTTCGTCGTGATGATGTCACCCGATATCGTGATGGCGATCTCCCTGTTGGTGCTGTTTATGCTACTGGGCATTTCACTGGGATTCTGGTCGCTGCTGTTTTCCCACATCACCTTCTGCCTGCCTTTCGTGGTGGTAACCGTCTATTCGCGTCTCAAAGGATTCGATGTGCGGATGCTGGAGGCCGCTCGCGATTTGGGCGCCAGTGAAACCATTATCCTGAGAAAAATTATTCTGCCGTTGGCCATGCCCGCGGTCGCCGCCGGATGGTTGCTCAGTTTCACCTTGTCGATGGACGATGTTGTGGTGTCCTCCTTTGTCACCGGCCCGACGTATGAAATTCTGCCGTTGAAGATTTACTCAATGGTCAAGGTCGGCGTATCGCCGGAAGTGAACGCGCTGGCCACCATTCTGCTCATTCTGTCACTACTCCTGGTGCTCAGCAGCCAGTTGATCCTGCGCGATCGCACCCGGAAATAACAGCGTATGCAGTAAGTAAATCAAGTCCTGTCAATAAGTCGTAACATTCATACCTGATAGATTTCAGTATCGCGGGTCTATTCTTTGGGCATTTTAAGGAGATAACTATTATGAAGACGTGGTCACATCTGCTGGCAGCCTGCACGCTGGCTTTTAGCCTTAACAGCGCCAGCGCCAACGACGGTAACACCCTCTATTTCTATAACTGGACAGAGTATGTACCGCCCGGACTGCTGGAACAGTTCACCAAAGAAACCGGCATCAAGGTGATTTACTCCACCTACGAATCCAACGAAAGCATGTATGCGAAGCTGAAAACCTATCAGGACAGCGCCTACGATCTGGTGGTGCCCTCCACCTATTTCATTTCAAAAATGAGCAAAGAGGGCATGCTGCAAAAGATCGACATTAGCAAACTCAGCAACTTCCATAACCTCGACCCGAATCTGTTGCACAAATCCTTTGATCCTAACAATGAATACTCCGTTCCCTATATCTGGGGAGCGACGGTGATTGGCGTTAACCGTGACATGATCGATCCCGCCAGCGTCACCCGCTGGGCCGACCTGTGGGACGAGAAGTATAAAAGTAGCCTGCTGTTGACCGATGACGCCCGTGAAGTGTTCCAGATTGCGCTGCGTAAGCTGGGTTATTCCGCCAACACCACCGATCCGAAAGAAATTAAAGCGGCCTACGCCGAACTGAAAAAATTAATGCCCAACGTACTGACCTTCAATTCCGATAATCCGGGTAATCCGTTTATGGAAGGTGAAGTGAATCTGGGGATGGTCTGGAATGGCTCCGCGTATGTCGCGCGCCAGGCGGGAACGCCGCTGGATGTAATCTGGCCGCAGGAAGGCGGTATTTTCTGGATGGACAGCCTGGCTATCCCGGCTAATGCCAAAAACGTCGATGGCGCGATGAAAATGATTAACTTCCTGCTGCGTCCCGAGATCGCCGCACAGGTGGCGGAATCCATCGGCTACCCGACACCCAATCTCGCGGCGAAGAAACTGCTGCCTGCCGAATTATCAGGCGACAAAACGCTGTATCCAGATGAAAAGACCATCAACAATGGTGAGTGGCAGAACGATGTCGGCAGCGCCGGCACGCTGTATGAAACCTATTTCCAGCAGTTGAAGGCGGGGCGGTAAACTTTTTGCGATCGCCAGGGTCCGGCAGGCAAACCCCGTTCGGCCACTGTTCCAACAGCGCATGGGCACACCGCCATGCATCCGCAAAAAAAACCCCGGGCGGTGCCGGGGTTTGTATATTGTTCAGCGGAAAGAGATTTACTCTTTTTGCTCCTGTGCCAAATCCTTCGCAATGTGCACCGTTTCATCCAGGTAGGGATCGGGCGCCTGATAATCTTTAGGCAGATCTTCCAGTGATTTCAACGGTTTTTTACCCGCTTTCGCCAGACGATCGTTGATTCGCCCCAGACGCACCGCTTCGTCGTCATTATTTTCCTTCTCTCGTTGAGCCAGGTTGAGCGATAGCGTGTTACGTTTATCTTTCATCGCGTTATAGCGCGCAATATCCTGAGCCACGTATTGGAATTCTGGATCTTTGGCAATCCGTTCCTGATGAAGCTCGTTCAGCGGGCTGATAAGCGGTTTCAAATCGCCGCTCTTGGTGTAGGTAGCGGCTTTGATGCTATCCCACGGCAGCGCGTTATCTTCAAACTTCTCTCCGGTATCAACCGTTTCCGTTCCGGTAGGCATCATCACATCCGGCGTGACGCCTTTTATTTGGGTACTGCCGCCGTTAATACGATAGAATTTCTGAATCGTATATTGGACAGACCCCAACGCCGGCCAGTCAGGTCGCAACATCTGATCATAGATACGGTTCAACGAACGATACTGCTGCACTGTGCCTTTACCAAAGGTGGGTTCACCTACAATCAGCGCGCGGCCGTAATCCTGCATCGCCGCCGCGAAAATTTCCGAGGCGGAGGCGCTGAAGCGATCCACCAGCACCACTAATGGCCCTTTGTAATACACAATGCCGTCCGTATCGCTGTCTTCACGGACTTTGCCGTTATTATCGCGGATCTGCACCACCGGGCCGCTTGGAATAAACAGACCGGACAGGCCGACCGCTTCCGTCAACGCGCCGCCGCCGTTGCTGCGAAGATCAATCACAACGCTGCTGACGTGCTGTTTCTCAAGCTTTTGCAACTGGACTTTAACGTCATCTGTCAGGCCGACATAGAAACCAGGAATATCCAGCACGCCGACCTTCTCTTGGCCCACATTCTTGACCGACATCTTCACCGCGCGGTCTTCAAGGCGAATGCGTTCACGCGTCAGCGTCACGATCCGGGTTTTGGTGCCTTTGCCCGCAGGCAGAATTTCCAGACGGACCCTGCTGCCTTTCGGCCCCTTAATCAGCGCGACAACGTCGTCAAGCCGCCAGCCGATAACGTCCACCATCGGTTTCCCGGTTTGACCCACGCCCACAACGCGATCGCCAACGGTCAGGCTCTTGCTCTTCGCTGCCGGACCGCCGGGCACCATGGAGTTGATCACGGTGTAATCGTCATCCATCTGCAACACCGCGCCAATACCTTCAAGCGACAAACTCATTTCGGTATTGAACTGTTCGGTATTTCTGGGGGAGAGATAGCTGGTGTGCGGATCGATTTCCCGCGCAAAGGCATTCATGATCAGTTGGAAAACGTCTTCGCTGTTACTCTGCGCCAAACGGCGGATCGCAAACTGGTAACGCTTGGTCAGCGTTTCCTTGATATCGTTATCGTCTTTGCCGGTCAGCTTCAGGCTTAACCAATCATATTTGACTTTGGCGTCCCATAAGCGGTTCAGCTCGCCCACGTTTTGCGGCCAGGGCGCTTTCTCACGATCGAGCTCGATGGTGTCGCTGCCGGTAAAATCCATCGGCCTTTCCAGTACCAGCAACGCGTATTGGTAACGTTCAAAACGCCGCTTTTGCGCCAGATTATAAAGCGCGTAAGGGAGATCCAGCTTGCCGGATTTCAGTTCATCGCCCAGTTGCGTTTTCTGACCGGAAAACTGTGCAATATCCGACGCCATCAGCACATTGTGGCTGTAGTCCAGCATATTGAGGTAGCGGGAGAAGATATTCTCGGAGAACTGACCGTCCAGCATAAACTGGCGATAATGAGAACGCAGGAAACGCGACGCCACGCGATCGCTTACCGTCGCATGCTGAGGCTCCTGTTGAAGCTGAGGAATTTGCTCAACGCGCGTAATGTTCTCGTTGGTATTTGCAAAACTCACGCCCGCCAGCAGTAAGCCTGCAATGGCGGTCATTTTGACTAAATTGTTCATGCCCTGATTAGCCTCCGTATCAGAACTGCAAATGTTCTGCGCGCACAATCATTGCCATGCCGGAAGCCAACTGAACTCTGACTTCACCTTTGGCAATCTCAAGCACAGTGGCGTTCATGGCATCTTTGCCGGCTCTGACCTTGATTTCCTGACCGATTTGCAGTTTGGATACATCCGTAACCGCAACGCGCTGTAGCTGAGACTCACTGGCGGCGGGTTCAGCCTTGCGTGGCTGAGTCCTGGCGGGCTGCTGAGGGGGAGAGGACGGCGACTGGCGGGACGAAGGCTGATGTGGTTTACGCGATACGCCGTCACGGTCACGACGCGGCGCACGCTTGCCCTGCCCCTGTGGACGAGGGGTGCGTGCAGACTCAGCGGATTCTCCGGCGGCCTCGCGTTTTTTCGCCTGTTGTTCGGCGCGCTGCGCCTGGACCCTGGCCTTCGCTTCTTCCAATTGCTTGCGAGCATGATCGACATGCTGCTGTTCCAGCTCGCCGCAGGGATTTCCATCCAAATCCACACGTTGAGCGCCCAATTTAACACCGTACAGATATCGCCAACTTGAGGTATAAAGCCTCAAAGCGGATCGCAATTGCGTTTTGCTGACGTTCTCCGTTTCCAGCACTCGCTCAACAAGATCTTGAAATATACCGATCTTTAATGGGCGAGTTTCACCCTCAGTGGTGAAACAAAGCGGAAACCGCTTTGCCAAAAAGGCAATAACTTCTTTACTGCTGTTCAACTTAGGTTGATTTTCCATGAAATTTCCTGATTACAACGGGTTTGCCAACCAGCGCAGGCATGAACAGGCGTCATTATAATGACGCCATCAGCAATTGCTACGTTATCCTTGTCTCAACGTGAGAGAATTGATAAAAGTCAGCACATCGCTCGCTTCAAGTTGTGCACAGAGCGCGTTCACCACGGCCTTAAGCCCTTCCTCGTCATCCGCGTCAAACCGTTTATAAACCGTACTATCAATATCTAAAACGCCAATCATCTGACCGCCGACCGTTAGCGGCAGAACAATTTCCGCGTTGCTTGCCGCATCGCAGGCAATATGATCGGGAAAAGCGTGCACATCGTCTACACGTTGGATTCGATTTTCAGCGATCGCCCGGCCGCATACGCCTTTCCCCGCCGGAATACGGACACAGGCAACCCGTCCCTGAAAAGGTCCCAGGAACAAGATATCGTTTTCCAGTAGATAAAAACCGGCCCAGTTAACCCCATCCAAACGCTCAAACAGCAATGCGCTACAGTTTGCTAAAATCGTTATAAAACGATTTTCTGTCGCAATCAGCGATGATAAATCGCTGACCAGATCCTCATAAAAAACATGTTTATTCATAATAATATTTAATTGTCTTTTCAGTTCAGACAGATAACAACACCTTTGCCATACGGAAATATCCGCTACAGGATGCCACAAGATCCATGCATTAGCGCGGAGAATCCCTGCATTACCCTGCATACAGCGTGCATAATGTGCTATTTATGTCGGCCGCCACGCAGCTTTCGCTCATGACGTCGCCCATCGCCATAAACAGCATAGATTAATATAAACAGCATAAAGCGTGTATGCCTTGTTTTTATGTCGCGTATCATGCCGTTACGCGATGGCGACGTTCGGTTGTGCGCCAGTACCTGATACACTGAATGGCGTCTGTTCATCTGGCCGCGGGAAATATGAAGATATACCACATAATCAGTCCTGCCCTTTTTCCGTCTTCCAGACCACCGCGGACGGACGTCAGCGCGCTGTCATCGCAGACCGTGGCGCATTACCCTCGCTGCCCGGAATGCGACGCGCTTTTTGTGCTGCCGCCGCTCAAGCGTAATCAGACGGCCAACTGCCCGCGCTGCGACGCCAAAGTCAGTTCAGGACTCGACTGGCCCATTTCACGGCTGGTTGCCATGGCCGTTGCCATGCTGGTTCTTATGCCGTTTGCCTTCACCGAACCGTTAATCAGTATTCGTCTGCTTGGCGTATCCATCAATGCCAGCCTGTTTGAAGGTATCTGGCAGATTACCCGTCAGGGAAATCCGGTGACGGCGAGCATGGTGGCGTTCTGCACCGTCGGCGTTCCACTGACGCTGGCCTTCTCGCTGCTGTATCTGTTCTTTGCGCCGCGCTTCGGCATGAACTTGCGGCCGGTTCTGCTGATGTTGGACAGACTGAAAGCATGGATGATGCTGGATATCTATCTGGTGGGCATGGCGGTCGCCGCCATCAAAATGCGAGAGTTCGCCGATGTTCAGCCGGGGCACGGCCTGATTGCCTTTCTGGTGCTGATGGTATTGAGCATCCTGACGCTGATCCATTTGAATACCGACCAGTTGTGGCAGCGCTTTTACCCGCGCCTGCGCCCGATTATTTCACCACGGCGCTATCGGATTTGCCTCTCCTGCCACTTAACCAGTTCGCCCGACAACCTGGGACGTTGCCCGCGTTGCCACGTTCCGCTACATTTTCGGCATCGCCATAGCCTGCAAAAATCCTGGGCCGCGCTGATTGCCTCGGTCATTTTTCTGTTTCCGGCCAACCTGCTGCCTATCTCTGTTATCTACGTGAACGGCGCACGTACCGAAGACACCATTTTTTCCGGCATCCTCTCTCTGGCCACCGGCAACATTCCGGTGGCAATAGTGGTTTTTATCGCCAGCATTCTGGTGCCGTTTACTAAGGTTATTGTGTTGTTCGGCCTATTGCTCAGCATTCATTTCCGGGCCGGGCGCGGCATCATGGTCAGAATGCGGATGCTGCGGGTGATTGCCTGGATCGGACGCTGGTCCATGCTGGATCTCTTTGTCATTGCGCTGACGATGTCGCTCGTCAACCGCGATCAATTACTCGCTTTTACCATGGGGCCTGCCGCCTTTTATTTTGGGGCGGCAGTTATACTCACCATCCTGGCCGTTGAACGGCTGGATAGCCGACTGATGTGGGATAACGATGCAAGACGACAAACCCGAGATAACGAGCCAGGCGGCGGTGAAGAATAAACGTCGGCTTTCTCCTTTCTGGCTGCTGCCGTTAATTGCGCTGATGATTGCCGGCTGGCTGGTGTATACCAACCAAAAAGAGCGCGGCACCACCGTCACGATTGATTTCGTGTCGGCGGACGGCATTATCGCCGGGCGCACGCCGGTGCGCTATCAGGGGGTTGAAGTCGGCACCGTGCAAGATATTAAGCTCAGTGACGATTTGCACACCATTCAGGTTGAAGCCAGCATCAACAGCGACATGGCGGAAGCCTTGCGCAGCGGCACGCAATTCTGGCTGGTGACGCCCAAAGCGTCGCTTGCCGGCGTGTCCGGGCTGGACGCGCTGGTCGGCGGCAACTACATCGGCATGATGCCGGGGACAGGCGAGCCACAGTCACATTTTTCCGCGTTGGACACCCAGCCCAAATATCGGGTGAACACCGGCGAGCTGTTAATCCACCTACAGGCCGATGACTTAGGTTCGCTGAACAATGGTTCGCTGGTCTATTACCGTAAAATTCCGGTAGGAAAAGTCTATGACTACACGGTTTCCCAGGATCGCCAGGGCGTGACGATTGATGTGCTGATTGAACGGCGATTTACCAATCTGGTGAAAAACAACAGCCGCTTCTGGAACGTATCCGGTTTCAATGCGGATATCAGCTTTAACGGCGCCAGGGTTGAAATGGAGAATCTGGCCGCGCTGGTTAACGGCGCAATTGCGTTCGACTCGCCGGAAAACAGTGAAGACGCCAGCGCCGAGCAAACCTACCGTTTGTATCCCGATCTGGCGCAAAGCCGGCGCGGGGTGGCGATAACGCTTGATCTGCCGTCAGGAGACGGGCTGGCGCAAGGCCGTACGCCGCTGATCTATCAGGGACTGGAAGTCGGTACGCTGAACAACATTACGCTGGTCCCTGACAGTCAGCGCGTCAGCGGCGAGTTAATTGTCAATCCCGCCGTGGTTTCCCTGATGCGTGAAGGCACCCGTATTGAACTGACTAAGCCCAGACTTTCGCTTAGCGATCTGAACATTCCCAGCCTGCTCAGCGGGCCGACGCTGACGCTGATCCCCGGCGAAGGCGAACCGCGCCAACACTTTAAGGTGCTGGACAGCGGCCAGCGACAGTTGGCCCAGCCCGGCGCCCTAGCCATAGAGTTGAACGCGGCGCAGAGCTACGGTATCGACAGTGGGCAGCCTGTTTTACTGCACGGCGTACAAATCGGTCAAATCGTTAAGCGCACGCTGGATGAACAAGCCGTCCGTTTTGTTCTGGTCATTGCGCCGCAGTATCGTCACCTGCTGCACAAGGACAGCAAGTTTGTCGTCAACAGCCGGGTAAATGTCAAAGTGGGGCTGGATGGCATACAGGTGCTGGGGGCAAGCGCGCAAGAATGGGTAAGCGGAGGGGTTCAGGTGCTGCCGGGCACTCGCGGCGAGGTGATGGCGAATTATCCGCTTTTCAGCGACCTTGAAAAAGCGCAAGACGGGATTCGGGGCGCCGCGCCTTCGCCCACGCTTACGCTGGTCACGGACAGTCTGCCTGATATTCAGGACGGCTCGATTGTGCTCTACCGTAAATTTGAGGTGGGTGAAATCACGCGCGTCCGGCCCAAAGCAAATTATTTTGAAGTGGATGTCCATATCCGGCCGGAATACCGCAACTTGCTGACGGATAAGAGCGTTTTCTGGGCCGAAGGGGGCGCCCGCGTGCAATTGAATACCACGGGTCTGACCGTACAGGCCTCTCCGCTCAATCGTGCGCTGAAAGGCGCCATCAGCTTTGACAATCTTGAGGGCGCGCCAGAAGTCAAAAGAGGAAAACGCGTCCTTTACAATAACGAAAACGCGGCCCGTGCGGTCGGCAGCCGCATCATCCTTCGCACCTATGACGCCAGCAAGCTGTCGCCGGGGATGCCGATTCGCTATCTGGGCATTGATATCGGTCAGCTTGATTCGCTAAAACTGTCCGAACAGCGTAACGAAGTCTGGGTACGGGCGGTGCTTTATCCCGAATACGTGCGGAATTTCGCTCGGTCGGGCACGCGTTTTTCGGTGGTGACGCCGGAAATTTCCGCGGCCGGCGTGAATCATCTGGAAACGTTATTCCAGCCGTACATCAATGTTGAACCGGGCAGCGGCCGCGTGACGCGCAGTTTTGAACTGCAACAGGCATCAATTTCCGATTCACGCTATCAGGATGGATTAAATATCAACGTGGATGCGCCCGAAGCGGGCGCGTTACAGGTGGGCACGCCGGTGTTGTTCAGGGGCATTGAAGTGGGAACCGTCACCGGTTTGTCGCTGGGGACGCTCTCCGATCGCATCACGGTTGCGTTGCGTATCAGTAAAGGTTATCAGCATTTGGTGAGAGTTAACTCCGTATTCTGGCTGGCTTCCGGCTACAACCTGGAGTTCGGTTTAACCGGCAGCGTGATAAAAACCGGCACCTTTCAGCAGTTCATCCGCGGGGGGATTGCGTTTGCGACGCCGGCCACCACCCCGCTGGCACCGCTGGCGCAGGAAGGAAAACATTTTCTGTTGCGCGATGAAGAGCCGCAGGCGTGGCGGCAATGGGGAACGGCAATCCCGACGAACTAAAAAACCACGCCGGGACGGGACCGCTTTACCGCCCCGGCGTTTCCCATTCGGCGGATATCACTTTTATGGTAAACTCCGCCGCCTAATCTTTATCGCTGTAATGGGACATCTTACGTGGCTAAACAGACTCCGGCCGATTTGCCCGCTGAATTCCTTAATGCAACGCAGGCAATCATGCCCGCGCATCTCTCAATGACCGATTTTATTGCCGCCTGCCAACGGCCTTTGCGCCGCAGTATTCGTATCAATACGTTAAAAATCAGCGTTGAAGCATTTCTGCAACAGGTTGAGCCTTATGGATGGCGATTTGAACCGATTCCGTGGTGCGAAGAGGGCTTTTGGCTGTTAAACGCGGACGATGAAACCGTTCGGCTGGGCAATACGCTGGAACACCTTAGCGGCCTTTTCTATATTCAGGAAGCCAGTTCGATGCTGCCGGTCAGCGCTTTGCTCCATGACCGCTCAACGCCGCAAAAAGTTCTGGACATTGCCGCCGCGCCCGGTTCCAAAACCACTCAGATGGCTGCCAGACTGAACAACCAGGGCGGCATTATCGCCAACGAATACTCCGGCAGCCGGGTCAAAGTGCTGCATGCCAACATCAGCCGCTGCGGGGTAAGCAATACCGCGATCACGCATTTCGACGGCCGGGTTTTTGGCGCCGCCCTGCCCGAGTATTTCGATGCGATTCTGCTGGATGCGCCGTGCTCCGGCGAGGGCGTCGTCCGTAAAGATCCGGCCGCCATGAGCCACTGGTCGCCGGAAAGTATCATCAGCATCGCGGCCACCCAGCGCGACCTGATCCTAAGCGCTTTCCACGCGCTGAAACCCGGCGGGGTGATGATCTATTCGACCTGTACGCTCAATACGCAGGAAAATCAGCAGGTTTGCTACTGGTTACAGCAGCAGTTCCCCGATGCCTGTGAATTTGAACCGTTAACCGACCTGTTCCCGAATGCGCCGTTGGCCGCCACGCAAGAAGGCTTTTTACATGTCTTCCCGCAAATCTATGACAGTGAAGGTTTTTTTGTCGCCCGCCTGAGAAAAACGGCCCGCGTGCCGCCGCTCCCGGCGCCGGGTTATAAAGTGGGCAAATTCCCCTTCTCGCCGCTGAACGGCAAAGATGCGGCGCTGGTGACTCAAGCTGCGGAAAAGCAAGGTCTGGCATGGCGCGGCAATCAGCATCAGCTATGGCAGCGTGACAATGAAATCTGGCTTTTTCCCACCGCGCTGGTTTCTGCGTTTGGCAACATTAAATTCTCGCGGATTGGCGTCAAGCTGGCGGAACGCTTTCCCAAAGGCTATCGCTGGCAGCATGAAGCCGTTATCGCCCTGGCAAAATCCGATGTTCGTCACCGTTATGCGCTGACGCCCCAACAGGCCGCCGAATGGTTTCAGGGCAAAGACAGTTACCCGGAGCCGCTTCCCGCCGCGGATGAACTGCTGCTCACTTATCAGGATTGCCCGGTCGGTCTGGCGAAACGCATCGGTAGTCGGATCAAAAACAATTTGCCGCGCGATCTGGTCCGTGACGGCGCTGGCCCGGCGCGGCGCTAAGCGGTCTTCGCTGGCGGCGAAGCCGTCATCTGGCGGTGATAAAATCGCCTGATAAACGCGCGCCCCCCATCTGCGGCGTTTTCATCTACAATTGCCTATAGCATGTCGGAAAGAAAGTTGAGGGCATCATGTTTGCACTGGTGATATTTGTTTGCTATCTCGGGCATGGCTGTGATGAACTGGTGGTCGATGCTTATAACACGGAAACACAATGTCTGCGGGCGATGGACGAGCAACGTTTGCGCCGCGCGGGGTGTTATCCTATTGAGGAATTTATTGACGGTTTCTGGATGCCGGCAAAGGAATACACGGATTTTTAATCCGCCACACGCCCGCTCGTTCGAACAATATCACCGACATACGCCAAAACCTCTCATACCCAGATGAAAATGGTTTGCGTGTGCCGCGTTATATTCCGGCCCCAGCGAATTACCAAAAAAACGGCAGCTATCATTAAAGACGAAGATGGTTCGCAGATAGTCACCTCGTTCATTTTGTTGCGGCCATTGGTTCAGTACGCTGATCCGCTGTCCGTCCGCCAGGCGAAAACCGACAATATCCAACGCCTCCGCCGTGGCATGCTCACTCAATCGCCCTTCGGGACGATGGTAAACATTGCGGCAGGCGTAGCTGCCGACATGGTCGATCCGTACCAGCGATGTGTTCATCCGCGCCGCTTGCGGCAGAGTCGATTGCGTCACAAACATCGTACTGCTCAACGCCAGCGGGCAACTGGCGAGAAAGCTGGCGCTGAGTCCGACAGCGCCAAAACGCTGCACGCGAACAGGCGAAGACAGCGGACATTGGCCTTCAACATCACTCACCTGCGAAAAGGTCACCCGCCCTTTTTCCTGCGCCTGCATCAATATCGCCAGACATGCTTTGGGGTCATTCGCCACTTGCTTTAGTTTGAAACGTGTGACGAAGGTTGGCGGGTCGTCAACCGATAGCGGCGAAAACGGATCATAGCCGGGAGGAAGGTGGCGTTGAAGCCAGGGCGCCAGCGCCATCAGCCCCCCCAGAATAATCAGAGCAACCAGCATTCTTCGTACCACGTCCCCACCTCCGGTTCAAACCCTATCGGGCGTAATGACTGCGTGACCGCCGCCAAGCGAGGTGCTGAAATCCGCATAGTTATTCCTCTAGATCTGTGATAATCATGGACGCTTTGTTTGCTTACGGGAGTCTTGTAACCCGGCTTATCGCTACAACCGATCAATAATGAAGAATCGATCTGTATAAACGTTTATAAAATAATCACACCTGATGTCATCATGACACTGGAGAATTCAAACGATAACGATGACATCAGGGAAAGCGAAGCCCACCATTTCGGTGGGCTTTTTGCGTTGGCAGCCGCCGTATGTGGTGTATTGCCCTATCTGACGATGGGCAAATCGGCATACCGGGTCGTGTAGGCCGGAGAGAGAAAGTCCCGTTTCATCGCCCAAGCTTGCTGAATACCCTGCCCGGCAAACCAGATTTTGCCTTTGCCGCTCTGATTAAGTTCATCCAATACGCACATCAAGGCCGCGCTGTTTTTTCTGGGTGGATGGTCGTCGAAAAAATCGAGCTGCGCCACCCCCTGGCTGAAAAAGTCGCTCAACATGACACCCGCTTTCATATAACGGTAGCCTTCCAGCCAAATACGGTCCAATGCTGCTGTCGCCATGCGGGTGATGTCCCGCGTGTCGTTGGAGGGAATCATCCGCTGGCCGCTCGCCTGGTTTGAATAGAAAACCTCTTCTTCAGTATGCGGACTGGTGCGCACAAACACGCTGACAAGGCGGCAATACTGACGCTCAGCCCGCAGTTTTTCCGCGGCGCGTCCGGCATACGCGCACACCGCCTCACGCATATCTTCATAACGGGTAATACGCGAACCGAACGAACGGCTACATACGATTTGCTGTTTTGTCGGCGCAAACTCATCCAGCGTCAGACACGGCTGGCCGCACAGTTCCCGCGCGGTACGCTCCAGTACCACATTAAAATGCTTGCGGATCACCCAGGGCGAACAATCCGCCAGATGCAGCGCCGTTTCAATCCCCAGCAAATTCAGTTTCTTGCTGATCCGACGCCCGACGCCCCACACATCCGCCACCGGCACCTGCGCCAGCAGTTTCCGCTGACGCTCAGGGAGCGACAAATCTACCACACCGCCCGTTTTACGCCATTTCTTGGCGGCATAGTTCGCCAGCTTAGCCAGCGTCTTTGTCGGCGCGATACCCACGCCAACGGTCAGATGCGCATGCTGTTGCACCCGGGCGCGCACCTCCCGGCCAAACTGCTCCAGCGGCACACCGTGGACGACGCCGGAAATGTCCATAAAAGCCTCGTCAATGGAGTAAATCTCAACGGCCGGCGCCATTTCCTCCAGCGTCGCCATAACACGGTTCGACATATCCGCGTACAACGCATAGTTTGAACTGAATACCTGCACGCCGTGCTGTTGCAGCGCATCTTTTATCTTAAAAAACGGCGCCCCCATCGTGATGCCCAGCATTTTCGCCCCGTCGTTGCGGGCAATAACGCAACCGTCATTATTCGACAACACAACCACCGGCCTGCCTCTCAGATCCGGCCGAAATACCGTCTCGCAGGCGGCATAAAAGCTGTTTACATCAACGAGTGCGAACATATTAGCAGTGGGCTTTTATCGTAAACGTCACCACGCCGAAGATTTCCAGCGCATCATCATTTCCAAAGCGGATCGGACGGTATGCGCTGTTCATCGGGATCAGTTGCACTTCCGGCTGAAGCTGCAATTTTTTGACCGTAAAAGCGCCGTCCACGGCGGCAACCACGATATCGTCATGTCTGGCCGTTATCGCGCAGTCGACCACCAGCATATCGCCATCAGCGATACCCACCCCAGACATGGAATCGCCGCTGACGCGGACGAAATAGGTCGCGCTGGGATGACGAATAAGCAACTTGTTGAGATCGATACGTTCTTCAACGTAATCCTGGGCTGGGCTGGGGAATCCGCATTCAACTCGATCGGTGAAAAGCGGCAATTCAACGGGTTCTGACAATTCTATTGTTTTTATGAACTTCACGATTTTTACATTCTGTTATGGCACTGTTCATGCATACAGTATTATTTCATCACGTAAATGGTCAAGCCTGCACATGAATGTTTTTATTAACGAATTGATAGCGCTGAATATTTAGTTTTTGCCTATCGTAACGCGGTATCCTTTTTTTGAATACGCCCTGCTGAATTCGCATTGATGATGCAATCAACAGTGGATTGGACGGCATTTCGAACTATCCTTGTATTGTCATTAATGAGATAACGCGGAGATAAACGATGTCGAAAAATAATTTTGATACAGATGCTGAAAACCTCGCAGATAAAGCCGCTAACAAAGCCAATGAGGTTGCCGGAGCCGCTCAGGAAACTTTCGGCGATGTTGTTGATTCACCGAAACATCAAATAAAAGGCGCTACCCGAAAATACGCGGCACAAGCTTGTGATGCACTATGCGATGCAACAAATACCGTTGCCGGTAAAGTTAAAGAATCCCCCATTGCAAGTCTATTAGCCGCTGGCGCGATTGGTATCGTGATTGGCCTTTTGGCAGGGCGCAAATAATCTCAAGTCCCTTTCAGGGACTTGTCAA
Organism: Brenneria rubrifaciens; assembly: GCF_005484945.1. Classification (NCBI taxonomy): domain Bacteria; kingdom Pseudomonadati; phylum Pseudomonadota; class Gammaproteobacteria; order Enterobacterales; family Pectobacteriaceae; genus Brenneria; species Brenneria rubrifaciens. The sequence goes on from NZ_CP034035.1 coordinate 2,072,072, forward strand.
CACGGTAAGGCGACATTAGTCGCCTTACCAATGATTGAAACTTTAGTGAGTTTAAAAAATGCTGGATTGCCAGGAAGATGTTTTTCAATCTTGGCATTATCTTATTGATTGAAATCATCATCAGTCCATATAAAAAAACGCAGTTGCTTTTTAGGCATACCTCGGTATTTTTCTGGGATTTAGCGCGTATTAACAAATAGTTAAAAAAAGACCGAATACGATTCCTGTATCCGGTCTAGGGAAATGGCTCTTGGGAGAGAGCCTTGCGCTAAAAGTTGGCATTTATACAAGCTGAACGAGCCTTGTCACATAAGCTTAGTAAATTCTCTCGCGTTTTCCAGTTTCAACTCATCAGCAGTTATCACAAATGGAACAGATTTCACACTTTACAATAACTATTCAAAACCAATTAATTAACAATAAAATAAAAATCAATCAGTTCAGGATTTATTATCCGGCTGGCAGAGTTGCTCTGCACGTTCAATGAAAGGTTGCAGACTTTTCTTTTGACCTGGGTTTTTAGGGTCATCCAGCCAGATTTCATCGATCGGCTTGGCGTTCACCAACCCCGCTTTCATTTGCTCCGTTGCCGTGTCATTGAGGGGATATTGCATCAATGTTCCGGTATGCAAGGCATACAGCGCATTGCCGGGCCGGCATATCAGTTGAACTTCTTCTCGCGTGAAGGCCCAGCGTTCTCCGTATTCCAGACGGCTGATGTTCGCCAGTTTCGCCGCAGCGAATACACTCACAGGCAGGGAGGCGAGGACAAAGTATAAAAGTAGTTTTTTCATCGGAGGTTCCTGAACATGATTATCCAGACGATTGCGCGCCATCATATTAAACCGTCCGGCACGGGCAAAGATAAATCTCAAACCTTATAAAACATGAGGTTGCGTATAAGTTCTGTCAGCGATCATAGCGACAGTATTCAATGAAGTCGAGCGGCAAATCGGCAGGGAAACGCGGAAAGATAAAGAGGGGAAAATAACGCGGCGATTTAAAATAGCGTGAGGCGAGAAACACGCTCCCTCACGCCGCTAGCAGAAAACGCCTTACGGCATCAGTTCGCTGAACCTGAAACGCTTGCAGACATTTTTTTAAGATCCTGATCAATGAAGAACAGGCCGCCGTCATCGGTATTGACTAGCGCCAGCTTATCAAGAATGGATTTGAACAGCTTCTCTTCCTCATGCTGCTCTGCAACATACCATTGCAGGAAGTTGAAGGTGGAGTAGTCCTGCAACGTCATCGCGGCATGCGCCAGTTCATTGATCTTTGAGGTGATGAGCTGTTCGTGCTCGTAAGTGAGTTTGAAAACGTCAGAGAGTGAAGTGAACTCTACCGGCGGCGCGGGGATCGCTCCCAGTATCGGCAGGTTGCCGGTGTCGTCCAGGTAGTTGAACAAACGCTGCATATGCTGCATTTCTTCCTGGGAATGGGCTTTCAGGAATGCAGAAGCGCCCTCAAAACCTTTATCCCCACACCAGGCGCTCATTTGTAAATACAGATTCGCAGAATAAAATTCCAGATTAAGCTGCTCATTCAGTTTTTGAGTCATTTCTTTTTTTAACATAGACATTCCTTATTTTTCTGGCAAGCAAAATAATTGATCGCCATTATGCCTTGAAACGTAAAAATAAAAAACATCTTATCAATTAAATCAACAATAAATAATTATCAATAATAAAATCAATTGGTTGTTTTTTATTATTGATAATTATTTTCATTTTCAATAAAGAAACGTTTTTGATTGATAACCGTTTTTATTATCAATCAAAATAAACATTCAATATATCTAACCTCTGCAAATTGAAAGGTGACGGGTATAACTTGCGATTTCCATGGCTCTGTTTTACCGTGACGCCAGCATATCGTCACAGTTAATCGGGGGAAAACGCGATGGGACACAATCTGGCAGAACTTTCCAAAGAAGAAATGGATAAGGTCAATGTTGATTTAGCGGCGTCAGGGGTAGCGTTCAAAGAACGTTATAATATGCCTGTCATTCCTGAAATGATTGAGAAAGAGCAGCCAGAGCATCTGCGCGGTTATTTCCGCGAGCGCGTTGCCGTTTATCGTCAGTTGTCGTTGCAGTTTTCTCGCCTTCCTTATGAACCTAAGGCCAAATAATTTTTCCAGCTCAGCAGACTCGCAATAAAAACCGCGTTTCCCTTGCATATTGGGTAAAACAGGCGGTTAATGGGTGGGCAAACCAACCTTTTACTACCAGACGAGGTAAGATATGAGTAAAGGAATGGACAGCAAAAAGAACAGCAAGAAAAAGCCCTTGAAAACCGCGGCGGAAAAACGGGCGGATAAAAAGGCGAAAAAAGGTCAACCACAGGCCGACATCAATTAAACCCACGATACCGATCGGTAAACCCGCCTCCCTGCGGGTTTACTCCCGATAACAATCCAGCATCAAGCGCCGGGCGTCCCCAGTACCATCAGCAGAAACGCATACTCCAGCGCAATATCCTCATAATGTTTAAAGCGTCCCGACTTGCCGCCATGCCCGGCATCCATATCGGTATACAACAATAACAATCGCTCATCCGACTTCATGTCACGCAGCTTGGCCACCCATTTTGCGGGTTCCCAGTACTGAACCTGCGAATCATGCAGCCCGGTGGTCACCAGCATATGGGGGTAAGCCTGCGCGGTAACGCAGTCGTACGGGCTATATTGCCGAATATACTCGTAATAGGCGCGATCGTTTGGATCGCCCCACTCTTCATACTCTCCGGTCGTTAACGGGATAGATTCATCCAACATGGTCGTCAGAACATCCACAAAAGGCACCTGTGCCACCACGCCTTTAAACAGATTCGGCGCCAGATTGACAACGGCTCCCATCAATAATCCACCGGCGCTGCCGCCCATCGCGAACATGTTTTGACGATCGCCATAGCCCTGCCCGGCCAGCGCCTGTGAAACATCAATGAAATCGGTGAACGAATTCATTTTATTCAGCAGCCGCCCATCGTCATACCACTGCTGCCCCAGCTCGCCACCGCCTCGAATGTGCGTCAGCGCGAAGACAAATCCCCGATCCAACAGGCTTAACCGGCTGACGCTGAAATCGGGCTCCATACTGCTGCCATAGGCGCCGTAGCCGTACACCAGTATCGGATTCCGCCCCGGTTTGAAATGTTCCCGGCGATAAACCAGCGATACCGGAATTTCTACGCCGTCCCTCGCCTTGACCCACAGGCGCTCGCTCTGGTAGTCGTCCGGCGTAAAGTTTTTCACTTCGGCCTGCTTCAACCGTTTCTGCTGACCGGTATCCATATTCAACTCATACAGGGTATTCGGCGTGGTCATTGAGGCGTAACCATAACGCAGCAAGGTTGTTTCCGGAGATGGATTATAGGCGAGCCACGTAACATAGCTGGCATCATTGAAAGTAATGTCCTTCTCTTCCCGCGTTTGCCAATGGATCTGCCGCAGGCTGGTCAGGCCACGTTCCCTTTCCTCGACCACCAGCCAGTCACGAAACAGCGCAAAGCCCTCCAGCACCCGACGCTCACGCGGCGCAATCACTGTTTCCAGTTCGTTTTCGCCGGGCTTCCGCGAACAATAAAGACCAAAGTTTTTACCTTCCCGGTTAGAGCGCAGATAAAAGCTGTCGTTGTAGTGGTCGACGCCATATTCGTGATCTTTGCGCCGCGGAATAAACACCTGCGGCACCGCGTCCGTCTCATCCGCATCGATCAACAGCGCTTCCGTCGTGGTGGTGCTGCTCAGATAAATGATGATGTAGCGCTCTGAGGTGGTTTTTCCCAGGCCGACGTAATAGGTATCATCCGATTCTTCGTACACCAACGCATCGTTTGCAGGATCGCTGCCTAAACGGTGCCGATAAACCTGATACGGCAACAGCGTCTGCGGGTGCTTGCGCACATAATAAAGGGTGGTTGAATCGGTAGACCATTCAGCCCCGGCGGACACGTTCTCAATCACATCCGGCAGCCACTCCCCGGTTGTCAGGTCACGGAAACGGATGTCATATTGCCGGCGGGAAAGGAAATCCTCAGACAGCACCAGAATCTGGTTATTCGGGCTGACTTCCAGCGCCCCCAGACTGTAAAACTCATGGTTCTCCGCCCGCTGATTACCATCCAGCAACGTTTCCCACTCGGTGGTTACCTGTTCCGGCTGACGCAAATAGATCGGATACTCTTTGCCCGGCTCATAGCGGTTCTGGTAGCGATAGCCATTGCGGACATAAGGCACTGACATATCTTCAGACGGTATTCGTTTGACCATCTCGTCATACAGCGCCCGCTTAAGATCGCCGTAGGGCGCCATCACATCGTTACAGTAGCGATTCTCCTGCTGAAGATAATTCAGCACCTGCGGGTCGGCTCGCTGGTCGTCACGCAGCCAGTAATAGTTATCAACGCGCGTATCGCCATGAATGGTCAGCGGATGGGGTCTTTTTTCTGCTTGCGGTGCACTCATTACGTTCGGTTCCCCTTTTTTGAAAAGGCCAGTTTTGAAAGAATGTGTTCGGAAATAAATCAGGTCAGGGTGACGGGCAGGATAGCCCGTCACAGGCATCCTTTTTCTTTCATGCAGAGTGGCATGATTCTCCGGGGATGCCAAGCCAGACGCCTCCTTGTTCGACGTTCGCCCCGCAGAGCCCGCACGTTCAGTGACTGTGATGCGTACGCAAACGTTTTCGTTTATACTGCGCCGGTTTTTACAACCCGATCAGGTAGACGTTATGTTAACAATTGGAACGGCCCTGCGAACCGATGCCACACGCGTGATGTTGCTCGGTTCCGGTGAGTTAGGCAAAGAAGTGGCGATTGAGTGTCAACGCCTGGGTATTGAAGTTATCGCGGTTGATCGCTACGCCGACGCGCCCGCCATGCAGATTGCGCATCGCAGCCATGTCATTAACATGCTGGACGGTGAAGCATTAAAGACGCTGATTGAAGCGGAACGTCCAGATTACATCGTGCCGGAAATTGAAGCCATCGCCACCGATATGCTGGTGACGCTGGAGCAACAGGGCCACCATGTGGTTCCCTGCGCTGAAGCAACCCGCCTGACGATGAACCGTGAGGGTATTCGCCGTCTGGCCGCGGAAACGCTGGGGGTGCCAACCTCCACCTACCGCTTTGCGGAGAGTGAAGCGAGTTTCCGCCAGGCTGTGGCTGAGATTGGCTATCCCTGCATTGTCAAACCTGTGATGAGCTCCTCCGGCAAAGGCCAAAGCCTGATTCATAAACCGCAGCAGTTGGAGAAGGCATGGCAGTATGCGCAGCAAGGCGGACGGGCGGGCGGTGGCCGGGTGATTGTCGAAGGGCTGATTAAGTTCGATTTCGAGATCACGCTGCTGACCATCCACGCTGTTGACGGTGTTCATTTCTGCGCGCCGATTGGTCATCGTCAGGAAGACGGCGACTATCGCGAATCATGGCAGCCGCAGCAAATGAGCGCGCTGGCGCAGGAACGGGCGCAGGCGATTGCCAGTCAGGTGGTCAAAGCGTTGGGCGGCTATGGCTTGTTCGGTGTTGAACTGTTCGTTTGCGGCGATGACGTGATCTTCAGTGAAGTCTCCCCTCGCCCTCACGATACCGGTATGGTAACGATGATCTCACAGGATCTGTCTGAGTTCGCTTTACACGTACGGGCTTTTTTAGGATTACCAATCGGCGCGATCCGTCAGTATGGCGCGGCGGCATCCGCCGTGATTCTGCCAGAGCTTGATAGTCGCAATGTCCGCTATCAGGGGCTGGAAAACGCCTTACTGCCTCATACGCAGATCCGTCTGTTTGGCAAACCGGACATCAGCGGAAAACGTCGCATGGGCGTTGCGCTGGCGGCGGCGGAAACCACGGACGACGCGGTGACATTAGCGAAAAAAACCGCCGCAGCGGTAAAAGTCAGCGGTTAAGCGATAGCACAAAAAAGCCACCCGTGTCTGGGTGGCTTGTGCGCATCGGCTTGGTGGAATTACGCTGGCACGCCTTCAACCGCTTCGCGGGCCAGTTCGGTGATGCGCATGTAGTCGCCGCATTCCAGCGCGTCATTCGGCACCAGCCAGGAGCCTCCTACGCACAGTACGCTTTTCAGCGCCAGATAATCGCGATAGTTGTTCGGCGTAATGCCGCCGGTCGGGCAGAAACGAATTGACGCGAAGGGCCCGGCAATCGCCTGCAAAGCTTTGACGCCGCCGTTAGCTTCCGCCGGGAAGAATTTGAACTCTCGTAAACCGTAGTCCATGCCCAGCATCAGTTCAGAAACCGTGCTGATACCGGGGATCAGTGGAATCGTGCCTTCGTTAGCCGCTTTCAGCAACGGTTCGGTCAGCCCCGGACTGATGGCAAATTGCGCGCCGGCTTCGGTTACCGCCGCCAGTTGCTGCGGGTTGGTTACCGTCCCCGCGCCAACAATGGCTTCAGGCACTTCTTTTGCGATAGCGCGGATCGCGTCTACCGCGCACTCGGTACGCAATGTCAGCTCCAAAACGCGAACGCCACCCGCAACCAGCGCCTTTGCCATTGGTACGGCATGCGCCAGTTTGTTGACCACAATAACAGGAACAACCGGACCCGCTGTCAAAATCTGCTCCGCGCTCGTTTTCCAGTTTTTCATTAAGCGTTATCTCCAGCCATGCCCTCAGGCATCGTTAATAATATACACCCCCGATCACCCCGATTTTATTCAAACTCGTTCCAGGAGCGCCCGTCGCGGGTAATCATCGCCACGGAAGCAACCGGCCCCCAACTTCCCGCCTGATAGGGCTTCGGCGCGTCATTATCCATCGACCAGGCGTCCATGATTGAGTCCACCCATTTCCAGGCTTCTTCCACTTCATCACGGCGCACAAACAGGGCCTGAATACCGCGCATGGATTCCAGTAACAGACGCTCATACGCATCCGCCAGATGCTGCTGATTGAACGTTTCAGAGAAACTCAGATCCAGTTTGACCGTTTGCAGGCGATGCTTATGATCCAGCCCAGGGATTTTATTGAGAATCTGGATTTCAACGCCTTCATCCGGCTGCAAGCGAATAATCAGCTTGTTTTGCGGCAACTGCTGGTAGGAATCATGGAACAGATTCAGCGCCGGGTTTTTGAAATACACGACAACTTCGGAACATTTCGTCGGCAGACGTTTGCCGGTACGCAGATAGAACGGCACGCCAGACCAGCGCCAGTCATCAATATCGACACGAATCGCGACAAAGGTTTCGGTACAGCTGGTTTTATTCGCGCCCTCTTCTTCCAGATAACCCGGTACTTTATTCCCCCGAACAAAGCCGGCGGTATATTGCCCCCGCACGGTGGTTTCATGCACGTTGGTAGTATCGATACGACGCAGCGAACGCAATACTTTCACTTTCTCATCGCGGATACGATCGGTAGTCAGATCAGATGGCGGCGACATGGCTATCATGGTCAGAATCTGTAACAAGTGGTTTTGAATCATGTCGCGCATCTGACCTGCCTTGTCAAAATAGCCCCAGCGCCCTTCTATTCCCACCTCTTCCGCTACAGTGATCTGCACATGATCGATGGTGCGATTATCCCAGTTCGCAGAAAAAAGCGAGTTGGCAAAACGCAACGCCAGCAGGTTCAATACCGTTTCTTTGCCTAAATAATGGTCAATGCGATAGACCTGACTCTCGCCAAAATACTCGGCAACCTGATCGTTGATAACACATGAGGACGCTAAATCCGTCCCCAACGGTTTTTCCATAACGACGCGAGTGGGTGCTTTGTTTAACCCGGCTGCGCCCAAACCACGGCAAATCGCGCCAAACGTGCTGGGCGGCATGGCGAAATAATTAATGGTGGTGCGGTTTTTCTGGTCAAGCAGCTTACCCAGTTTGCTAAAGCTTTTCGTGTCTTCAACATCAAGATTGCAGAAATCCAGCCGCCCGCTCAACATTTCCCACAGCGACGCATCAATGGGTTCTTTCATGAAGGTTTCCAGCGCTTCATGCACTACGCCGATGTAGGCTTTTTTATCCCATTCTGCTCGGCCAACGCCGATAATCCGGGTTTCCGGGTGGATATGCCCCGCTTTTTCCAACTGATACAGGGAAGGCAGCAATTTTCGGCGCGCCAAATCGCCCTTCGCGCCGAAAATAACCAGGTCGCATGCCTGGGCTGTTGAAGTTACCGCCATTTTCATCTCCTCGTTGCTGGATGCTGTAATTTTATTACAGCAATTAATGTACTCTTTTTAACTACAGCCAGTAAACCGTAGCAAAAACTCAAAATCCAAAGCAGACACGTTGGATATCATCAAAAACCAGCCTGTTATACCGACTGAAACGCCTGCAACATCCGGCAGTTGCCCCAAAAAGCACTTTTCACTGTTTCTGGCAGCGGCTCACTTTTCTGAAAGTTAGACACAAGTCATGTTCTGACAAAAAAAGCGCTCGGCGCCACACTTTTTCCTCTGCCAACCGCGCCATGGGAGTAGTATATTTTCACAAAATCCATATCGATTGCGTCTTTGGTTAAAATTGGAAATACTTATATGGCACGTGTTATATGAATATACTGGAAAAAATCCAGAGCCGTCTGGAGCTCTTGAGCAAGTCTGAAAAAAAGGTTGCTGAGGTTATCCTGAGCGCTCCGCAAACAGCAATTCACTCCAGTATCGCCTCCCTGGCAAAGATGTCCGATGTCAGTGAACCCACCGTCAACCGTTTCTGTCGCCGTCTGGAAACCAAAGGTTTTCCCGATTTTAAACTTCATCTGGCCCAAAGCCTGGCGAATGGCACACCTTATGTAAACCGTAACGTCGAAGAAAGTGATAGTGTTGATGCTTATACCGGCAAAATCTTTGAATCGACGATGGCCGGTCTGGAACATGTCAAATCCTGTCTGGATATTGCCGCCGTCAACCGGGCTGTGGATCTGCTCACCCAGGCGAAAAAAATTTCCTTTTTTGGCTTCGGCGCTTCTGCGGTTGTCGCGCATGACGCGATGAACAAGTTCTTCCGTTTCAATATTCCCGTGGTCTATTTTGACGATATTGTCATGCAGCGCATGAGTTGCATGAACTCCAGCGAAGGCGACGTGGTGGTGGTGATTTCCCACACTGGCCGAACGAAAGGCCTGGTAGAAGTGGCGCAGTTGGCCAGAGAAAATGACGCCATCGTCATCGCCATCACGTCGGGAGGTACGCCGCTGGCGCGGGAAGCATCATTAACGCTGCAGGTGAATGTACCCGAGGATACCGATGTCTACATGCCGATGGTTTCGCGTATTGCGCAACTGACGCTCATTGATGTACTGGCCACCGGTTTTACGCTGCGGCGCGGGGCAAAATTCCGGGATAACCTGAAGCGAGTCAAGGAAGCATTGCGCGAATCGCGGTTCGATAAAGAGGAAAAGTTTAGCAATCCTTTCATATAATTGATTAATATTTAAGCTATTTTATTATTACGCTACGATGGTAACAGAACCCAAAGCAGAGAGAATAGCAACTAAAGTCAAATTTAATCAGGCATTCGAGTGCCGAATACCTCATTGTTCAAACGCGGTCAGGCAGAGTAACCCGGCGTTTCCCGGCGCCACGGCGGACGTTCGGAGTCGGCAGCGCGTTGATTCGCATATTCGCATAAATGAAATAGTTGCGTCGTAAAGTTACATGCTACAGCCTTATTCGACATCAATCGCAACACTACCGCTTCACAAGTCAACGGAGTTACACATGTCCAGACGGCTCAGAAGAACCAAAATTGTCACCACCCTGGGGCCAGCTACCGACCGTGACAATAATCTTGAAAAGATTATCAGCGCGGGCGCTAACGTAGTACGCATGAATTTTTCTCACGGCACCCCCGAAGATCACCAATTACGTGCTAACCGAGTTCGTGAAATTGCGGCCAAATTAGGTCGGCATGTCGCCATACTGGGCGATTTACAGGGGCCGAAAATTCGAGTGTCCACTTTCAAGGAAGGTAAAATCTTTCTCAACGTGGGCGACAAATTCCTGTTGGACGCCAACCTGTCCAAAGGCGAAGGCGATAAAGAGAAAGTCGGTATCGATTACAAGGGGCTACCGGCGGACGTTGTGCCTGGCGACACCTTGCTGTTGGACGATGGCCGCGTACAGTTGAAAGTCCTCCAGGTTGAAGGCATGAAAGTGTATACCGAAGTCACCGTCGGCGGCCCCTTGTCGAACAATAAAGGGATCAACAAGCTGGGCGGCGGCCTTTCCGCCGAAGCATTAACCGAAAAGGACAAAGCAGACATCATCATCGCCGCAAAAATCGGCGTGGATTATCTGGCCGTCTCCTTCCCGCGTACGGGTGAAGATTTAAACTACGCCCGTCGTCTGGCCCGTGACGCAGGCTGTCATGCCAAGATCGTTTCCAAGGTCGAGCGTGCGGAAGCCGTCTGTTCTGATGAAGCCATGGATGACATTATCCTGGCTTCCGACGTCGTGATGGTTGCACGTGGTGATTTGGGGGTTGAAATCGGCGATCCCGAACTGGTGGGTATTCAGAAAAAGCTGATCCGCCGTGCGCGTCAGCTCAACCGTGCCGTCATTACCGCCACGCAGATGATGGAATCCATGATCACCAACCCGATGCCGACTCGTGCTGAGGTGATGGACGTGGCCAACGCCGTGCTGGACGGCACCGACGCCGTGATGCTTTCCGCCGAAACCGCAGCGGGGCAATATCCGGCGGAAACGGTGTCAGCAATGGCGAAAGTCTGTCTTGGCGCCGAGAAAATCCCCAGCATCAATGTGTCCAAACATCGCCTTGATGTGCAGTTTGAGAACACGGAAGAATCTATCGCAATGTCATCGATGTATGCGGCTAACCATCTGAAAGGCGTCACGGCGCTGATCGCCATGACGGAATCAGGGCGCACCGCGCTGATGATGTCACGTATCAGTTCCGGTCTGCCTATTTTTGCCATGTCACGCCATGAACATACGCTCAATCTGGCAGCGCTCTATCGCGGCGTCACGCCGGTACACTTCTACAGCTATACCGACGGCGTAGCCGCTGCTAATGACGCGGTTATCCTGCTGCGCGACAAAGGGTTCCTGATGTCCGGGGATCTGGTTATTGTGACGCAAGGTGACGTGATGGGCACGGTCGGCACCACTAACACGATCCGTATCCTGCGCGTGGAATAACGGCCTGGCACCACGGAAGTTCACGGATAAAAAAGCCGGACGGTTCATCATCGTCCGGCCTTTTTGTAATCGCATACACCCGGCTTAATTCCGGTACAAATCGTCCCGGCAATAGGGCTCAATCTCACCCGGCTTGCGAGTTTTCAGCAGCTTGAGAATCCATGTGTATTGTTCTGGATTCGGTCTGACAAAAATCTCAATTTCCTCGTTCATACGGCGGGCGATATATTCATCGTCAGCGCCAGCCAGATCGTCCATTGGCGGGCGAATAAATATTTCCAGACAACACGTTTTCTCATTGTATACCGGAAACAGAGGCACAATGTCCGCACGGCAAATCGCCATCAAGCGGCCGATTGCCGGCAAGGTTGCCTTGTAGGTGGCAAAAAAATCCACGAATTCACTATTCTCCGCACCATGATCCTGATCGGGAAGATAATACCCCCAGTATCCCTGCCGCACTGAACTGACAAAGGGTTTTATGCCCGCGTTACGCGTATGAATTCGGCCGCCAAAGCGACGGCGCAACGTGTTCCACCAAAAGTCCATCAGCGCATTTTTCTGATTATGAACCATCGCAGCCATTCGTTGCCCGCGCGAGGCCATCAACATCGCCGGGATATCCACGCCCCAGCCGTGTGGCACCAGAAAGATGACATTCCGCTGTTGCGCTTTCAACTTATTCAGAATCTCTTCGCCATGCCAGCGAACATATTTCTCGACATTACCGTGATTGCGGATACCCATCTCAACCATCAAGATTATCGTTTGGGGAGCCGTTGCAAACATACTATCGATAATGGTTTCGCGCTGCTCATCGGTCAGATCTGGCATACAGTACAGCAGGTTGATTCGTGCGCGGCGGCGAGCGCCTTTTGACAATCGGCCAACAAAGCGCCCTAGTCCGCCCAATATCGGATTTCTTAAACGCGCGGGGACATAGGCGACAACCGCCATTGCGCCAACGCTCATCCAGACGCCCCAGTAACGTGGGTGATAAAAGGCTCGTTGGAACTGAGGCACAAACTCAGCGCAGGTTTTTTTCTCGTTTTCCATGCAATAACTCTTCAAAGAACTCACAAGATAGTGATAACTGCCAACATCGCCTCCCAATTAGCGACGCCCCCTAAAAAGCACAACAAAAATTAGTGACCCACAAATGAAAATGCCGGCAGCAAGCCGCTACCGGCAGAAAAACAGCAAACAAGATTAGTCAAACGTAAGTTGTGGAATAATTTCTTTTACCTGAGCCAGATAATCGCGGCGTTCTTTACCGGATAACCCTTCTGAACGCGGCAACTTGGCCGTAAGCGGGTTGACGGCCTGCTGGTTTATCCAAAATTCATAATGCAAATGCGGCCCAGTGGAACGGCCGGTATTGCCGGATAAACCGATCCGATCGCCACGCTTCACTTTTTGTCCTGCCTTCACCAGTATCCGGTTCATGTGCATGTAGCGCGTGGTGTACTGACGGCCGTGACGAAGAGCCACATAGTTACCTGCCGCACCGCTGCGTTTAGCAATTACCACTTCACCATCCCCCACCGCCAGCACCGGCGAACCAATCGGCATCGCGAAGTCGACGCCTCTATGCGGGGCAACACGCCCCGTGACCGGGTTAAGACGTCGGGGATTGAAGTTGGAAGAAATACGGAACTGTTTCATGGTAGGGAAGCGCATAAATCCGCGGGTCAGACCTGAGCCTTCACGATCGTAGAATTTGCCGTCTGCCGCGCGAATGGCGAAATAATCCTTTCCGCCGGTATTCAGGCGCACGGCCAACAGTTCGCTCTGCTCACTCTTACCATCCAGAATTTCACGGGACATCAGCACGGAGAACGTGTCGTCTTTGCGTAATTTACGAAAGTCCAACTGCCATTGCAGGGCTTTGATCACTGCGCTGACTTCACTGTTGTTCAGACCCGCATTTCTGGCGCTGCTGACAAAGCTACCGTTTAAACGACCGTTCATCACGGCGTTGCGCCACTCCCCCTTCAGCATTTCGATTCTTTCTTTGAAATCAGAACCAACACGTTCATAGATACGGGTTTCACGGCGGGACATCTGCCAAGTCAACGTGCGCAATTCGCCATTTTCACCCAGCACCCAGGAGATTTGCTGCCCGATTTTGAGATTACGCAGATCGCTATTTCGCTCGGCAAGCTGCGTGATATCGGCAATATCTATGCCGTACTGGGTAAGAATGCTGCTCAGCGTATCGCCTGTTGACACCACGTATTCATGCACGCCGCTTTCATCGGAGACTTTGTCGTCCAATTCATCTTGCGGAATTTCATCATCCGGTGCAGGCTGGTCGATCGGTTCACTGGCTTCAGGAGCCAGCCTACGCAGTTGATTGGCTTCCAGAGTGATATCTTTCACCACCACGGGCGCGTCATTGGCGGGGGGATAAACAAAAGGCCGCCAAACAGCAACGGCCAGTGTTATAACGGTAAGAGACCCCAGCATAACGCGATGGGGCCTTGGTAAGCTGTTATACGCCAGAGCGATAGATCCGACTATCTGCTGCACTTATTCGTATCCTCATAATTTTTCCTCCAGACAGCTCCGATACTGGTTCGATAACTGCAACAGGAAATCCGTATAGCTATCTCTACCCAGTTTGATATTGCTCCCCAATGGGTCCAGCACGCCCGAGCGCACGTCAGTTCCCTTGGCAACAGCATTAATAACGGCAGGCCTGAATTGTGGTTCAGCAAAAACACATACGGCTTTATGCTCAACTAATTGTGTCCGAATCTGGTGTAAGCGCTGTGCGCCGGGTTGAATCGCGGGATTGATCGTAAAATGCCCTAACGGGCTTAGACCGTAGTGTTTCTCATAGTAGCCATAGGCATCATGAAACACGAAATATCCCTTACCCTGCACAGGCGCTAGCATCTTAGCAACTTTTTCATCTATCTGCGCGATTTTATCCGTAAAATAAAGCAGATTCGCGTCTAGTTTGTCTTTATTTTGAGGCATAAGTTCCAATAATTTTTTGTGGATTGCAATTGCCGCCTGTTTTGACATCTCCGGCGAGAGCCAAATGTGCATATTGTATTCACCCTGATGGTGTCCATCGTCCGCTTCTTCATGCCCATTTTCGCTGGCCGCATGGTCACGATCGGCATCATGTCCGTGTTGATGAGCCGCCTCTTTTATCAGTTCGGCCTTAATAGCGGGCAGGTTCGCGAGTGCGATTTGCTTTGCCGAAGAAACCTGGGACAGCCGTTTTCCTAAAAAAGCTTCCAGTTCCGGCCCGACCCAAATAACCAGATCGGCAGACTGTAACCGCTGGACATCAGACGGGCGCAAGGCATAATCATGTGGCGACGCGCCATCAGGTAACAAGACCTCTGTTGGGGTCACGCCTTCCGCTATCGCCGAAGCAATGAATCCCAACGGGCGGATTGATGTCACGATAGTCGCGGAAGCCGCACCGATCGAATCCACTGCCATTATCAGAGCGCCGGCGGCAAACGCTCTTTTTAACCATTTATTTTTCTGAATACACTTTTGCATTGAGGGTTATCCCATCGACTTTTAACGCACGAGTTGTTATATTATAACATTACAAAACCTGTGCAAGACGAATTATATGTCCACATTGGTATCACTCAATAAAATTTCCGTTACGTTTGACCGCCGGGAAGTGCTGTCAGATATCTCGCTGTCTTTACGTGCGGGACGAATTCTTACGCTTCTGGGGCCGAATGGCGCGGGGAAATCGACGCTGGTCAGGGTCGTTCTGGGATTATTGTCCCCCACGTCCGGCACGCTACAGAAAACACCGGGTTTACGCATTGGTTACGTTCCGCAGAAACTACATCTTGACGCCACCCTGCCGTTAACCGTCAGCCGTTTTATGCGTCTGCGTCCCGGCGTAAAACAGCAGGATGTTCTGCCGGCCCTCAAACGCGTTCAGGCAGCGCACCTGCTGGAACAGCCCATGCAAAAACTGTCGGGCGGTGAAACTCAGCGCGTGCTGCTGGCCCGCGCATTACTGAATCAGCCACAGCTTTTGGTGTTGGATGAACCAACGCAGGGCGTGGATGTGAACGGACAGCTTGCCCTTTACGATTTAATCAACCAGCTACGGAAGGAATTCAATTGCGGCGTACTGATGGTTTCCCACGATCTCCATCTGGTTATGGCGAAAACCGATGAGGTGCTGTGTCTCAATCAACATATCTGTTGCTCCGGCGCCCCGGAAGAGGTTTCTTTGCACCCTGAATTTTTAGCCATGTTTGGCCATCGCGGTGCCGAGCAATTGGCGGTTTACCGCCATCACCATAATCACCGTCATGACCTGCATGGCCGAATTGTGCTGAAAAGACAAGGGGGGAGCGAGCAATGATTGAGCTTCTCTTACCCGGCTGGCTGGCTGGGATTTTTCTGGCTGTGGCGGCAGGTCCGCTCGGTTCGTTCGTGGTCTGGCGACGCATGTCTTACTTTGGCGATACGCTGGCCCATGCGTCGTTGCTGGGCATCGCTTTCGGCCTGCTGCTGGATATTCACCTCTTTTATACCGTCATTGCCGTCACGCTGGCGCTGGCTTTAGGACTGGTGTGGCTTGAACGCAGACCCTATCTGGCTATTGATACACTACTGGGCATCATGGCGCACAGTGCGCTGTCATTGGGGCTGGTGGTCGTCAGTCTGATGGACAATGTCCGCGTTGACCTGATGGCTTACCTATTTGGGGATTTGCTCTCGGTAACGTCAGACGATCTGTGGTTTATCGGCTGCGGTGTCGTCGTCGTCGTCGCGGTGATGATGTGGCAATGGCGCGCCCTGCTTTCCATGACCGTCAGCCCGGAACTGGCCCATACCGACGGTGTGAAACTTCAGCGGACCAAACTGATTTTGATGCTGGTCACGGCGTTGACCATCGGAATCGCCATGAAGTTTGTCGGCGCGTTGATCATTACATCACTGTTGATTATTCCGGCGGCCAGCGCCCGACGTTTCGCGAAAACGCCGGAACAAATGGCGGGCTTTGCGATGGTTGCCGGCATGATTGCGATCACGGGAGGGCTGGCCTTTTCAGCCAGCTACAACACGCCAGCCGGACCGTCCGTGGTGCTTTGCGCCTCGCTGTTGTTTATTGCCAGCTTAATCAAAAGACAGCCTGCCTGATTTAAATCATGCAGTGAGTAAAGCGCGTGAGGAAAATTACTCCTCGCGCGTCAGACCGAAATGGCGATATGCGTGCTGGGTTGCCATTCGCCCGCGTGGCGTGCGTTGAATAAAGCCCTGCTGGATCAGGAACGGTTCCAGCACGTCTTCGATGGTTTCCCGCTCCTCGCCAATCGCCGCAGCCAGATTATCCAGCCCGACCGGGCCACCCGTAAATTTTTCGATAATCGCCAGCAGTAGTTTCCGATCCATGTAATCGAACCCTTCGGTATCCACCGCCAGCATATCCAGCGCCTGAGTCGCCACCTCCGCGGTGATCGCCCCTTCAGATTTAACCTCTGAGAAGTCCCTTACCCGGCGCAACAGCCGGTTAGCAATACGCGGCGTACCGCGTGAACGGCGGGCCACTTCCAGCGCCCCCTCATACGTCAGGTCCAACCCCAGACATTGCGCGCTGCGGCTGACAATGTACTGTAAATCCGCAACCTTATAGAACTCAAGGCGCTGCACGATACCAAAACGGTCACGCAACGGGGAGGTCAACGAACCGGCCCGCGTGGTCGCGCCGATGAGCGTAAACGGCGGCAAATCCAGTTTGATGGATCGCGCCGCCGGCCCTTCGCCAATCATGATATCCAGTTGGTAATCTTCCATCGCCGGATACAGGATCTCTTCCACCACCGGCGACAGCCGATGGATTTCATCAATAAACAGCACATCGTGCGGTTCAAGGTTGGTCAACAGCGCCGCCAGATCCCCGGCCTTTTCCAATACCGGCCCGGAGGTTGTGCGCAGATTAACGCCCATTTCGTTAGCGACAATGTTGGCCAACGTGGTTTTCCCCAGCCCCGGCGGGCCAAAAATCAACAGGTGGTCCAGCGCATCCCCCCGTTGGCGGGCGGCCTGGATGAAAATCTCCATCTGTTCGCACACCTGGGGTTGACCCACATATTCCGATAACAATTTCGGACGGATGGCGCGGTCTATGATTTCCTCTTCGGGAATCGCTTCTGCGGAAATCAAACGATCAGCTTCAATCATGAATACCTCACAGCGCAATGCGCAACGCGTCTCTGATCAGCGTTTCACAATCTGCATCCGGTTGAGCGACCCGGGTAATCAACCGGCTCGCCTCCTGAGGTTTATAGCCCAGCGCAATCAGCGCGGAAGCCGCCTCCGCTTCAGGATCGGACGCGTTTTTATCCTCTTCGGCGGGAGAAGACGCCAGCGGAACATTTCCAACCGGGTTAAATAGCTCGCCGCTTAAACCTTTAAAACGGTCTTTCATTTCCACCACCAGCCGCTCGGCGGTTTTCTTACCTACGCCGGGCAATTTCACCAGTGCGCCAATCTCCCCCCGCTCAACCGCGCTGACAAACTGGGTGGCCGACATGCCGGAAAGGATCGCCAGCGCCAGTTTCGGGCCGACGCCGTTCACCTTGATCAATTCGCGGAACAGCGCCCTCTCCTGCCTGTCGTTGAAACCGAACAGCAGTTGCGCATCCTCTCGCACTACAAAATGGGTAAAAATCACCGCTTCCTGCGCCAAATCAGGGAGTTCGTAAAAGCAGGTCATCGGCATGTGGACTTCATAGCCAACGCCGTTTGCTTCAATCAGCACCTGCGGCGGTTGTTTTTCCAGAATAATGCCTCTGAGACGACCTATCACGTTGATCTTCCTTTTACGTTTATCAGCAAAGAATAGGGTATAGCTTATAGCATAAAAAAGGCTGGATGAATATCCAGCCTCAGACTTCAGCGTAACCGTCCCGCCAGCGGATTGATTTTTCCTGTCACGCTACGAATCAGGTTTTGACTGAAATGACAGTGGGTAATGGCGATAGCCAGAGCGTCGGCCGCATCAGCCTGCGGGCTGGAGGACAGTTTCAGCAATGAGCGCACCATATGCTGCACCTGCTTTTTGTCCGCCGCCCCCGTGCCCACCACGGTTTGTTTCACCAGTCGGGCAGCGTATTCCGATACCGGCAAGTCCTGATTCACCGCCGCGACAATCGCCGCGCCGCGCGCCTGACCCAACTTTAACGCCGAGTCCGGATTTTTCGCCATGAACACCTGTTCAATCGCCAGAGTGTCCGGTCGAAATTGCGTAATAATTTCACTCACGCCAGCGTAGATCAGCTTAAGACGCGTTGGCATATCATCCACAACGGTTCGTATACATCCGCTGCCGAGGTAGGTCAGTTGACGCCCTTGCTGGCGGATAATGCCGTAACCGGTTACGCGCGAACCGGGATCGATGCCCAGAATAATTGTCATCGCACCGCTCCACCGGTTCGTTTGTCGGTTAGGTGTGGTTTTCCCTGCATTACCGGGCTGCCATCACAGCAGTTCCGCCACCTCGTCGGAGATCTCGCCGTTGTGGTAAACCTCCTGTACGTCATCGCAGTCTTCCAGCATGTCGATCAGACGCATCAACTTCGGCGCGGTTTCCGCATCCATATCCGCTTTGGTGGAAGGGATCATGGAAACTTCCGCGGATTCCGCCGCCAGCCCCGCGGCGTCCAGCGCATCTTTCACTTCACCGAAGGTTTCCCACGGCGTGAAAACATCAATCGCGCCGTCATCATAGGTGACGACGTCGTCCGCGCCCGCCTCCAGCGCGGCGTCCATCACCGTGTCCTCATCCAGACCCGGCGCATAAGAGATAACGCCTTTTTTGGCGAACAGATAAGCAACCGAACCGTCGGTGCCCAGGTTACCGCCGCATTTGGTAAACGCGTGACGAACCTCGGAAACGGTACGGTTACGGTTGTCGCTCAGACATTCCACCATTACGGCAGTGCCGCCGGGACCGTAACCTTCATAAATAATGGTTTCCATGTTGCTGTCTTCGTCACCGCCCACGCCGCGGGCAATGGCGCGGTTCAGGGTATCACGCGTCATATTGTTGGACAGGGCTTTATCGATCGCCGCACGCAGACGCGGGTTTGACCCCGGATCGCCGCCGCCCAACCGGGCGGCGGTGACCAGTTCGCGGATGATCTTGGTAAAAATCTTGCCGCGTTTGGCGTCCTGTGCTGCTTTACGATGCTTTGTGTTGGCCCACTTACTATGACCTGCCATAAAAATCTCCGAAAAAAGCCTGTTCAGGCCGGATAACTAACAAATTCCTCAATCGCCAGCCGGTTACTCCACGACTTGGTCAACTGCGCCGCACCGGGCGCATCCAGCCACTGATAAGCAAGGTGTTCGGTAATGATCACCTCACGTTCTTCGGGCAACGCCAGACAGAACCAATGTTCCGTATTGTGCGTCACCCCTGGCGCATAGCGACGTCTCAAATGAGCAAATAGCTCAAACTCAATACAGCGTTGACAGTCAAAGAGTGATAACGCCTCGGCGGATATATCGATATTCACTTCTTCTTTAACTTCACGCTGCGCGGCAAACGACGCGCTTTCACCCTCTTCTAGGCTGCCGGTGACCGACTGCCAGAAATCAGGATCGTCACGCCGTTGCAGCATCAGCACCCGCCCGGTATCACGGGCATAAATCACCACCAGAACCGAAACGGGTCGCTTATATGCCATGTTATTCGTTCTCTGACTGACTAGCCTGAGCATCCTGCGCAATTTTACCTTTGCCGACGACGGCAATGGACAATTCATCCAACGCGGCTGGATTGGCAAAGCTCGGCGCTTCCGTCATCAAACAGGCGGCCGCCGTGGTTTTCGGGAAGGCGATAACGTCGCGGATGTTGTCCGTACCGGTTAACAGCATCACCAGACGATCCAGACCAAATGCCAGCCCCGCGTGCGGCGGCGTGCCAAATTTCAGCGCATCAAGCAGGAAGCCGAATTTTTCACGTTGTTCATGCTCGTTGATGCCAAGCATACCAAATACCGTTTGCTGCATTTCACCATTATGAATACGCACGGACCCTCCGCCGACTTCATAGCCATTGATGACCATATCGTAGGCGTTGGCGATCGCCGACACCGGGCTGGCGGCCAGTTCCGCAGGCAACATATCGCGCGGCGCGGTGAACGGGTGGTGCATCGCCGCCAGACCGCCCTCCTCATCTTCTTCAAACATCGGGAAGTCGATCACCCACAGCGGCGCCCAGCTCAGGTCTTTGGTCAGGCGCAGATCGCGCCCCAGTTTAAGACGCAGCGCCCCCAGCGCATCGGTCACCACTTTCGCGCTATCCGCGCCAAAGAACAGGATATCGCCATCGGTGGCGCCGGTACGTTCCAGCAGCGCGGCCAGCACCGTTTCACTCAGGAATTTGGCTACCGGACTCTGCACGCCTTCCAAACCGTTGGCGCGCTGGTTAACCTTGATGTAGGCCAGCCCTTTGGCGCCATAAATTTCAACAAACTTGCCGTATTCATCAATCTGCTTACGGCTCAGTTGCGCCCCGCCGGGTACGCGGATGACGGCAACGCGGCCTTTGGCGTCATTGGCCGGGCCGGAGAACACTTTAAATTCTATGTCCCTGACCAGATCGGCCACATCCACCAGTTCCAGCGGGTTGCGCAGATCCGGCTTATCGGAGCCGAAGCGACGCATCGCTTCCGCGAAGGTCATGACCGGGAACTCGCCCAGATCCACGCCGTTAACATCCAGCCACAATTCACGCACCAGTTTTTCCATCACTTCACGCACCTGCGGCGCGGTCATGAACGAGGTTTCTACATCAATCTGGGTGAATTCCGGTTGACGGTCGGCGCGCAAGTCTTCATCACGGAAACATTTGACGATTTGATAGTAGCGGTCAAAACCCGACATCATCAGCAATTGTTTGAACAACTGCGGCGACTGCGGCAACGCATAGAATTTGCCTTTATGAACACGGCTTGGCACCAGATAATCCCGCGCGCCCTCCGGCGTTGCTTTTGTCAGCATCGGGGTTTCGATATCCAGAAAACCGTGATCGTCCAGAAAACGGCGAACAAAGCTGGTGATGCGGGCACGGGTTTTCAAACGTTGCGCCATTTCAGGACGACGTAAATCCAGGTAACGGTATTTAAGACGCGCTTCTTCGGTATTGGTCTGGTTAGCGTCCAGCGGCAGCGCCTCTGAGCGGTTAATGATGGTCAAATCGCTGGCGAAAATTTCGATCTCGCCCGTGGCCATCTCTTTGTTAATCTGACTTTCCGGGCGGGCGCGCACCGTACCGGTAAGTTGAATGCAGAATTCGTTGCGTAGTTCGGATGCCAGTTTAAATGCGTCCTGACGATCCGGGTCGAAGAACACCTGAACCAGCCCTTCGCGATCGCGCATATCGATAAAAATCAACCCCCCCAGATCGCGGCGGCGGTTAACCCAACCGCACAATGTCACTTCCTGGCCCACATGGGACGAATTCAACTGCCCGCAATATATAGTACGCATACGATGTCCTTTTACTCAGCCGCACCACCCACGCGTTTTCGCTGTACGCGACAATCGAAAAGGCAATGATATTGTTATACGGCATGGTTTTTCTGGATTAGTGTCCGGTGAAAAAAGGCGAGCATTATAAAGGAAATTCGCCCGCGCGATAAGTATGAAGGTAACGCTCTGCGGCTCGCCAGCACACTCTATTTTGATAAATTTCATTATCGGCTAATAAGATGACCGCGCATACCGGGTAAATTTGTTAACCGAACTTGCCTGAGGGTTGGCGCATCGTGCCCTGTTGTTAAAAAAGTTGCGGCATCTTTACCCCTGGGATAAAAAACGCCGGCGCCTGAATCCCGGCATCTGATATCCCGCTACCGTAGACAAAATATTTAGAACAAATAACTTTTAATGAAAAACAATTCGGTTATAAAAACTAAAATAATATAGATTCACAAAATATCAAAACACTATGTTTAACCGAGTATGCTAAAATCACGAGTGACCTATATCTTCTCTACGCCATGACAAAAAGGACTACGTCATTGATATTGATTTCTTTGATAAAAATTTCTCATAAACATGGCTTACATGGAGACTAATTATGTATTCATTCGTTGCCCGTCAACCCATTTTAAACCACCGCCTCGAAACAGTTGCCTATGAACTCCTTTTTCGCATTGATGTCACGAATAAATTCCCTGACGTCAGCGCTGAATTCGCCACCGCTCAACTCATATCCGACCAATTTTTGACAAATCCGTTAATCAAGTTAGCCGGTGAACAATTGTGCTATGTAAACTTCCCTTACCAAATGTTAATAAATGGTCAAGCGGAAATATTGCCACTTGAAAAAGTGGTCATTGAAATTCTTGAAAGCGCCACGCCTGACGATAAATTATTCAATGCAATAAAAAAGATGCACCAAAAAGGATTCAAGTTCGCGCTTGATGATTTCATAATGAACCCTGACTGGAATAGATTTTTACCTTACGTCGATATAATAAAATTTGATTTAAAAAGGTCAACATTCGATGAGATTGGAAGTTTTATTAACACCTCCACTCACAATCATCTGACCTACCTTGCCGAAAAGGTAGAAACCCATGAACAGTATATGCAGGGAAAGAAAATCGGAATAACGCTGTTTCAAGGATATTTTTTTAGTCGACCGGAAATCATGAAATCAAAAAGATTAATTAATAATTCCAGTAGCACCATCAGACTGCTGAAAGAAATTAATAATCAGGAACTTAACTATGCCAGAATTGAAGAGTTAGTTTTTGCAGATTTATCTCTTTATTATAAGCTAATGCGGTATGTTACCAATATTAAATACAATACTCGGTTCGGCATAACCTCTTCTTCCATGTCTTTTCGCGCGATGTCTATCCTCCTTGGGCAGAAAAAACTTAAGCGTTTTATCTCATTAATCAGTATAACAAACAGCAATGCGGAAAAACCCAGCGAAATATATCACTCGAGTTTAATCAGGGCCAGGATTTGTGAATTACTCCATATCGGGCGTAACCTTGAAGATGATCCGACAGAAGCCTTCTTGTGCGGATTATTGTCACTGCTTGATGCCATTTTAGATTGCCCGATGCCTTTATTGCTTTCTCAGATAACCTTATCTGACAAGGTCAATCGGGCTTTATTGAATCATACTGGTGAATTTGCCGTCTACTTGACATTAATTTCTGAATATGAGCAACAGCAGTGGGAGCATCTTAATTTTTACCTAAGCTGTCTGCAAATAAATGAAGCGGACTTTTTCCGCATAGTAATGGATGCGACACTTTGGGCTGATGAAATGCTTTAATTTATTGATAGCATTAACATAAAATGACAAACGGCATATCTATGACGATAACGCATCACAAAACCTTTGAGTGACCGCAGCGCGGCTACTCAAAGATAACGAGAATAAGTCGTCAATCATTCTTTTTATAATGTGAGCTGAATAGAATGCTCCCCTTTTATTAATTCGATCTTTATCTGTTCTTGTTTCGCATCAAGCGGTATCTCGACCTCATCCAACGTTGCCCGTGAGATCCCCCGGCATCGGTGAGCGTCATTCACGACCTTAATCAGGTAGTGACTTTCTCCCAATGTTACTTTTGCCTCAAAACCGGGCCAGTCATCGGGAATGCACGGACACAATACCAACTGACTCCCCTCTCGGCGGATACCTAAAATCCCCTCGACGCCGGCGCGGTACATCCACCCCCCCGATCCGGTATACCAGGTCCAGCCGCCGCGTCCGATATGCGGCGCCACGGAATAGACGTCGGCCGCCATGACATAAGGCTCAACCCGGTAACGAGCAATCTGCTCCGCTGTCGAACCGTGGTTAATCGGGTTAAGCAAGGCAAACAGGCCGGCGGCCTTATTCCCTTCGCCCAACGTTGCGAAAGCCAGTATCGACCACATCGCCGCATGGGTGTATTGACCGCCATTTTCGCGTAACCCCGGCGGATAGCCTTTGATGTAGCCGGGATCTCGCGCCGTACGGTCAAACGGAGGTGTGAACAACAACGCGAGCCCGTCATCGCGGCGAATAAGATACTCCTCCAGCGACGCCATCGCCGTCGCCGCCCGTTCCGCATTCGCCGCGCCCGAAAGCACCGCCCATGACTGTGCGATTGCGTCGATGGCGCACTCATCATTACTCTTACTGCCCAGCCAGGTGCCATCATCAAACGTCGCCCGACGATACCAGGCGCCGTCCCATGCCGAGCGCTCGATCGCCTCCCTGACTGACGCCGCATGAGCGCGCCAGCGAACCGCCCGCGCCGCGTCACGTTTATCAGCCAACGGCGCAAAGCGTTCTATGGTATGGATCAGCAGCCATCCCAGCCAGACGCTCTCACCTTTTCCCCCCTCGCCGACACGGTTCATACCGTCATTCCAGTCTCCCCCGCCGATCAGCGGCAAACCATTCTGCCCCGTCAGGCGCAGACATTGATCCAGACCGCGCGCGCAGTGTTCAAATAGCGACGCGGTTTGCGTGGACGGCGTTGGCTGGAAGAACGCGTCATGTTCCCCCTCGGCAACGGGCGGGCCTTCCAGGAAACCCACTTGTTCGGCGAGGACATCGTAATCCTGACTCACCTGCACATAGGTGGCGGTCGCATACGCCAGCCAGACCCGGTCGTCAGAAATATGCGTTCTCACCCCGGCACCGGAATGCGGCAACCACCAGTGCTGCACATCCCCTTCGGCAAACTGCCGGCCCGCGGCGCGCAATAGATGTTGCCGCGTATCCTGAGGACGGGAAAAAGTTAAGGCCATGCCGTCCTGCAACTGGTCGCGGAAGCCATAAGCCCCGCTAGCCTGATAAAAGCCGCAGCGGGCCTGAATACGGCAGGACAACGTCTGATACAGCAGCCACCCGTTGAGCATGATATCCATGGCGCTATCGGGCGTTTTTACGACCACCGCCCCCGTCACCGAGTCCCAGTGCGCTTCAACTTCACGCAACACCTGGTCCAGATCGATCTGCCGGTATTTCTCAATCAGTTTTCTGACCGGTTCAACAGCGGCGTCCTGTCCGATAAGCCAGACAACCTCGGCCTGCTCACCCGGCGCGATAGTGACGGTGGTCTGTAACGCGCAACACGGATCGAACCCCGCCTCGGTATTCCCTGACAGCGGGCTGTTTTTCACCAATGCCGCCGGCGAGCGCATGTGCCCATCGCGCCCCAGAAACTCCGTTCTGTCCGCCGTGAGCGATGACTGACAGCCAGACAAATCGGCAAAGCCGACCCGTCCGGGAAAGCCGCCAGACCAGGGATTCTCCACCAGAACCGCCCCCGTGGGGTCATCCACATGACTTAGCAGATAAGGCGCGCTGGCGCTGCGTGAGGTGCCCAGCACCCACTCCGCGTAAGCCGTGATCGTCAGTTGGCGTACCTGCGTTGAGGTATTGCGCAATCGTAAACGGGAGATTTTTATCGGGTCAGCCAGCGGGACGTACTGGCATAATTCTGAAGCAATACCATTGGCATCATGGGTAAATCGGCTATAGCCAAAGCCATGCCGCGCTACGTAGCATCCACCGTCATTTATCGGCCACCGGGTCGGCGTCCACAGCACCCCGCTCATGTCGTCGCGGATGTACAGCGCTTCACCGCCGGGATCAATCACCGCATCATTTCCCCAGGGGGTCAATTGATTTTCACGACTGTTTTCCGCCCACGTGTAGCCGCTTCCCTGCGCGGAAACCTGAAATCCAAACGTGGGATTAGCGATAACATTAATCCACGGCGCGGGCGTGGCATGGGTGGCATCCAGCACGGTGACATACTCCCGGCCCTGCCGATCGAAGCCCCCGATCCCGTTGAAGAACGCCAACCCCTCAGGACGCGGGGTTTTATCCGGCAGGCTCTCCGGCGATGCTGCGTTAACCGGGCGAACTTCCCAGGGCGAAGGCGGAATCAACGCCAACTGATGGGAAATCGGCCCCCGGCGGGCGGTCAGCGATACCCGTGCGATTGACAGCAACAGCGCTTTTGATTCTTTCGACAGTAGATCGGCACGCAGCGCAAATACCTCGCCACGCGTGGATGCGCCACCCAGACGCGGCCTCGATTGGCTGCTGCGGATCGCCGTTTCAATGGCGATCTGCAAATTTTGGATATAAGACGACGACCGTTCATTCACAATCACCAAATCCACGTTCAGCAATTTCATTCGCCAGTATTCATGGGCTCGCAACAACTGATGCACTTGCGCCATATCGTCAATATCATCAATGCGCAGCAGCACAATCGGCAGATCGCCGGAAATAGACATTGACCACAGGCCGGATTGCTGGCCCGCGCCATCCACGATGGATGCGGAAGGCGCACGGAAACGCGGATCGGTATAAATGACCGGGGCAGCCAAACGCTGAAAATCCGCGGCTTCTTCAGATTTCACGCCAAGATGACGCAATTGCACCTGGGCCTGCGTCCAGGCAAAGGTCTTATCCCGCTCATAGGCGCTGCGATCGTGATGTTTATCAATCACCGCAAGCAATTCCTCACGCGATGCGGCCACTACGGTCCAAAATGCCAGACGCACCGTTTTGCCTGCGGGAATATGCACCTGCTGACGCAGTGAAAAAATGGGATCAAGCACCGTACCGGTGGTGTTTGACAGCCGCTGATGTCCCAGAATGGCATCCGCCGTCATCACGGACTGTCCCCGCCCGATAAAACGGGCGCGATCAGACTCATACTGCATTTTGCTGCCGACCGCGCCTTCCAGCACCACGAAGTGCGCCGCCCAGACGGGCGGCTCATCAGGCGTTCGCGGGCGCCGGGTGGCGATCAGGGCGCCAAACTCATCCAGATATTCGGTTTGCACAAACAGGCGAGAAAACGCGCTATGCGCGATATCGGCGCTGGCAGGGGCCAATACAATTTCCGCGTAGGAGGTCAGCTCGATGTCTCGCCGCCGCCGTCCGCTGTTGGTTAGCGTCACCCGGCGTACTTCCCCGTCGCTTTCTCCTGACACCAGCACATCCTGAGTGGTGGTCAGAGAGCGCTCATGCCGGATATAAGAGGCGTGGTCTTCGCCAAAAATCACCTCATAACGATGAGTCGGCCCACCAATTTTGCTGCCAATCAGACCGGATGAGACTGGCAGGTTGCCCACCGTTTCGCTCAACTGACGTTGCTCGCCCGCAGACCAGATCCGATTGCTGCGCGTATCGCGCAGCAATACAAAACTGCCCCAGGCATCCTGCGTGGTGTCTTCACGCCAACGTGTAATCGCTAATCCGCGCCATTGGCTATAGCCGGACCCCGTCGTGGTTAACATCACCGCGTAGCGGCCATTAGAGAGTAAATGCGTGATCGGCGCGCCAGAGGGAGACGCGGAGAAGCGCCGCACCAGTGCCGTTTCATTGCGGCTTTCCCAGCCGCCGACTTTGAGATCTTCAACCTGCTGTTCGGCGAGAGCGGCATGCACAGGCAGGCTTTCCTGCAACAGTAATTCACATGACTGAATCATGGGCTCGCGATGGAAACGCTGGCGCATATTACCGTGGTGTAACGTGTTGGCAATCGCGACCAGCGTCATTCCCTGGTGGTGCGCCATGAAACTGTAAACAATGGCGACCTTTTCTTTCTCCGGCAGACGGGACGGGGTGAAATCAAGCGCTTCATAAAAGCCATAGCGACCGGAAGCCCCCATTGCGGCTAGATACGCATAGTTTCGGCAAGCGGCCAGCGGGTCAACCATCGTTGCCAATCCGGTGGCATAAGGCGCCACGACCAGATTATCCGCCAGTCCGCGCTTTAATCCCAAACCAGGCACGCCAAAGTTTGAATACTGATAGGTAAAATCAATGTCCCGCGCGTTATAGGCCGACTCGGAAATGCCCCAGGGCACGGATAAGGCGCGTCCATAAGCCTGTTGTTGCGCGACGACCGCGCGCATCGTTTGTTCCAGCAAACTCCCCACTGGCGTTTGCATCACTAATGACGGCATCAAATATTCAAACATTGAACCAGACCAGGACATCAGCGCCGAACCATGAGCGGTATGAACCGCCGAACGCCCCAGCCGAAACCAGTGGCGTGTACCGACGTCCCCTTTCGCGATAGCGAACAGGCTGGCCAGCCGGGCTTCGGAGGCCAGCAGATCGTAACAACTGACGTCAAGCTGATTTTCAGACATTAAATAGCCGATCGACAGCAGCTTGCGTTCTGAATCGATAAGAAATGCAAAGTCCATTTCCATCGCCATTTTGCGGGCGCGCTGCGCCAGCGTTTGCAGGCGTTGATTCAGCGCTTCGCGCTCAGCGGCTGAATATTGAAACTCCTGCTCATGGGCAGCCAGCATCGATTGGGTCGCATGAATCCAGAAGATCGGCTCAGGAATAGTTTCATCATCATCGGCAGGCGGCAACAGCGTATGAACTCGTTGCAACAATTCTTCCAGTTGCGACCTGGCTTCCGGTATCAGGCGTTCCATTGACCGATGACCATGCAGCGAGTGCTTTATTTTCGCCAGCGGTCTGAATAACGCGATCTCACCCCGCGTTTCTCTATACAACGACAAAGATTCGCGGATCAAAAGCAGATGGTCGGCCAGCGGCTCGCGAATGTCCCGCGTCCCCGGTTCTTCCTGCCACAACTCGCAGGCGTTCGCCAATACGATCAGATTACCGGCCAGATTGCCGCTATCAACCGAGGACACATAGGCAGGATGCAGCGTTTGCAAATCCCGCGTGCCGTACCAGTTCAGAAAATGACCTCTAAAACGCGGCAATCGATCCATTGTCGCCAGGGTAGCGCTGAGCCGGTCGACCACGGCGGAGAGACCACACCAGCCAAAATCCCGCGCGGCGACGGCAGAGAGTAAATACAGGCCGATATTGGTTGGCGAGGTTCGGTGGGCCACCACCGGTTTGGGTCGCTCCTGAAAGTTATCCGGCGGCAGGTGATATTCATCCTCGGTGACAAAGGTTTCAAAAAAACGCCAGGTCCGTCGTGCGATTAATCGCAAGGCCCGCTTATCCGGCTCGCCGATATTTTCCTGACGCGAAACGGCGCGTTCCCGACTGACCCACTGCGCCAGCGCCGGGGCCATCAGCCACAACAGGCCGAGAGGCAACCAAAGCGGCCAGTTCTGAGGCGACACCAGCAAAGCGCCGCCAACCACGACCGCACTTAGCAGTAGACCGCCCTTCATCTGACGATAAAAACCGACTATGGTCAGACGCGGGCTCCTTCCAGACTGGGCCGCCGTCGTCCATTCCAGCAAATGTCGCCGGGTAACGGTTAGCCGCGCAAGTGTGCGAATCAGCGCATCGAGCGCTTGCCAGCTATGATCGGCAAGAAAGGCCAGTGAGAGAAACGCCTGCATCAATGCCAGCTTGAGATCGCTATACAAATGCCGGAAAGGATGGCTTTGATTAAGCGGCTGTTGTCGGGTCAAGCCCCGCAGACAGCGGGCGGCCGCATCCCAGAAGGCCGGTAAACAGGCGGGAAACGCCAATACCAGCAGAACCATAACGAAACCTTTCCATGCCAGGTCCAGCGGCAGCATCCCCCAACCGCACAACATTAATAACAGACCCGGCGCCAGCAGCGAACGGCGCAAATTATCGATCATCTTCCAGCGCCCGACCACGGGCAAACGCACTGCCGAACCCGAGGCGCTACGCACCTGCCCCAGAATCCACGGCAACAATTGCCAGTCGCCGCGCGTCCAGCGGTGTTGCCGTTTGACGATCACGTCATAACGGGAAGGAAAGCTTTCCACCAGCTCAACATCGGAGGCCAGCCCCGCACGGGCATAGATCCCCTCAAACAGGTCGTGACTGAGCAGGCTATTTTCAGGGATCAGGCCCTTAAGCGCCCGTTCAAACGCGTCAACGTCGTAAATGCCTTTTCCCGTGTAGGAACCTTCACCGAACAAATCCTGATAAACATCGGATACGGCGGCTTCATAGGGGTTGATTCCGCCTGGTGCGGAGAAAATACGCTGATACAGCGATGCCTCGTGTCCCGCAGGCAGGGAGGGCGTAATGCGGGGTTGCAGTATGGCATAACCCGCGACGATATGCTGTCCGCTGCTGTCCCAGCGCGGCTGATTAAGCGGGTGAGCCATTTTGCCAATCAGTTTCAAAGCTGCGTCACGGGGTAGACGGGTATCGGCATCCAGCGTAATCACATAGCGAACATCGGCAGGGACATGGACGGCCTGTCCGTCAATCGGGATAAAACTGGTATCCGTGGCCCCGCGTAACAACCGGTTCAGTTCATGCAGTTTTCCTCGTTTACGTTCCCAACCCATCCACACGTTTTCACTGCTATTGAACAATCGTCGGCGGTGCAGCAGTAAAAAACGCGCGCCGGCCGGCCCTTCCCCATAGTGCTCGTTAAGCCGTTGTATGCCGAGCGATGCCAGCGTTAACAGAGGTTGATCGCCAGCAAGGGTTTCTGTTTCGGCATCCACGCCATCGGTCAACAGCGCAAACGTGATATCCCCTTGTCCGCTGGACAGGTAATGTACTTCCAACTGTTCTATCTGTTGCAGCATGTCCTGCTCGCCGGACAGCAAGGTTGGCACCACTACCAGCGTTCGGCAAGAGGTCGGTACGCCTTGCAACAGTTCAAGCCCGGCCAACGGCGCGGCGCCAAACAGCCAGACAATCAGCCGGTTGACCCAGGCAGTGGCGATTTCAGAGAAAGGAATGACGCACAACAGGCCAATTACCAGCAGCGAGGCATTTGACACGGCGGAAGACGATAAGACAAACCCGGCGCCTGCCAGCAACAGCGCCGTGAAAAACCCAATGGCGCCGATGTAGCTCGCCATTCCAATGCGTAGCGTAAATCGGTTAAAACGCAGCACAAATGCGGGCCGAAAGCCAATGATCGCTTCAAGCTGCGGCCTGCCTTCCGCTATCAGGTAGTAACCGGGTTCACGTTTTCGTTCGAGGTCGTCGGACTCGGGGGTAACGGTCACCTGAAGGGCCAACTGGAGCGCTTTTTCCGCGATATCCAGTTCGCTGCACGTCGCCCGTCGGGCAAGTTGTTCAATCGCGCTGCGGTATAAATTCCGAGTGGTAAAATCCATCGCCGCGAATTCGCTGCCGGCCCGCAAACGCGCATCCACCAGGCTGACGCTTTCAAAAAACGTCGCCCAGTCAATATCAGAAATCAACCGCATACTGGTAATGATATTGCGCACGGTGACGTTAGAGCTTCCCAGACGCTGCTGCACATGTTGCACAACGTCTTCCGTCGAGCTTCCTTGCTGTTTAAGCCGCTGTTCAAGCCATCCCAGCGCGGGCGTTGTCCTGGGATCCTGATCGCGTAACCGCTTTATCAGTTGAGCGGCAAACGTCTCTGACAACGGCTCGTTATTATCAGAAAAAAAACGATATGAAGAGATCGTGCCGGCCATAATGTCATCATCCCGTCCGGCGTCGGTATCGCCGGCGCGCAATAGGCTATTTGCCACCCGCTCCGCCTCTGCGCGGGCCTGACGGCCGACGGTCATCTCGTCGGCGAGGCGGCGCAAGTTTTCTATCAGCACAATACGCAGGGTGATGGCCACCGCCCAGAGTTCACCTATGGTCAGGGGCTGAACTTCTTGATAGGCCATGATGAAGCGGCGCAGCGCCTCGGGGTCGACATGGCTGTCAGTATGGGCGATAAACGCCCACACCAGACCAAATACCCGCGGATAACCGGCAAAAGGCCCCTGTGATAATTTAGGCAGTTGCCGGTAGTATCGTGGGGGCAGATCTTCACGGATTTCACGAATTTGCGCCGCCACCAGATGATAATTATCCAATAACCACTCCGCCGCCGGCTCCACGTTACCGCCTCTCTCCAGTTCGTGCGCGCTGGTGCGGTAGGCCGCCAGCAAGACCTTCGCGTTATCATTTAAGCGCTGGTGTAATGAGGTCACATCAGGAGGTGACAATGTCACAGGTTGAGCCGCAGCCAGCGTGCGCCCATGTTGTTCCAGCCGTTCCATGCCGAACAATTCCCCTCTGACGGGGAGAGTGTCATTCCACGGGGGAGATGCTTGACGCAAAGTGGTTTGGCGCAAGAAGGAAAGCGCCCGGGGGAATCTATTCATAATCGCCTTTTAGCCTAAACGCGGAAGATACGGCGGCATGTTTAAGGTAACCTCCAGAAAGCTGGCAAACCTTATTAGCGCAGGATTGTCTGCACTTGATACAGGAAATGTATGATCAATTCGCTCGAACCGTAAAAAAAGCAGACACCGCGTCGCGATAGTGGAAATGCAGAAGTGTGTAAGTATAGTCGATAAACGTCAGTCCATTGAACGTTGTACCAAAACAAGAAAGCGGCAGAGCCGGAGAGGAAAAATATTGGATTATATATACAGGGATTGCTCACCCTTTGGTCGTGTTTTAAAACGCCGATGCAACCAAAGATATTGGTCGGACGCCCTCATAATTTCGCGCTCTATCACCTGATTCAGATAGTGAGCGGCCGACAGACTGTCATCATAGGGATAATTTTCCAGTTCAGAAGAAATAATTAGTTGATATCCTTGTCCGCCGGGTTTGCGGATCACCACCGCCGTCACCAGTTTCGGTCTGGCCAGTTTAGCAATAATGAATGTTCCATTACTGGTCGCCGCCCGTTCGACGCCTAAAAAGGGGACAAATACGCTGCCTCTCACGCCATTATCCTGATCGGGTGCAAACCAGACAACGCCGCCGCGTTTTAATGTGTGCACCATTAAGACCAGTTTTTTCCGGTCAACCAACACATTCCCCGATCTTGAACGTCCCCATTTTTGCACCAGCTCCATTATTTTACTGTTATGAGGCCGATACATGACGGTCATCGGGTTGCAATGGCCCAAAATGCGGAAATGCAATTCCAGCGTCATGAAATGTACGCCGATAACGATAACGCCGCTTTGTTTCTTCTGCGCGGCCAGCAAATGCTCCAGGCCGGTGATCTCAATCCACTTTTTTATCCGCCGATCGGACCAGAACCATGCCATGCCCGTCTCCATCAGGGCGATGCCAAGAGAGGAAAAATTATCTGTCAATTTATCTTCCAGCTGTTGTGCGCTGATATCGGGAAAACAAAGCATCAGGTTACGCCGGGCAATCGCCGCACGCCTTTTTAAAAAACGCATCGACTGACGGCCTAACCAGCCTCCAAGCGCGACCAGAATGGGGTAAGGCAACTGAACCAACAGAAACAAGACGCCCAATCCAGACCAAAGCAGCCAGTATCGGGGATGAATATAGCTCAAAAAAACTTTACAGCGATTAACCATATACGCTTACTCTAAATTATCCGTGCATTCTCTTTGACAACAAAAATTTAATAACATGAGATCATTCAGGTGTGATAATCCAAATTTGTGATATTTAATCCAGTAGAGTGGCGATTCCCCCCATCCATGTAGTTTTTCATTATGTCCAAAATGAATGTCATGCAGATGACACGCCGTGCTAAATGCCAGAGAGAATCACTCGGGTTTGAGTAAACAAAAACACTTTCAGTTCATCCTGTTATCTGCTAGCACATCCCTTGTTGGAGGTGACCTAGACTACACGACAACCTTATGAAAATAAATAACAAAACATTTCCATTATTTATTTTTCGGCAAAAAAACACAGGCCGCATTTAGGGAAAATAATCGTGATATAGCCACGAAGTCTGATTCTGTTTTATTCAGTAACGTGGGCGCATATAGGGGCAAGCAACTTTTACGGTGCGGTTGCTCAACATCCAACGGCATCAAAGATAGACAGATCTTTTACCAGATAGATGTATGGACGCAAAGTGTACGCCCTATGATCGGCAATGGCTCTGAGCTCATTGTTATACCCGTCAATACTTCAAGTTTCAGGTGCGTCGGCTTCCTACAACTTAAATTATTGGGGTCAAACATGCCGCACGAACCGAGTCAAATCTACACGGCTAATGATATCCAAACTTTAAGATACAAGGGTATAGTATGTAGAACTCAGTACTCATTTTTACCGATGAAGAACAAGGCTTATGCTGTACATTGGTCTACCGCAGTGGCAACACGCAGCCTGGAACCGTTTAGGGTTACACAATCTGGCTGATTATTCGCGCTATTTTAACTGCGTTGAAGGAAACACCACATTCTATGCCCTGCCTTCCCGCGATCTGGTGATGCGCTGGCGGGATATGACGCACGACGACTTCCGCTTCTGCTTTAAATTTCCGTCCGCCATCAGCCACCAGGCAGCCCTGCAACACTGTGAAAGCGAGGTGCTGAGTTTTTATCACAGCCTGGAACCGCTGGCCGATCGCATTGGGCAGTTATGGCTCCAGTTGCCCGCTGCGTTTAGTCCGGTACAACTCCCCGACCTGTGGCAGTTTCTCGACGCACTTCCAAAGGCATTCTGCTATGGCGTGGAGGTCAGGCATTCGCTGTTTTTCGCCAAAGGGGATGAAGAGCGCAGTCTGAACCAGGGCTTGCAGCAACGTGGCGTCAACCGCGTCATTCTTGACAGCCGTCCCGTCCACCACGCGGCGCCTGATAGTGTCGCAATACGGGAGGCGCAGCGTAAAAAACCGCGTCTCCCGGTCCACGCCGTGTTAACCGCGACGCAACCGCTCATTCGTTTTATCGGCAGTGAAAATGCACTGGAGAATCAGCGCTGGTTTCAGTCCTGGCTGAAAAAGCTCCCTCAGTGGTCATCCACGCGGCCGTTCCTGTTTATTCATACCCCGGATATCGGCGACTCGCCACCGCTGGCCCAGCACCTCTGGCCTTCGCTGGCTGAGGTAATGCCGTCACTGCCTCCAATACCAGACTGGCCTCAGCAGGCATCGCTGTTTTGATCATGCATATAATTCGCAGCAACATATTTAAGATAAAAATAATTAATCTTGCAGGCGACAGTTCTAGTCGGGAAAGCTATTATTCTGCAAGCCGTTTTTGGTTAGGTTATGGAGTTAAAAATGGTAAGCGCGCTCTACGTCGTGCTCGGCGCATTGTTATTGATAAAACTGTCTCTTGATGTCGTTAAACTCAGAATGCAGTATCGCGTAGCCTATGGCGACGGCGGGTTTTATGAGCTTCAGACGGCTATCCGCATCCACGGTAACGCTGTTGAGTACATTCCCATCGGCGCTATCCTATTGGTTCTTATGGAAATGAATGGCGCGATAGTGGCCGCGATCCATCTGTGCGGGATTCTCCTGATCGTCGGACGTTTATTTCACTATTACGGTCTGTATCACCGTGAATTCCGCTGGCGTCGTTCCGGCATGCTGGCCACCTGTGTCTCGCTGGTGCTGATGACGCTGCTCAATCTCTATTATTTGCCCTGGGAACTTGTATTTACCCTGTATTAATCGGCGCTCGTCAATCAGGCAACACCTGTTGCGGGTGAAGCGCCTTGCTCCTTAATTCGTCTTTACGCGCGTGTTTCCCTCACATGGTTGTTGTCTTACGCGGTCACAAGGCAACAACAGCGCATGCTTTATTACCTCATTCTGCTAGAATATCGCCTTTCAATTATCTATCTCAGCCCTATTTCCGTCATGCCAAACCACGATATGCTTTTTTCCGTTCCGATTGCCAATCTGGGCGACTGGACTTTCGACGAACGTGTAGCCGACGTTTTTCCCGACATGATTCAGCGTTCTGTTCCGGGATATTCCAATATTATCTCAATGATTGGCATGCTTGCCGGGCGCTTCGTTCAGGCCGAAAGTCAGATTTACGATCTGGGTTGCGCTTTGGGAGCGGCCACGCTGTCAATAAGACGCAATATTCACCTACCGGGTTGCAACATTATCGCGGTCGACAACTCGCCGGCCATGATCAAACGCTGCCGTAACCATATTGACGCCTTCCGTTCCGATACCCCGGTTACGATCGTTGAATCCGATATTCAGGATATCGAAATAGAAAACGCCTCAATGGTAGTGCTGAACTTTACCTTGCAGTTTCTGGAACCTGCCAATCGGCAATTATTGCTGAACCGCATCTATCAGGGTCTCAATCCCGGTGGCGTGCTGGTGCTGTCGGAAAAATTCAGCTTTTCCGATGCCGACATTGGGGAGCTACTGTTCAACATGCACCTCGATTTCAAGCGGGCTAACGGCTATAGCGAATTAGAAATCAGCCAGAAGCGCAGCATGCTGGAAAATGTGATGCTGACGGATTCGGTGGAAACACATAAAAATCGTTTAAAACTGGCGGGATTCCCGCACAGCGAAGTCTGGTTCCAGTGCTTTAATTTTGGTTCTTTGCTGGCCATCAAAACAGAGAATCAGGCATGATCGATTTCGGCAATTTCTATCAGCAAATCGCCAAAGGCCCGTTGAGCCACTGGCTGAATACGCTACCGCCGCAATTAAGCCAGTGGCAGCAGGCATCGCTGCATGGGAAATTCAAACTGTGGTTTAACACGCTCGAGCATCTTCCCGCGCTAACGCCAACCTCGCTGGATCTCACCCACAGCATCACTGCCCGTATGGAGCCAGACCTCTCCAGCGGGCAACGTGAAGGTATCGAAATGCTATTGCGCAATCTAATGCCCTGGCGCAAGGGTCCGTTTTCCCTTTACGGCGTAGAGATCAACACCGAATGGCGCTCTGACTGGAAATGGCAACGCGTGCTGCCGCACATCAGCCCGCTGAAAGACCGCCTGATTCTTGATGTCGGCTGCGGCAGCGGTTATCACCTGTGGCGCATGGTGGGCGAAGGCGCGCGCATGGCCGTCGGTATCGATCCCATGCAACTGTTTTTATGTCAGTTTGAAGCGGTCCGCAAGCTGCTTGGCGACGATCGGCGCGCTCACGTGTTACCGCTCGGCATTGAGCAATTACCCGACCTGGCGGCATTTGACACCGTATTCTCCATGGGCGTGCTGTATCACCGCCGCTCGCCGCTCGATCACCTGTGGCAGTTGAAAAACCAGTTGGTATCAGGGGGGGAACTGGTGCTGGAAACGTTGGTGATAGAAGGGGATGAACATCAGGTTCTGGTGCCGGGAGAACGCTACGCGCAAATGCGTAATGTGTATTTTATTCCTTCGGCCGCAGCCTTGACGAAATGGTTGGAAAAATGTGGTTTGACTGATGTCCGCGTGGTGGATATCTGCACCACCACCACGCAGGAACAACGCCGGACCGACTGGATGATTACCGAATCGCTGGCGGAATTCCTCGATCCCGCCGATCGAAGCAAAACGGTGGAAGGCTATCCAGCGCCACGGCGTGCGGTGCTGGTCGCCCGTAAACCCTAATCATCTAAAAAATAAAGCGAAAGAAAAAAAGCCCCGGAAATACGCCGGGGCTTGGTACTCGCAAGCAAACCTGATGGTATGCTGCGCGGCAAAGGGTAGATAACTGGCAGTCATTAGGAAAGGGATGAGGTTTCATGATCCCCACCCAGCGCTCGCGTCATGGCAGCAACCACATCACCGTCCACGCGGTACTGACTGAACTCATCCCTATCGGTATTATCCCCACACATGGAAATACCGGCTTTTCGATAACGCATTACTGATGACGTCCATTGACCCGCTGAGCTGTGGAGTTCCTGAATGCCGCTTTGCTTGAACTTGTGGAGATTGGTCAGTCGTACGCCTGAACCAGCCATGATTATTGGACCACGGCTGGCGCGAGTTAGTTCACGCAATAACGCCAATCCATTTTCCGCCGTTTGCTGCTGCCCCGAGGTCAGTATGCGGGATATGCCCAAATCCGTTAATTGCTCCAACGCAAGACGCGGGCTCAGGCACATATCGAAAGCACGATGAAATGTCACCTCCATGTCTTGAGCCAACGACATAATTCGCTGCATTCGGGACACGTCGATGTGCCCTTCAGAATCCAAGACCCCTACCACCAATCCCGGAAACCCCATTTCCCTGATTTGTTCAATCTCATACTTGATCGCTTTAAATTCTGTATTGCGGTAACAGAAATCCCCGCCCCGCGGACGCACAATCGGATGAACGG
Organism: Brenneria rubrifaciens; assembly: GCF_005484945.1. Lineage (NCBI taxonomy): Bacteria > Pseudomonadati > Pseudomonadota > Gammaproteobacteria > Enterobacterales > Pectobacteriaceae > Brenneria > Brenneria rubrifaciens. The sequence goes on from NZ_CP034035.1 coordinate 2,110,155, forward strand.
GAATCGTTACTTGTTCGAGAGCGAGGCGCAATAAACCATATCCAGGCGTTAATCCTCCTTCTCGCTGCCCGGCGCAGAGCTCTACCCGATCCGCCCCGGCCTGCGCCGCCGTTACCGCGCACTCGACGCTGTAGCAGCAGACTTCCAGTTTCGGCATAGCCACCTCCAGTTCACTCCAATGAACGTCCAAAGCGTTTTCTTTATTGCGAAACAAATAACTATGGCACTCCGGTTCTCAACGTAAGGAGACAGGCGTCACAATGAATGCGATGTGTTTTTAGCATAAACATGGCATAAGCCACAATTTCGTTAATGCGTTTATCGAAACGTAATTAGCGGTGAATCGTGACGTCACTGTCGTTTTGCCCCTAACATTTACCCGTCCTGCTCACTGGCGACAATATCCCGGATATCATAAGGATGAAACTTGATGGTGACGTTACCATTGGTGAGCGCCAGCGTGGGATTGGGAAGACGATCTTTTTCACCCTGCGGTGAAATGAATTTAAGTTTTATCCCCGGCATGCGTAAAGCCTCATCCGATAAACAGGCTAATGCTCTCTGATGCAATGTTTCCGGGTCGCCGGGCAACACCAGTTCTACATGCTCCCACCCTTCATGGCGATAATATTTCTTGCCAGGCCAGGGTAATTCGATGCATTCAATTTCCCACGGCCCAACGCTGATTGCAGAATCTAATATAAACAAACAGATATTTCGTCCATTAATCCTATTCTCAGAAAAAAGCGTTCCTATACCTGATAGTTCGGCTTTCCAGCGTTCGGCCGTGGTGTTCTGGTGACAGCGCAAAGAGAGATGGTCGGCGCGAAATAGACTCAAATCAAGTTGAAGATCCGCCGCCAGCGTTATAACTTCTTGTTCAAAACGTGCTAAATCCAGGGTCAACGCCTTAGACAACATATAAGAAAACTCCTAACTTATTAGTGACTAAATAAGATATAACTTTATTCGGTAATTATCTTCAAATTCATGAACTTTCCTAGAATGGTTTTCGTTTAACTTATATTCATAATACATTTGTTAAAAAAAATAAAACATTTAAATACAATAAGATGAAAAACAAATCACATTAATTAACAAAAGTGTTTATTAACATTCATATATGAGATGGCTTTTGCAACTTGCATTGGGAGTTATCTTAAATAAAAGCAACCCCATTGTACGATGAAAAAAAACAGTATAGTGTGTCTGCTAAATATACACTGAGAGCCATAAATATGATCTTATTAGCAATTTCAATTTTACTCGTCATTATTGCGGCGTATGCTATTTTCCGTCATTTTAAAATCAGGAATGAACAAAAAATTGGCGGAAATCATCGTTCTAAAAAGCATTAAATAAATAAGCCTCCTGCCGCGCCCACTTTTATAATAACTGACGTAATAAAATCTTTTTTTACCCTTTCACCTTCTCCTTTCTACTTCATTGTAAACCTGTCACTTCCCGTTAACGATAGCCCGTTTGCTGACTCATATTGGTAAATATGGTATAAGCAAGGGCTTGATCTTTTAATTAAGGTAACACGGTGAATATTCAGGCTCTTCTCTCCGAAAAAGTCAGCCAGGCATTGGTAGCCGCGGGTGCGCCGCTCAACAGCGAGGCGCAGGTCCGTCAGTCGGCAAAAGCACAGTTTGGCGATTACCAGGCGAACGGCGTTATGGCCGTTGCAAAGCATCTGGGCATGCCCCCGCGTCAGTTGGCAGAAAAGGTGCTCCAGTGTTTAGCGCTGGATGGCATTGCGACGAAAACAGAAATCGCAGGCCCTGGTTTTATCAATATTTTTCTTGATAAACAATGGGTTGCCACCCAGACAGAGAACGCGCTGAACGCGCCCAAACTGGGTGTGACGCCCGTTGAACCACAAACCATTGTTATCGACTATTCCGGGCCTAACGTTGCCAAAGAGATGCACGTGGGCCACCTGCGTTCCACCATTATTGGGGACGCCGCCGTCCGCACGCTGGCGTTCCTCGGCCACAATGTGGTGCGCGCCAACCATGTCGGCGATTGGGGCACACAGTTCGGCATGCTGATCGCTTATCTCGAAAAAGTGCAGAACGCTCAGGCCGGCGAGATGGCGTTGTCTGACCTTGAAGCCTTCTACCGCGAAGCGAAAAAGCATTATGACAACGATGCCGAATTCGCTGAACGCGCCCGTGGCTATGTGGTGAAGCTGCAAGGCGGCGATGAATACTGCCGTCAGTTGTGGCGTAAACTCGTCGATATCACCATGTCGCAAAACCAGCTCACCTATGAACGTCTCAACGTCACGCTGACCAAAGATGACGTGATGGGTGAAAGCCTGTACAACAGCATGCTGCCCGGCATTGTGGCCGATCTGAAAGCGAAAGGTCTGGCTGTTGAAAGTGAAGGCGCCACGGTGGTTTTCCTTGATGAGTTCAAAAACAAAGAAGGCGAACCGATGGGGGTCATCATCCAGAAAAAAGATGGCGGCTACCTCTACACCACCACCGATATCGCCTGCGCGAAATACCGATATGAAACGCTGAATGCCGATCGCGTGCTTTATTACATTGATTCCCGCCAGCACCAGCATTTGTTGCAGGCCTGGACCATTGTCCGCAAAGCCGGCTACGTTCCCGACTCCGTCAGCCTGGAACATCACATGTTCGGCATGATGCTGGGTAAAGACGGCAAACCGTTTAAAACCCGTGCGGGCGACACCATCAAGCTCTCCGATTTGCTGGACGAAGCCTATGAGCGCGCCTATAAGCTTATCGAATCCAAAAACCCCGATATGTCCGCCGATGAACTGAGCGCATTAGCCAAAGTGGTGTCCATCGGGGCGGTAAAATATGCCGACCTGTCAAAAAGCCGTACCACCGATTATGTTTTTGACTGGGACACCATGCTGGCATTCGAGGGCAATACCGCACCCTATATGCAGTATGCCTATACCCGTGTGGCGTCAATTTTTAAACGCGCCGGCATACAGGAAGATGCGCTGACTCAGCCCGTCCAACTGACAGAAGCTCGCGAAATGGCACTGGCTACCCGTTTACTGCAATTTGAAGAAACGATTAACACCGTGGCCCGAGACGGCACCCCGCATGTGATGTGCGCCTACCTTTACGATCTGGCGGGGTTGTTCTCCGGCTTTTATGAGCACTGCCCAATCCTGAACGCGGAAAATGATGCAATCCGTCAGAGCCGCCTGAAACTGGCGTTGCTGACCGCCAGAACGCTCAAACAAGGTCTGAATACGCTGGGTATCGACACCGTCGAGAAGATGTAATTCGAGATGGCGTAACGCCGAATCTGGCTAAGCGCTAAACACAAAGGCCATTGGGAATGCCCAGTGGCCTTTTGCTATGCCGTTTTTTATCCGTATCAGGCCAAAACCCGCCGGGCAAAATCCCGCGGACGGAAACCCAGTAGGGCCAGCGTAGCGAAGTACGCCCCGGCGCCCGCCACTACCACTACCATCAGACGCGCGATGCGGTTTGCCATGCTGCCGACCTCCCAGGCCGGCATCCACCACAGCAGGCCCATCAGCACCAGCGACATCACGGCCACGCCGACAAACAGCTTCGACAGAAAGATCGTCCAGCCCGGTTGGGGATGGAAAATACCCTGCTTGCGCAATTGCCAGAACAGCAAACCGGCGTTCAGACAGGACGCCAACCCGATAGACAGCGCCAGTCCCGCGTGCTGCAACGGCCCGATGAAAATCAGATTCATTATCTGGGTCAAAACCAGCGTGACGACCGCAATTTTTACCGGCGTTTTGATATCCTGCCGGGAATAAAACCCCGGCACCAAAACCTTCACGGCGATCAGTCCCATCAGTCCGACCGAATAGGCAATCAGCGCACGTTGCGTCATGACTGCGTCAAAGGCGCTGAATTTCCCGTACTGAAACAGCGATACGGTCAGCGGCTGCGCCAAAATCCCCAGCGCCACCGCGCTCGGCAGAGCCAGCAGGAAGCACAGACGCAGTCCCCAGTCCATCAGACGGGAATACTCATCCTGATTGCCGCTGGCAAAACTTTTCGCCAACGAAGGCAGTAGAATCGTTCCCAACGCCACGCCCAGGACGCCGGAAGGGAACTCCATCAGGCGGTCGGCGTAATACATCCACGACACGGCGCCTTCACTGAGAAATGAGGCGAAAATGGTATTGATGATCAGCGAGATCTGGCTGACGGAAACCCCAAGAACCGCGGGTCCCATCAATTTCATCACCCGCCAGACACGGGGATCACGCCATTTTATCCGCGGCAACACCAGCATCCCGATTTTCTTCAGATGCGGCAGTTGATAACCAAGCTGGAGCACTCCCCCCACCAGCACGGCCCAGGCAAGCGCCATCACCGGCGGATTAAAACACGGCGCCGCGAACAGGGCAAACCCGATCATGCTGACGTTTAGCAACGTGGGCGCAAAGGCGGGAACGGAAAAGCGGTTCCAGGTATTCAGCACCGATCCCACCATTGATGTCAACGAGATCAGCAAAATGTAGGGGAATGTTACCCGCAGCAGCGCGGAGGTCAGTTCAAATCTGTCCGGCGTGGCCGCGAATCCGGGAGCCGTCACCATAATGACCCACGGCGCCGCCACCATTCCGGCTACCGTCACCAGCGTCAGAATCAGCGTCAGCATGCCGGAAACATAGGCCAGAAATGTGCGGGTCGCTTCATCGCCCTGCTGACTTTTGTATTCTGCCAGGATCGGCACAAACGCCTGAGAGAACGCGCCTTCGGCAAAAATTCGGCGCAATAGATTAGGCAGTTTGAATGCCACAAAGAACGCATCCGTTGCCATGCCAGCGCCAAAAACCCGCGCCACTATCGCGTCCCGGACAAATCCCAGAACGCGGGAAAACATCGTCATAGAACTGACGGCTGCCAATGATTTAAGTAGATTCATCCGATTTATATTCTGAAACGTCCGGGGACGATTATCGACCATTTAGGTCATCTGATTGTGGCATGCGACTAGTCTACGCATTGTACGCTTAATAGCTACCGGCCATTGTTATCGCCGCCGATCTTTTCAGCTTTTTCCCAGCCCCATCATGCCGACATGCGGGCGGAGATAATGACCATTCAGCTTTCGTTGATATGACGGTTCCCTTACCGACGATGATTTGGGACACGGTTCCGCCGTGGTGATTGCCTTTCCCCGCATACGCCAATCTCGCGGGCACAAAGCGAATATTTCATCCTGATTCCTTAGGGTTTCCAGTCATGATTGGTGAGTACAGTCAACACATGATCCTGCCATTTACCGTCAATCAGCAGATAGTCTTTTGCATAACCTTCACGTTCAAACCCCAGTCGCGCCAGCAGATTTCCGCTGCGATGATTATGCGGCATATGGTTGGCCATGATTCTGTGCATGTGCTGCTGACGCTGCATATAGCGCAACGCCGGTTGAAGAGCCTCGAACATCAATCCCTGCCCCTGCCACTTTTCACTCAGCGAGTAGCCGAGATAGCAGGCGTGAAACGCCCCGCGCAGCACATTGCTGAAATTGGCCACGCCCCGTACCTCGTTCTCATTCGGGTCCAGCAGCAGAAAATAATAAGCACAGCCCTGTTTATGCATATCGTTAATGACGCTCAATCGTGCCTGCCAGCCGGATGGGTAGCAGTGGCTGGCATCGCGTACCGGCTCCCAGGGTTTAAGAAAATCACGATTTTCCGAATAGTATTCAGCCAGACGCCATGCATCGCGCTCATGCGCCAAACGCACCACCAACCGAGCGGTTGTTAGATGGACTTTTGCCGGCGTATTACGATAGCCAAACATCCCGCCCCCCAGATTTCCGTTTGTACGATAAATAAAATTCATCGGGTCAAAATAAATTTTCTCTGACAGCAGAAAATACCGCGCATTGCCGATGATGCTTACTATAACCGCATAAATTCTCAGACGTAAAACCCCCTCCGCTGAGTTATTGTGCGATCGAATCAATAAATTTATTTTTATACAAAAAATGCCTCGCGGGTAGCGACTGTCGATAAAAAAATATTATCTATGAACGGGCTATCCCAGATGGGAAATAGAGTACAAAATAGTCATGTCCGTTATTTTCCTCCTCTTTTCTTGTGGTGATACATGCCTCTGATGTCTCAAGCTCGAAGCTTAGGCAAATATTTTTTGTTGCTGGATAATATGCTGGTGGTATTGGGGTTCTTTGTCGTTTTTCCCCTTATTTCCATTCGTTTTGTCGATCAGCTTGGCTGGGCGGCGTTATTGGTGGGTATTGCGCTGGGACTACGCCAGTTCATTCAGCAGGGATTGGGTATTTTCGGCGGCGCCATTGCCGACTGCTTCGGTGCAAAACCGATGGTTGTGACCGGTATGCTGTTGCGCGCTGCCAGCTTCGTTATTATGGCAATTGCCGACGATCCCTGGATTCTGTGGCTTTCCTGCGCCGTTTCCGGTATTGGGGGCGCGCTTTTCGATCCGCCAAGAACCGCGCTGGTTATCAAACTGACCCGTCCTCAGGAGCGTGGCCGTTTTTATTCCCTGTTAATGATGCAGGATAGCGCTGGGGCGGTAATCGGCGCGCTAATCGGAAGCTGGCTGCTCAAGTATGACTTTGAAATCGTCTGTTGGGTAGGCGCGACCATCTTTATGCTGGCAGCGGCGCTGAATATGTGGTTTCTGCCTGCCTACCGTACCTCGATGATCAAACTTCCCATCGGGGAAGGTCTGAGGCGCGTTATCCGCGATCGCCGTTTCCTGACCTATGTGCTGACGCTAACCGGCTATTATATGCTGGCGGTTCAGGTACTGCTGATGTTGCCCATTATGGTGAATGAAATTGCCGGTACGCCAGGCGCGGTAAAATGGATGTATGCCATTGAAGCGACGCTATCGCTGACGCTGCTCTATCCCATCGCGCGCTGGAGTGAAAAACGTTTTCGTCTGGAACAACGCCTGATGGCGGGTCTGTTTATTATGTCGCTCAGTATGTTTCCGATCGGCCTGACGACCAGCCTGCAACCATTATTGATACTGATCGGCCTGTTTTATATCGGTTCCATTATCGCGGAACCGGCCCGTGAAACGCTGAGCGCCTCGTTAGCCGACGCCCGTGCCAGAGGCAGCTACATGGGATGCAGCCGTCTTGGGCTGGCGCTGGGCGGCGCCATTGGCTACAGCGGCGGGGGGTGGCTTTTTGATAGCGGGCATGCGCTGAATCAGCCTGAACTGCCCTGGTTCATGCTGGGCGCCATCGGCTTTCTCACACTGGCCGCACTCTACTGGCAGTTCAATCAACGCCGGATTGAACCCGCGATGCTGGGCGGTCACTAGCATCGTCTTTACCGGTAATTTGATCTCATCAGTAAAGCGCTCCATACTTTCCTAATACATTCAACTGATTGTTATATACCTAAATAATTCGAGTTGCCGCAAAACCAACACACATTCAACTTGAAGTATGACGCGTATAGATGGTTTGTGGAATGGACCCATGTGGGGTCGCCCTCGCGACCACGTCTATGATAACGGATACATCAGTGAACCAGAGGATACCCAGTATGAAGTTATATATTTACGACCACTGCCCCTACTGTGTGAAAGCACGTATGATTTTCGGCCTGAAAAATATCCCGGTTGAACTGCAAATATTGGCCAATGATGATGAGGCGACGCCGAAGCGACTGATTGGTCAAAAAATGGTGCCGATCCTGCAAAAAGACGATGGCAGCGTTATGCCCGAAAGTATGGATATCGTCCATTTCATTGATAACTACGATAAGAAACCTCTTCTTACCGGCCCGACGAATCCGGCGATCGCCGCCTGGTTACGCAAGGTATCCGACTATACGCCCCGTCTGATTATTCCGCGTTTTGCCCAGGCAGCATTCGAGGAGTTTGCTTCCGCGCCCGCCCGCCAATACTTCATCAGGAAAAAAGAAGCGCAGTTGGGCCGTTTTGCCGAACACCTTAGCCATTCACCGGGATTGATTAAAAAACTGAATAATGATCTGCTGGATCTGGATCCGTTGATCGTTCTCCCCAATGCGTGTAATGGCGAGCTTTCCACGGATGATATCCATCTGTTCCCGCTGCTGCGCTCCCTGTCGATCGTGGCGGGCGTCACGCCACCGTCCAGGGTTGCCGACTACCGTGACAACATGGCCAAACAAACTCAGGTCACCTTGTTGAGCAGTCTGGCGCAATAGCCCCACGTCGCGCCGCTTCTCCATGAAGCGGCGTTTTTCTGTACCGCGTACCAAGGCGTTCGGCTATATGCTTCATTTTCAGCGCTATCTGATTGGTACGGAGTGGGATGAACATGCACCCTGAAACTGCATTTAAGTGAATCTATTTGAGTAACCGGATTACACACCTAAGAAGTCTGATTGAGGTCAAGATAATGAAAAAGCTGGGATTGGCGGCAACCGCATTGCTGCTTACTTTTACGCTAAGCGCTTGCAACAAACTGACGCAATACACGCTGAATGAACAGGAAGTTAACGAGTACCTGCAAAAGCACAATGATTACAAAAAACAGTTGGGCGTTCCCGGCGTGGTGGATGCCGATATCGTCCTGACCGATTTGTCCAGCCAGATTGGTAGAGCGGAACCGGGAAAGATTACCCTATCTGGCAACGCCAAAGTCGATATCAGTTCTTTGCTGGGTAACCAGAGCGCCGATCTCAAACTGACGCTGAAAGCGCAGCCGGTATTTAATCAGTCTCAAGGTGCTATCTATCTGAAAGATATGGAGTTGGCTGACTACACTGTGCAACCCGAAAAAATGGAAGCGGTAATTAAGACGCTAAGTCCTTATCTGGATCAATCGTTGAAAAGCTACTTTGATCAAAAGCCAGCCTATGTATTGAATGCGGATAACAGCACTACCGAAGCGCTGGCCAAGAAACTGGCTAAAGGCATTGAAATCAAACCGGGACAAATTGTTATTCTGTTTACAGACTAACACCGCAGGACAACCACGTTTGCGGTATGAGTGCCGCAAACGTCTTACACTGTTCCGTCCGTACCCGCTATTCTTCGTCAATCGAAGCGTTATTGACGTCCTCATCCAATTCATCCCGCATTGCATCCAGCGCTTCACGGCAAATGATTGCCAGCGAACGATAGAATGCCGTGGCTGCGTGACTTTCCACCTTTCCCAGAAAGCGGCCGCTCCAGGGCAGCAGATAATCATCAAACAGCGCGATCTGTGCTGCCGTCTCATCTTCCTGAGCGTGATCTTCCAGCCAGGATGCCGCCAGAAGCAGGCCGCCGAAGTGATCAACGGGTCCGGCATTCATCGGCATACCTCGTTCTTGCAAGAAACCGCGGATATCCGTCTCTACATCACCGGCTTCATAGGCCGAACGCCAAGGCGACACGGCGCAGCCGTCACCAACGAACAGCGCCTGATAATCGGCTGCCATCGCGGGGAGATCGAGACTTTTTTGCAGCCGTTCGAGCAAGGCGTCCTGCTCCAGCGGCCAGTGTTGCCGGAGCTTACCTTCCCTAATGAGCGTAAACACCGGCGCCAGTACCGGCTCATGCGGTGGACGATAAAACAAGGAGCCTAATATGCGGCAGACAATAGAAAACTCGTTCATTCAAAAACCTATTGATTATTAAGTAACTTAGTGTGTGACATTGTCACAAAAAAGTCAGTTTAACGATTGCGGACTGTCCCTTTTGCTCCAGGAAATCCAGTACTCGTCGGGGGCTGACGTTTATAATCCGCTCCTGCGGGAAATTCACTTCCTGCAAAATACGCTCGCAGTGGGTAAAGTTTCCCAGAGAAAAGGCAATATGGGAATCAGAACCTAAAGAAAGTAGGCCACCGGCATCACGGACGGCTTCGACAATCGCGCGACAATTTGCAGTGAAACATTACCCCAGGAGAGTCGAGGATGGCGAACAGGCAATGAAACAGAGAAAATGACGAGTAAAGCAGCAAATTGCGTTAAGTTTAGCTAAACGCGTCACTCAGGCGCAGAAGTTTGTTGACGCTGTTACGCAATTTCCCTACATTAGCGCCGTCCCCGGTACAACGTACTGATGACCGCCGGTGAGGTGTCCGAGAGGCTGAAGGAGCACGCCTGGAAAGTGTGTATACGTGAAAACGTATCGAGGGTTCGAATCCCTCCCTCACCGCCATATAAAAGAAAATGCCCTTGATTTGCGTCAGGGGCATTTTCTTTTATACGTGACGGGATGAATAAGCGCAGCCTATCCCCTATAAATGCAAAAGCCTCCGCGATGGGCGGAGGCATTCCCTGTATTGACAAGACAGCCTAGACTGTAACCGCCGCCTTGTCCTCCATGGCTTGTCGCCAGCCTCCCAACCAGTAAGACCGGGCATTTATTGATTGATAAGGACAAAGTTCCCTCGGTCTACCGGAAATACCTGCTTGATAACCACGTGAATGAGCCCTTTCGAGGCGATCGCGTTTCTGTCTCTTCATGCCTTATTTCCCTCATTATTTGTCTGGTGGAAAGAAAACAGTGGTCACTTTATGGACAACCACGGAGTATGAATAACGATTCTGCCGTCAAAGGTCAAGGCGCAAATTTCACGCCAACGTCACATTTTTGGACTAAAATAAGAGTTTTCCCCAACAAAGGAATGGCGCAGTTGGCCGATGCGAAACAAGGGAAAAGGAACTTGCCATATCGCCCATTCCCCCTCTTCACCAACGCCGTCGATAATGAAGGCTAGTAAGCCGAATTCGCCTGCTGTGCGATGGATTGCGCGACCTGCTGCCATCCTTGCGCGAGCGTTCTGACCAGCGCGTCATAGCCATCTTCAGACTGTGGCAGGACAATGGAGAACGGCTGTTTAAGCACCTGTCCGTGGCGATTCAATACCCATTCCCCGCGTATCACGGCGTTACCATCGTAACGACCGTGAAAGGCGGTCACTGTGACATTCAGCACAGACTGTTCGCTACTACTTTGCGGCTGCGACGTCACCAGCCATCCTGGCATTCTGCGACTCAGGTTAGCCACCAACGATTGCTGAAGCTGTTGGTCCAGAGGACTGGCCCACACATTATTACTGGCAATAACATATTGCACGTCGTTGGTTTGATAAACCAACCCCGCACTGGAGAGATAATCCGCCACACTGACGTGTTCCAGCCACAATTGCTGACCAGTTGACGTTTTCTCTACCGGTGCAACAGAGTCCTGCATAGCCGGTAACTGATAGTAGGTTTTTTGCGTGTTGCCGCCGCTACAGGCCGTCAGCAGCAACACCAGCGCCAGAGTCCATCCTTTCATCATTGTTTTGCCTTCTTCGGTTGGGGGTCCTCACTGCCCGATGCCTCAAACACCAAAGCATTGCTCTTTTCATTCAAGGTACGCAGCACCGGTTGCAATTCGCGCAGCACCTGATCCAGGCGTTGCATATCCGCCACCATTTTACTGTAAGCGGGCGAACCCGGCTGGAACCCCTTCATACTGCGGTTCAGCTCGAGCAAGGTTTGCTGCATATCCTGCGGCAAATTCTGCATCGACTGGCTGGACGTTATCTTATTCAACGACGCCAGGGTTTTCTGCATTTCACGCAACGTCGCCTGACTCTCCGCCAGCGTTTTGGTTGCTTCGGTGACCATTGGGTTCAGCGGCAACCCATTGACTTTATCCAGTACCGACACCAGTTTTTGCTGAATTTGCGACAGCCCGCCGCCGACAGTCGGCAACACCGGATAGCCTTTGATGGTAATCAACGGCTTGTTATTTTTTTCCTGCGGATAGAAATCCAGATCGACATACAGCGCGCCGGTGATGATATTGGCGGTTTTCAATGACGCCCGCAGTCCCATCTTCTGCGATCTGGCCAAATGTTTGTCAAAATTCAATTCTCCGTCCAAATTCTTGGCAAACCGCGCGGACTCGATACGTATCAAGACGGGGATACGGTAATCGTCGTCAATTTCCTTTTGCAATCCTTTGGTGAAAAACGGCACTTGCGTCACCGTCCCTAAACGGATGCCGCGAAATTCAACCGGCGCGCCCGCCTGCAAGCCACGGACCGACTCGTTAAAGAACATCAGATATTCTTTGTATTCGGTATACAACGAATCCTGGATGCTGCTCCGATCGTCAAAGAGCTTATATTCGGCCATCGGCTTGGCGGAAGCACCCAAATCCCAGCCAGACGGCACATCAAAGCTGACGCCGCCGCTGAACAATGTCGCCAGCGACCCCATTTCGACGCGCATACCTTGCGCCGACATATCAAAAGCGATGCCGCTGTCTTTCCAGAAACGCACATTGGCGGTCACCAGGCTGTCGTACGGGGCGGAAATAAACAACTGATAGCGCATTTTGCGCGCCTGAGGATTGAAGTTGCTGGTTTCCACCGAGCCGACACGATAACCGCGAAATAACACTGGATCGCCGACATTCAACTGACCGGACTGGTCGCTGTCCAGAATGATTCGAATCCCTTTGGCGTCAGGAGAGGCCAAAGGCGGAGTATCAAGCAGAGAGAATTCGGTTTTTTCATTACCTTTTGCTCCCGGCTGAAGCTCTATATAAGCGCCCGACAGCAGCGTGCCAAGACCGGAGATCCCCGCGCGCCCGACCTGGGGTTTAACCACCCAGAACGCGGAATCGTCCTTTATCAGCTTCCCCATGCCTTCATGCAGACGAGCCTTGATTTCCACCTGATTCAGATTGTCTCTCAGCATTACGCTCTCCACGATACCGACATCAACGCTTCGACTCTTAATCGTGGTTTTTCCTGCCTCAATGCCCTCGGCATTTTGGGCCACCAGGGTAATCTGCGGCCCCTGATTACTGAAATGATAGAACAGTATCCACGCCCCGATCAGCACGGTAACGATAGGGACAATCCAGACGGGCGACCAGCGTTTGATCGTTTCTACATCCGCAACGGCGTATTTATCTTTCGTCAACGGAGGCCTCCTTATGAAAAACATTATCACGGCGATCCCACAGTAACCGGGGATCAAATGTCATAGCGGCAAACATAGTCAGAATCACGACAGAAGCAAACAGCACGGCGCCAATTGCCGGATAAATGCTCATCAGCCTTCCCATTCGAACCAGTGCCGACAGCACGGCAATAACAAACACATCGATCATCGACCAGCGCCCTACGAACTCCACTATTTCATACACAACATGCAAGCGTTCACGATCCTGTTTACCCTTTCCATTGGCGCTCCAGCACAGCCAACCCAACGCCAGCATTTTCAATGAAGGCACCATGATACTGGCGACGAAAATCACCATTGCCACCGGATAGGAACCCGATCCCCACAACAGGATGACCCCGGACATAATGGTCGACCCCATTCGGTTCCCTAAGGATTCCGTCACCATGATGGGCATAAGATTAGAGGGGATATACAGTATTATCGAGGTGATCAGCAGCGACATCGTCCACTGTAAACTGTTCTTCCTGCGTGCATGCCCGTGACGGTGACAACGCGGGCAGACGCTCTGCTCCGCAGGGAGTATCGCCGTACAGCATGTGCAAGAGCGCAGCCCTTGCGACAGCCCGCCGACGCCCGGCTGAAGTTCAGCCGAGAGCGCGGGCGGCGGCACAATATCATTCCACAACCAGCGACGATCCAGCTTTTGAAACGCCAACAGTTGCAGGACACAAAATAGAACAAAAGGAATAAAACTGGCTCCGATACCGATATCGCCGTAGGACATCAATTTGACGAAACTGACCAGTACGCCAGCCAGAAAAATCTCCGCCATACCCCAGCTTTTTAGCTGAAACAGGATCTTCCCCATTATTTTTTTCAACGCCAAAGGTAACGGAGCATGCAAACAAAGCAGAATCACCGTGGCCATACAAAAAGCAGGAATAAGCTGAACAAACAGCATAAAGAGCGTTGCAACGCTGGCATAATCTTCCGCCAACATCACTTGAGGGATTTGGTTCAGCGTAATTTCGCTGGTAATGCCCGCCACTCGCATATACACAAAGGGAAAAAGATTTGCCAGCAGCAACATAAATAATGCGCTGAACGCATAACCAACCGGTTGTTTACGAGGCTCAGCCTGATAGCTGGTCAATGCCGTTTTACAGCGCGGGCAGACTGCCTTTTGTCCATGTGACAATATCGGCAACTTGACCAATAGGTCACACTGTGGGCACAGCATATAGTCGTCATGGTGATGATCGTGGGAACACACTGCCAGCCGTCTCCTTCAGGAATGCACCTGACGCCGCCATTGTGACCACGCCAGGACCATCTGTTGCTAAATGTTAGCCGTTCCTTTGCGTTTCAAGCTCTTCCCAACGTTCAAAGCAGCATTCCAGCGTTTTTTCAGCTTCTGCTAATGCCGTCAGTACCTGCTGTGTTTCCTCATGCGAACGGCTAAAGAACCCGGCATCGCTCACCTGCGTTTGCAGCGCGTCAATTTGCTGTTCCAGTTGCTCGATTTTCAGCGGTAGCTGATCCAACTCGCGCTGCTGGTTATAGCTTAGTTTACCCGAATTACGTTTAGCGGCCTGTGCGGTATTCGCCGCAGGCGCCGATGGCGTAGACGCTGCCGGAGCGGATACCGTGCGCAGCGGTGTCGACTCAGCGCGTTGTTGCTGAGCGTCGTAATACCCCCCGACATAGCGGGAGATCGCGCCGTCGCCTTCAAAGATCCAGCATTCCGTTACTGAATTATCCACAAACTGGCGGTCGTGGCTGACCAGCAGCACCGTGCCCTGATAACCGTCGATCAACTCCTCCAGCAGTTCCAGCGTTTCCACATCCAGATCGTTGGTCGGCTCATCAAGGATCAACAGATTGCTGGGTTTCAGGAACAACCGCGCCAGTAATAAACGGTTGCGCTCGCCGCCTGACAGCGCTTTCACCGGCGTCATGGCGCGTTTCGGATGGAACAGAAAGTCTTGCAGGTAACCGAGCACATGGCGCGGACGGCCATTGACCATCACTTCCTGCTTACCTTCCGCCAGGTTATCCATCACGGTGCGTTCAGGGTCCAACTCGGCGCGGTGCTGATCAAAATAAGCGACCTCCAGCTTCGTGCCGCAATGCACACGCCCGCTGGTCGGCGTCAGTTCACCCAGCATCAGCTTCAGCAGCGTGGTTTTACCACAGCCGTTCGGCCCGACCAGCGCGATTTTATCGCCGCGCTGTACCTGTGCGGAAAAATGACGGGTCAGGACTTTATTATCGATCTGATAATTAACCTCTTCCAGTTCAAACACAATTTTGCCGGAACGAGCTGCCTCCTCCACCTGCATTTTTGCCGCGCCCATCACTTCACGCCGCTGTGAGCGTGCATTACGCATGGCCTTCAACGCCCTGACACGGCCTTCATTACGGGTACGGCGAGCCTTAATTCCCTGACGTATCCAGACTTCCTCCTGCGCCAGTTTGCGATCGAACTCGGCGTTTTGCAGGTCTTCCACCCGCAGGGCTTCTTCTTTGCCTTCCAGATATTTATCGTAATTTCCCGGCCAGGAAACCAGTTTGCCGCGGTCAAGATCGACAATCCGGGTCGCCATGTTGCGAATAAAGGAACGGTCATGCGAGATAAAGACGATACTGCCCTGAAACGTTTTCAGGAAGGTTTCCAGCCAGTCGATGGTTTCGATGTCCAGATGGTTGGTCGGCTCGTCCAGCAGCAACACGCTCGGCGCGCTGACCAGCGCCCGGCCCAGCGCGGCTTTGCGCAGCCAGCCGCCTGAGAGCGAAGCCAGCGGCGCGTCGGCGCTCAGACCGAGTTGCGCCAGCACTTCGTGAATACGGCTTTCCAACTGCCACAGTCCCTGATGTTCAAGAATTTCCTGTAGCTTCGCCAACTGATTTAGATGCGTTTCGCTGGGATCGGTTTCAATCAGGCGCAAGGTCGCGTGATAGTTTTTCAGATAGTCCGCCTGCGCCGCCACGCCTTCGGCCACAAAATCAAACACGCTGCCAGCAACGTCACGCGGCGGATCTTGCTGCAAGCGCGCCACGATCAAATCCTGCTCATAGGTCATACGCCCATCATCCAGTGGGATTTCTTTTGCCAGTATCTTCAACAAAGTTGATTTACCTGCACCGTTGCGGCCCACCAGACATACGCGTTCGTTTTCTTCAATATGAAGCTCGGTGTTATCTAACAGCGGCGCATCGCTGAATGACAGCCATGCGCCCGATACGCTGATTAATGACATCTGTTACTTTTCCTCTCCGGCGTGCGTCAGCAGCCAGCAGTTGTGAATCTGACGGTTTCGGGCAAAATCCTGTGATTGCGTACGGGCGGTAATCTCTTTCGCGTCCAATCCCAACGCCGCTAATCCCGGCATATCCATCTGGAAGCCGCGTTTATTGTTGGAAAACATAATGATGCCGCCGCGACGCAACAACCGTTTAAGATCTTTCATTAATGCCAGATGATCGCGCTGCACATCAAAGGTGTCTTCCATGCGTTTCGAGTTTGAGAACGTCGGTGGATCGATAAAAATAACGTCAAACTGTTCGTTGGCCTCACGCAGCCACGACAGACAATCCGCATGAATCAAACGATGCTGACGTCCGGTCAGGCCGTTGGCCCGCAGGTTTTTTTCCGCCCACTCCAGATACGTGCGTGACATATCCACCGTCGTGGTGGTCCGCGCCCCACCCAATCCGGCATGGACGCTGGCCGTACCGGTATAGGCGAACAGGTTGAGAAAATCTTTCCCGTTGCTCATTTCGCCCAGCATTTTGCGGGCGATACGGTGATCGAGAAACAGCCCGGTGTCCAGATAGTCGGTCAGGTTGACCCACAGTTTGGCGTTATACTCTTCCACCTGTAAAAATTCGCCCTTCTGCGCCAGTTTCTCATACTGACTTTTCCCCTTCTGGCGTTCGCGGGTTTTCAGGACCAGACGGTTGGATGGCAGCGCCAGCACGCTCAGCGTCGCGTTAATCACATCAAACAGGCGCTGACGCGCTTTCTGGGCATCAATGGTTTTAGGCGGCGCATATTCCTGCACCACCACCCAACTGCCGTAGCGATCAACCGCCACATTGAATTCAGGCAGGTCGGCATCATAGAGACGGTAACACTCAATCCTCTGCTGCTTCGCCCATTTTTCCAACTTGCGCAGGTTCTTACGCAGGCGGTTGGCAAAATCCTCAGCAATTTGACCGCAGGTTGCGCTCTGGCCCTCGGCAAGCTGATAATTTTTCTGCACGCACTCGAGCGGGCCGTTTTTAGCCTTAAACTGACGCTCCGCGCGTAATTGCAGACAGCTAAGCAGTTCCGGCGACGCACTGAACAGCGACAGTTGCCAGCCGCCAAAATCATTTTTCATCTTGCGTCCCAGCAAGTTGTGCAGTGCAATCAATGCCGGTTCGCTTTCCAGACGCTCACCGTAAGGCGGGTTGCTGACCACCGTTCCTGTTGGCGCTGAAGGTAAAGGATTCTGGATCTGAGCCACATCTTTCACCGCAAAGGTAATCAATTCATCAACGCCTGCGCGACGGGCATTGGCTTTGGCTAGCTCAATCACCTGGCGATCGTTATCGGAACCCCAAAAGCGGGAGGGGGTCTCACGCATGCCCAGACGCGCCCGGTTTTGCGCCGCCGCCGTCAACTCACGCCACAGTTCGGCATCGTGCTGCAACCAGGCATTAAAGCCCCAATGGGTACGATGCAAACCGGGCGCACGATCGGCGGCCATCATCGCCGCCTCAATTAAAAGCGTACCGGAACCACACATCGGATCGACCATCGGATCGCCCTTTTGCCAACCGGATCGCAGCACAATCGCCGCCGCCAGGTTTTCTTTCAGCGGCGCCAGCCCAGTCCGATCGCGATAGCCGCGCTGGTGCAAGGCTTCGCCACTCAGATCCAACGCCACGCTGACGGTATCGCGTTGTAGAAAAACGTTGATGCGAATATCCGGCTGCTGTTTCGCCACATCCGGGCGGTGACCCGTTTTGCGGGTAAAGCTGTCCACAATGGCGTCTTTCACTTTTAGCGCACCATACTGGCTATTGCGGATATCGTCGTTGGTGCCGGTAAAATGCACGGCAAACGTTTTATCGACGGCGAAAATCGTTGACCAGTCGATAGCCTGTACGCCGAGGTACAAATCTAAATCGCTGTATACCTTGAAGGCATTGAGCGGCAGTAAAATGCGCGATGCCAGACGGCTCCACAACAGGCTCTGATACAACAGACGGCTATCGCCCTGAAAATGCACCCCGCCTTGCACCACGGCACAGGCCTGAGCGCCCAGCGCCTCAAGCTCACTTTTTAATAATTCTTCCAGACCACGGCCCGTGCTGGCAAACAGAGCATTCATATCGTCACAATCACCAAAATAAAATGGCACCAAAAAGAAAATTGAGGCGCATTATAGCTAATCCGGGACGCTTGTCATAAAGTTGCCGTTTTACTTCTGTAAGGAACCTTCAGTGATCGGCGTAACGCGGCTTTATATCCATCCGGTAAAATCCATGCGAGGTTTGCAACTGTCCCATGCCGCGGCCTTCGTCAGCGGATTGGCGCATGACCGAACCTTTATGATTACCGAGACCGATGGCACCTTTATTACCGCCCGCCGATATCCGCAAATGGTGTTGTTCACCCCCGCACTGTTACCGGATGGACTGTGTCTCTCCGCACCGGACGGACAATCCGCCAGCGTTCGCTTTACTGACTTCATCCCCACCCCGCAGCCTACGGAAGTCTGGGGTAATCACTTTACGTCACAGGTGGCGCCGGATGCGATCAACACCTGGTTGAGCGGTTATTTTCAGCGTCAGGTACAACTGCGCTGGGTTGGCCGCGAACCCTCACGCCGTGTAAAACGCCATCCTGAGGTTCCGCTCTCTTTTGCCGATGGCTATCCCTTTCTCTTGATCAACGAAGCGTCTTTTCAGGCGCTGCGCCAGCGCTGCCCGGCCGGGATCAAAATTGAGCAGTTCCGCCCCAATCTGGTGGTGACAGGCGCGGCGGCGTTTGCCGAAGATAGTTGGCAAACCGTGCGGGTCGGCGATGTTATTTTTGATGTTATCACCCCCTGTAGCCGCTGCGTGCTGACCACGGTCAGCATTGAGCATGGCAGAAAGCACCCGACCTCAGAACCACTGGCGACGCTGAAATCCTTCCGCACAGCCGAAAACGGCGATGTCGACTTTGGTCAGAACCTGATTGCCCGAAATACCGGCATTATTCGCGTTGGCGATACGCTGGAAGTCCTGGCGACTAAACCGCCGCGTCCCTATGGCGCAGGTCGCGTCGTTGAAAACATGGCGGTCAAACCGCAAAGCGAACAAGCGATAACCATTGAGTATCAGGGAAAACGTCTGCCCGGTAATAACCAGCAAATCTTGCTGGAACAGTTGGAACAACAAGGAATTCGCGTGCCTTATTCGTGCCGCGCCGGAATATGCGGGAGTTGTAAACTGACGCTGGTCAGTGGAGAGGTTTCAGCACTCAAGGAAAGTGCGATAGGGAAAAACGGCGCGATCCTCGCCTGTAGCTGCATTCCCCAGGGCAATATCACTCTGCAATGAGCAGTGCGATGGCAAGAGCCGTTAAACGACTTTAGCATAATGGAACGCAGAAGATTCCTGCTCAGCCGTATGCTGCGCGTCAGCAGGCAATAATCTGTCGTGCATAATTTTTATTGCATCACCCAGA
Source organism: Brenneria rubrifaciens (assembly GCF_005484945.1). Lineage (NCBI taxonomy): Bacteria > Pseudomonadati > Pseudomonadota > Gammaproteobacteria > Enterobacterales > Pectobacteriaceae > Brenneria > Brenneria rubrifaciens. Next base: position 2,129,762 of record NZ_CP034035.1, read on the forward strand.
ATCATCGTCTTCGCATTCAGCGTTAAGTGTTCTTGCGCCAGCAGACACAGGCTGGCTTTATCGCCGGCTTCCGCTACCAGAAAACAGGCCGTTTCCTGATTTTCAGTGACCCGCACCTGCACCAGATCCCCGGTCTGCGGCAAATAATCATTCGAAACAGGCTGCTGATCAAAATGCCAGCTTTTGGGCATTAACGGTTTGAGAAACCGACTGGCTACCAGCGCATTCAATATTAACTCGCTTTGCAGCGAACGATTTAACGCCATTTTCTGACATTTATCGTTATAGGTAAAAAATAAAGCGGCATCTTCAACACAGAATGCGCATTCATTAAACGCATCCGGCGTCAGCATTTTGGATGGAAAGCGCGAACGGAATAACATGCCATTTGCCAGATCCAACATCAGCCGATCATGTTCGGTGTCAAAAAACCAGCGCCAGCTATCATCGGGTTTTAACTTCATCTTATTTATCCTTCGCCTTTCGTTCTTTGCTCTTCTGTTAAACAAGAATCAGAAATGACTGATTGCAAAATGTCGCCAAAAAATCAGCTCAATGTTGATAGTTTATTAACACAAACGAATAAAATATAGACCAGCCGAGGGAATAAATAAACCCCCGGCGATAGAATGAAAGGTAGAAAGGATTAAATATGTGTAACGATATCTTTTATCAGACCCGGTCCACGAAAAATAAATCCGGAATAAATTTGAATCAGCGTCGCCCCGGCATCCATTTTCTCGCGGGCCGCCATCAGAGAATCAATACCGCCGACACCGATAATGGGTAAACGGCCGGATAATTCCTGAGATAAACGCCGGATAATTTCTGTGCTGTGCAATTGTAAAGGCCGACCGCTTAATCCCCCGCTCTGACCACAATGATTTAATCCCTGAATCAGTTTTCGCTCAAGCGTAGTATTAGTGGCAATAACCCCGTCGATGTTATGGCGCGCCAGACTATCCGCAACCTGGATCAATTCTTCTTCAGAAAGATCCGGCGCGATCTTTACCGCTACCGGAACATATTTCTGATATTTCTCATTTAACTCGGTCTGCTTATTTTTTATCGACTGTAAAAGATCGTCAAGCGCTTCACCATATTGCAGGCTTCTCAGCCCCGGCGTATTTGGAGAAGATATATTGATCGCAATATAGCCCGCATGAGGATAAATTTTATCCATGCAGATCAAATAATCATCTTTGCCCTGTTCTACCGGCGTATCTTTATTTTTACCGATATTGATCCCTAATACCCCGCCGAAACGTGTTTTTTTGACATTCTCAACCAGGTAATCCACCCCCTTATTATTGAAACCCATCCGGTTAATTAAACCTTCCGCTTCAATCATTCTAAACAATCTCGGTTTGTCATTTCCCGGCTGTGGGCGCGGCGTTACAGTTCCGACTTCAATAAACCCGAATCCCATCGCGCCCAGCGCATCAATACATTCTCCATCTTTATCAAGACCGGCAGCCAAACCCAGTGGATTTTTAAATGACAGCCCCATGCAAGTGACCGGCTTGGTAGGAACAGACTGACGGACGAGAAATTCAAATGGCGTGTTGGTGATACGGCGTAATTGTTGGAAGGTCAGTTCATGAGCTCGTTCTGGATCGAGCTGAAATAACGCTTTCCTGATAATGGGATAAAACATATCGTCTCCTGCTGGGACCCCAATCGTAATAAATAAAGTCGGAATACGGTTTCGCGCACCGGCGTGATGGTAATTCTATCGTAGCGGAAAGTAAAACGTTTAGGGGTAAGGGAAACGGCGATATGGCGCTTGCAGCCACACGCGGCACGGCAAATGCGCGCGTGGCGTTTCCCTTTAATAAACAGTTTTAATCTTGTAGGGCTTTATCGATCTTCTCGAACAGATCGCCCGACAGATTTTCCAACGCCTTCAACTGTTCCAACGACTCACGCATCAACGCCTGCCGCTTTGCATCATAGCGTTTCAACCGGATCAAAGGCTCGATCAACCGCGCCGCGACCTGAGGATTGCGCGTGTTCAAATCGGCCAGTATCTCAGTCAGGAAACGGTAACCGCTGCCATTATCCGCGTGAAAGGCCGCCGGATTGGAAGCGGCAAACGCGCCGACCAACGACCGCAGACGGTTCGGGTTATTCAGGCTGAACGAGCGATGGCCCAAAAGCTCACGTACCCGGCCCAATACCTCCGCCGCCGGACTGGTGGCCTGCAAAGTAAACCACTTGTCCATAACCAGGCCGTCCTGATGCCAGCGCTCATCAAACCGGGACAGCAGTTCCTCACGGCACGGCAACTGGGCGCTCACCGCGGCAGACAATGCCGCCAGCGAATCGGTCATGTTGTCGGCCCGTTCAAACTGCGCCACGATCAGTTTGTCAGCCAGGGCATCATCCCCGAATGCCAAATAATCGAGGCAGACATTGCGTAGCGCGCGTTTGCCGATGTCCGCATGTTCAACCCGATATTGAGGCGTAAGATTAGCGTGATAAACCGCCAGCCATTCATCGGCCATCTCTTTTGCCAGCGCCCGCACAATACCGCCGCGGACGGCGGCAATCGCCGTGGGATCGATAATCTCAAACAACTCGGCGATCTCATTTTCACTGGGCAATGTCAGGATCTGCGATACCAGCATCGGCCCCAGTTTGTCATCCAGCAATATGCCACGAAATGCATCAACCACGTGCATCGGTAATGAAAGCGCCTGCTTTTGCTGATAACGGGCAACATTCAGGCGAACGTAATTGGACAGCAGGCTTTGCGCCGCGTCCCAGCGGGAAAACGCATTGCTGGCGTGATGCATCAGGAAAGTCAGTTGCGCATCACTCCAGGTATAATTCAGTTTTACCGGGGCGGAGAATTCACGTAATAAAGAAGGAATCGGCTGGCTGGAAACCCGATCGAAAATAAAGGTTTGCTCAGATTCAGTGACATTCAATACCGAGGACAGCCGTTCTCCCTCATTCTGTAATGGAATGACCTGCCCTTGCTGATCATACAGCTCAATATCCAGCGGAATATGCAGCGGCGGCTTGGGCTGCTTATCCGCGCCTGCCGGCGTTATCTGGCTAACGCTCAATCTATATTGCTGCGTTTGCGGATCGTAATCATCACGCACGGTCAGCACCGGCGTGCCGGACTGACTATACCAGCGGCGGAACTGCGTGAGATCCACGCCGGACGCCTCTTCCATCGCCTGAACGAAATCGTCGCAGGTGACGGCGCTGCCGTCATGACGCTCAAAGTAGAGGCGCATCCCGGCCTGGAACTTCGCCTCGCCTAATAAGGTATGCATCATGCGGATCACTTCCGCCCCCTTCTCATACACGGTCAGAGTATAGAAGTTGTTCTTTTCTATTACCTGATCGGGACGGATCGGATGCGACATTGGACCGGCGTCCTCGGCGAACTGGGCGCCGCGCATGATACGCACGTGGTTGATGCGATTCACAGGACGCGAGCCTAAATCCGAACTGAACTCCTGATCGCGGAACACCGTCAGCCCTTCTTTAAGGCTGAGCTGGAACCAGTCGCGGCAGGTAACGCGGTTTCCCGTCCAGTTATGAAAATATTCGTGACCGATCACCGCCTCAATGTTCAGGTAGTCTTTATCCGTGGCGGTTTCCGCTTTGGCCAGCACATACTTGGAGTTGAAAATGTTCAGACCTTTATTTTCCATCGCCCCCAAATTGAAGAAGTCCACCGCCACAATCATATAGATGTCGAGGTCATATTCGAGACCAAAACGGGTTTCATCCCACTTCATTGCATTCTGTAATGAAGTCATGGCCCAGCCGGCACGGTCGAGATTACCGCGGTCAACGTAGAGTTCCAACGCCACATCACGGCCGGAGCGAGTGGTAAAGCTATCCCGCAACACATCAAAATCACCGGCAACCAGCGCAAACAAGTAGCAAGGTTTAGGGAATGGATCATGCCATTCAACCCAGTGACGCCCCCCTTCAAGTTCACCCTGGGCGATGCGGTTGCCGTTGGACAATAAATAAGGATAGCGGGCTTTGTCCGCAACAATGCGCGTGGTAAATTTGGCCAAAACATCCGGGCGATCAAGATAATAGGTAATGTGGCGAAATCCTTCGGCCTCACACTGGGTACACAGCGCGTCACCTGACTGATACAGCCCCTCCAGCGCACTGTTGGCCGCCGGGTTAATGTAAGTTTCAATGCTGAGTTTAAATCTGGCGGGTAATTTCGTCAGTACCAAACCGTCATCCCGTTGCTCGTAGTGCGGCCAGGCCACGCCATCAACACTCAGGCTCATCAGCGTCAGCCCCTCGCCATCCAGCTTAAGCGGCGCGTCCGCTTCCCCTTGCAACACCACCTGGCTTTCTGCTTTTACACGCGTATTCTCCGCATGCAGATCAAAATGCAGGGCGATATCCGTAATGGTGTAATCCGGCGCGCGGTAATCGTGGCGATATTTCACTTGCGGCTGTCGATTCATATTACGTTTCCATCTCCTCATTAGCATTAGGAACAAAGTCTATTCCTGTTACGTCGATGTTACCAAGACAATATACAGCATGTTTGAATCTCGCCCGGGTACACCATCAATGTTGTGATAAGGTAAAAAAATGAGAATCAAGGTATACTAACCGAACCTTGCGATTGTCTCGAACGCGGATATGCGTCTAACGAGGATGCTGTAACGCATTATGACCTTACACACGTCTCCGATTCTGACTTCATTACTGGATACCGATGCTTACAAGCTACATATGCAGCAGGCGGTGTATCACCATTATTACTCTGTCGATGTTGCGGCCGAATTCCGCTGTCGCGGCGATGATTTGTTGGGAATTTATGCCGAAGAGATAACCGAGCAGGTTGCTCTTATGCGCTTTTTATCGTTAAACGACGAAGAGTTTACCTACCTTTCTTCCTTGCCGTTTTTCAAGCAGGATTATCTGAACTGGCTGAAAACGTTTCGTTTTAATCCGCAGCAGGTAAGTATCAAGAATAACCACGGCAATCTTGATATCCGGATTGCCGGACCGTGGCGCGAAGTCATTCTGTGGGAAGTGCCGCTGCTGGCGGTGATCAGCGAAGTGGTTCACCGGAATCGAACCCCACAGTTCGGCGCGGAACAGGCTACGGCTCAGCTTGATAAAACCCTGGCCCATTTCCAGCGTAACAGCGCCGGTATAGATATCAGCCAATTTAAACTTATGGATTTTGGCACTCGTCGTCGATTCTCGCGCGATGTGCAACATGCAATCGTCAGTAAACTGCAATCTGAGTTTCCGTACTTAATCGGCACCAGCAACTATGATTTAGCGCGTCGTTTAACATTGACGCCCGTTGGTACTCAGGCTCACGAATGGTTCCAGGCGCATCAGCGAATCAGCCCGGATCTTGCCAACAGTCAGCGAGCGGCGTTACAGATGTGGTTAAACGAATATCCCAATCAACTGGGCATTGCGCTGACTGACTGCATTTCCATGGACGCCTTCCTGCGCGATTTTGACGCCCGGTTCGCCGAATCCTATCAGGGGTTACGTCATGATTCTGGCGACCCGGTGGATTGGGGAGAAAAAGCGATTGCTCATTATCAGCGTTTAAACATTGATCCAATGCGCAAAATGCTGGTGTTTTCCGATAATCTGAATCTTGATAAAGCGCTCAAGCTGTATGGTCATTTCCGGCAGCGCATCAATCTGGTATTTGGCATCGGTACTCGATTGACTTGCGATATTCCGGGCACTACACCGTTGAATATCGTGATCAAGCTGGTGGAATGCAATGGCAAACCAGTGGCGAAACTTTCCGATAGCCCGGGAAAAACCATTTGTCAGGATCAAGCCTTTGTGTGTGAATTGCGCAAAGCATTCGATCTGCCCCGCATAAGAAAAGCCAGTTAATCCCTTTAACTCTGAAAGACTGCCTAACTTTTAGCCCGGATAAGCAGGAATGCGCAAAACTTGTTGCATTCCGGTGATTTCTGCTTGTGTCCTGCCAGACGGCTAGTAACATAGCGAATTACCCTTTTCAGGGCATCCACTGATTTATTTCTGAAACGATTAATTGAAGAGAGAATTTTATGAGCGTAGTGCCTGTAGTCGACGTACTGCAAGGCCGTATTGCCGTTGACAGCGAAGTCACCGTGCGCGGCTGGGTACGTACCCGGAGAGATTCTAAAGCCGGTATCTCCTTTGTTGCCGTTTATGACGGTTCCTGCTTTAATCCATTACAGGCTGTCGTTAATAATCATCTCTCCAATTACCAGAATGAAGTTCTGCGTCTGACCACGGGGTGTTCCGTGGAAGTCACCGGCAAAGTCGCCGCCTCGCCGGGTGAAGGCCAAAGCTTTGAGTTGCAGGCATCCTCTGTCAGCGTTGTCGGCTGGGTGGACGATCCAGATACCTACCCGATGGCGGCCAAACGCCACAGCATCGAATATCTGCGTGAAGTGGCGCATTTGCGTCCGCGCACCAATTTGATTGGCGCCGTTACCCGCGTTCGTCACACGCTGGCTCAGGCAATTCACCGTTTCTTCCATGAAAATGGTTACTTCTGGGTATCAACGCCGCTGATTACGGCCTCCGATACGGAAGGCGCGGGCGAAATGTTCCGCGTTTCCACCCTCGATCTGGAAAATCTGCCGCGTACAGAACAAGGCAAAGTGGATTTCAGCGAAGACTTTTTTGGCAAAGAAGCGTTTCTCACCGTATCCGGTCAGTTGAACGGCGAAACCTATGCCTGCGCACTTTCCAAAGTGTACACCTTCGGTCCAACATTCCGCGCAGAAAACTCCAATACCAGCCGTCATCTCGCTGAATTCTGGATGATCGAGCCGGAAGTGGCTTTTGCATCGCTGGACGATATCGCCGGGTTGGCAGAAAGCCTGTTGAAGTACGTCTTTAAAGCCGTTCTTGACGAACGCGCCGATGACATGGCGTTTTTTGCCGAGCGCGTAGATAAAGAGGCGATCAGCCGTCTGGAAAACTTTATCACCTCTGATTTTGCTCAGGTCGACTATACCGATGCCGTGGAAATATTGCTGAACTGCGGTCAACCGTTTGAAAACCCGGTTTACTGGGGCGTCGATCTCTCGTCCGAACATGAGCGCTATTTGGCGGAAAAACATTTCAAAGCACCGGTGGTGGTCAAAAACTACCCTAAAGACATCAAAGCATTTTATATGCGCATGAACAGCGACGGTAAAACCGTTGCCGCTATGGATGTTCTGGCGCCGGGCATTGGTGAAATTATCGGCGGTTCACAACGTGAGGAGCGTCTGGAACAGTTGGATAGCCGTCTGGAGGCGATGGGTTTAGATAAAGAAGACTACTGGTGGTATCGGGATCTGCGTCGTTACGGCACGATACCGCATTCTGGTTTCGGATTGGGATTTGAACGTCTGGTTGCCTACGTTACCGGAGTGCAAAATGTGCGGGATGTCATCCCGTTCCCTCGGACACCCCGCAACGCCAGTTTCTAAATAAAAATTTAATATAAGTAAAACAAATATGTAGAAAAATAGAGTCGAGTGTTCCGGCTCTTTTTTTTTAATTCTAGAGTTGCCTCACAAAGTTCCGCGATATTTACATTTTGTAATACATATTTTCTATTAGTTACTTGATTGCGAAGTTAGTAGCACATTCGGGGTAGATTAACTAGCGAGCGAATGGAAAACTGCGTTCAGACACAGGACGACACCAAACTTTCAGGAATAGTTCCGTAAGGAATTTTTTATGGCAGTGGCAGGTGTCTACAAAACACCAATGAGGGTAATAATGATGAAACGCAATGTTCTTGCAGTGGTAATCCCAGTTCTGTTAGCTGCTGGCGCGGCAAACGCAGCAGAAGTCTACAACAAAGACGGCAATAAGCTGGATATTTATGGCCGTATGGAAGGCCGTCATTTCTTCTCTGAAGCCGATGACGACAATGGCGATGGGACTCGTGCTCGTCTGGGTATCAGAGGCGAAACTCAGATTAATAGTGAGCTGACTGGCTATGGTCGTTTCGAATCTGAATTCAGCGCCAATAGCTCTGAAAGCAATAACGTCAAAACTCGTTTTGCCTTCGCTGGTCTTAAATTTGCCGATTTTGGTTCATTGGATTACGGTCGTAACCAGGGTATCGGTTATGAAGGTATTTCCTACACCGACGTTCTGCCGGCTTTTGGCGGCGATCATAGCTATACCGACACCTTGACCGGTCGTAAAAGCGGCTTGCTGACTTACCGCAACAACGGTTTCTTTGGTCTGGTAGACGGCTTGAATTTTGGTTTGCAGGCTATCAGTAAAGATAGCGACGACACGAGCGCTGGCCGTTCTGCTACGGATAGAAAAGCTAACGGCGACGGCTGGGGTACCTCTCTGAGCTATGACTCCGACATGGGTCTGGGCTTTATTGGTTCATATGCCACAGTAAAACGCACTACTGGTCAGAACCTTACTGCTGACGGTCGCGGCAAGAAAGCTGAAACCTGGGCTACCGGCGTAAAATATGACGCTAACAACCTTTATCTGGCCGCGACTTACGGCGAATTCCGTAATCTGGCCCTAGACGGGGGTCTGCCGCTGGACAAAACTGAAATCTTTGAAGCTGTCGCTCAATATACTTTTGATTTCGGCTTAACGCCTTCTCTGGCGTACGTTCAGGGTAAAGGTAAGCAAGACAACAGCGGCATAGACGAATACGTGAACAAATATGTTAGCGTTGCCGCGTACTACGATTTCAACAAGAACTTCCAGACTTACGCCGAATACAAAATTAACCTGCTTGACAGTGATAATGCATATGTTGTGAGTGGCGATACTCATGATGATGACGTTGTTGCAGTTGGTGTGAAATATCAGTTCTAATCTGATAGAGCATTATGTAACGGTTTAACCGTTTATCGTTCCAAAAAGACAGAGCTTCGGTTCTGTCTTTTTGTTGGTGCATTTTATGCCTAAATCTCCATAATCTCTTTTTAACCAGACTATTATTTTGTTTCCCCTTGTCCCTTTATTATTTCCCCTTCTTTTTGATTCAATGGTTGGCAAAGCCTTTTACTGGCGGTAATCTGAGATTTCTTGCTTAACCTCTGTCATGGAACACCCTATCAATGTTTGAAAATATCTCCGCCGCACCCGCCGATCCTATTCTTGGGCTGATCGATCTTTTCCGCGCTGATGATCGTCCGGGCAAAATCAACTTAGGAATCGGTGTTTATAAAGATGAAACAGGCAAAACACCGGTACTGACCAGCGTTAAAAAAGCAGAACAGTTTCTGTTAGAAAACGAGACGACAAAAAACTATTTGGGCATTGATGGTCTACCCGCTTTTGCCCACTGCACACAGGAATTGCTGTTTGGCAAAGAAAACAGCATCATCACCCATAAACGCGCACGTACGGCGCAAACGCCGGGCGGTACTGGCGGTCTGCGTGTCGCTGCCGACTTCATTGCTAACCAGACGTCAGCAAAACGCATCTGGATCAGCACCCCTACCTGGCCGAACCACAAAAATGTGTTTTCTGCCGTCGGTCTGGAAATCTGCGAGTACCATTACTACGATGCAGCCAACCATTCAATGGATTTCGATAGCCTGCTCAGCAGCCTTAACGCGGCTCAGGCAGGCGATGTGGTGCTTTTCCACGGTTGTTGCCATAACCCTACGGGTATCGATCCTACGGCAGAACAGTGGACCACACTGGCCGAGCTTTCCGTACAAAAAGGTTGGCTGCCGCTGTTTGATTTCGCCTATCAGGGTTTTGCCCGCGGACTGGAAGAAGACGCGGAAGGTCTACGCATTTTTGCAGCAAAACACCGCGAACTGATCGTTTGCAGTTCTTATTCCAAGAACTTCGGTCTGTATAACGAGCGAGTGGGCGCCTGCACGGTGGTTGCCGCTGATGCAGGGATCGCCGATAAAGCGTTCAGTCAGGTGAAAGCCGCTATTCGCGCAAACTACTCCAACCCGCCGTCACACGGTGCAACCGTAGTTGCAACCATTCTGGGTAACGACGCGCTGCGCGCTATCTGGGAGCAAGAACTGACGGCAATGCGCGAACGTATTCAACGCATGCGTCAATTGTTTGTGAATACGCTACAGGAAAAAGGTGCCAAACAGGACTTCTCTTTTATTATTGACCAAAATGGCATGTTCTCATTCAGCGGACTGAATAAAGATCAGGTACTGCGCCTGCGTGATGAATTTGGCGTTTATGCCGTTAATTCCGGCCGTATCAACGTTGCAGGCATGACGCCTGAAAACATGGCCCCGTTGTGTGAGGCCATTGTCGCGGTGCTATAACAAACAACCCGATAGCGGTTAACGAAAAAGCCGGCGAATAAGCCGGCTTTTTTACGGGTGTCTTTGATAAAAAAGACTAAATTGTAGGTTCATCACGCACAAAAGGATTGGTTTTCCTCTCCTGGCCCAACGTCGACATAGGCCCATGTCCGGGAATAAAAGTGACATCGTCACCCAGAGGAAACAGTTTATTTTTGATCGAGGAGATTAATGCCTGATGATCGCCCTGCGGAAAGTCGGTACGCCCCACGCCACCGTTAAAAATCACGTCGCCAACCTGGGCCAGCCGTGAAACCTCATCAAAAAAGACGATATGACCGGGCGTATGACCAGGGCAGTGGAATACGGCCAACGCCAGCTTACCCACATTGACCGTATCCCCTTCTTGTAACCAGCGTGACGGCGTTACCGGTTTGCATTCACCCAGACCAAACATATGGCTCTGTGCCGATAATCCTTCCAACCAGAAAGCATCTTTAATGTGGGGACCAACAATCGGTACCTGATAGTATTCCGCAAGTTCGGCCGCGGCGCCAACATGGTCTAAATGCCCATGAGTCAGTAATATTTGCGTTACTTTGATGCCTGCATTCGTCACCGCGCGTTTGATTTTATCCGCATCACCACCGGGATCGACAATGGCGGCATCGTTAGTCGCCTCACACCACAGTAATGTACAGTTCTGGCTGAACGCCGTCACAGGAACTATTTGATATTTCATACCGCTCCATTTTGAGTCAACCTGACAGATTTAGCCGCCGTAAAAATCCGCAATGAAGCGGTGTCAGACTTAGCCGTAACCGGCAGGGTAAACGACCTTAAGCCAATCCATCGTAATCAGAAACGCTACCAAGTGCGAACAGGGCCGGTATCGATATGAACAAAATTACTACGAGGATAGTAACCAACGCCACCAGCCCGCATCTTTAGTGCCGCTTTTCGCAGATTAGCAAGTTGAACCCCGTTGATATGAAAGTCCATCGCTTGCCCTTTGGTGTGATAACTTTGCTTGGCAACGCCAGTATGATGCGCCCGGAGCGCGTTATTGGTGTTGATTGACCGATATCCAGAAATTAGCTGCACTGGTTTATTCGTTTCCAGCATCACCTGCAAACGGTAAAGCTGATCAAAAAGTAGCGGATCGATTGCTTTGACTTTATTTGCGCGGTAGTCACGGAAGAAATGGTTCAAACGGGACAACTCTTCTTTATTGTAGCGTCTGCCATCGAAAAACTCTGTTTTAAGATGTTCGCCCGTATTAAGGTTATCAAGCGTTAAAATACGTGGACGCGGGGTCGATAACATGGCGAACGCCTGACCGGGAAGCAGAGTCATCCCTAATGCAACCCCACCCAGCGCAAGCCATTTGCGTCGATGATTGTCAATGTGTTCCATAGCGCGAATTATCCTGGAAAAAACGATGTCAATGGGAGTACATAAAATGCACCGTTTTGAACCTTAACCGCCTATGAAAAGCGAGTCAACCTGCTTTATTCAGGGTTTGAAAGGGATCGCAACGATCCCCTGGAGGAAAGTCTGTATCTATTTCGCTAAATCGCGCTATTTTCAGTAATTACAGTAATAATAATCCGGCTTTTGACAGTATGTGCGTACCCGAACTCGCCGTGTCATCATAATTGTAAATATCTGTTCTGAACTGCGGTTTACCATCCTCTGCGACCCACGCGGTTAAATAATACAGGCTGACCGGAATTCGGTGTTTCATCGGTACATAGGTGGTATTGCCCTGCTCAAGCGTTGCGGAAATACGTGCATTATTCCATCCCGCATCGTGTAGCAACATGCCAGCCAGTTCAGATGCCTTGTTGACGCGTACGCAGCCCGAACTCAGCGCCCGGACATCACGCTGAAACAGATCATGACTCGGCGTGTCGTGCAGATAGATGGCTTCCGAATTCGGCATGTTAAACTTATAGCGACCTAGCGAGTTGTTAGCGCCTGGCGCCTGGCGCAGTCGATAAGGAAAACGCGCCGGCGAAACCATGGACCAGTCAATCATCGTCGGATCAATCACTTCTGAATCCTGACTCCAGCCGGACAGCACCGTATAACCATGACGCTGCAAGTAGCCAGGGTCTTGAATAACCTTCGGAATAATATCCTGACGCGTCAGCTTAGTGGGTACATTCCACGGCGGATTGACCACCACATTATTAAGCGAACTGCTCATCAATGGCGTTTTACGTTTAGGCTGCCCGACAATCACCCGCGATGACAGTCGCTCCGCGCCATCCTGATAGTAAATCAGCGAGTAATTGGGAATATTTACCAAAATGCCAGTGTTGACATTATCCGGCAGCAAACGCAGTCGCTGGATATTCAGCGCCAGCAACGCTGCCCGCATCTGTGGCGAAACGTTCAGCCAGTCACGGGTTCGTTTTCCGATCACGCCGTCATCCGCCAGCCCCTGCCACCGTTGGAAACGCTTGACCGCTTCAACCAGTTCACCGCCATAGCGGTTTTCAGAATTCACCTCGGCGCTGTCGCCGATGCTCGCCATTGGCGCTTGTGTTGTTTGTTGCGTGACGGATGCTCCCGCAGTTGTCTGTTCATTGAACAGCGTAATATTCTCTGTAGTCGTGAGCATGCCAGTCCGTTGCAAAATTTCGCGCAGCTCCGTCAGTTCCCGGCTTTGTTGTCCCGGACGTAACGTTTCAGACAGATTTAATGCCGGCCAGGGACGCGTATCCACCAACATGCTTTTCAACGCATCGTGCATCTTGGCGTATTGTGAATGCCTGGGCGCCAGCGAGTCGACATACGCAGCGCTGCTCCCCGATGCCACCGACTGTTGCCATTGGCTGACCGCATCTGGCGCTGGCGATTGCAGACGATAAGGCACACTGCTGTATAACCAGTTATTACCGTTGCGCCCAACATCGGAAACAAAATGCAAATAACCGAGCATGGCATCGGATAATATGATGTCGCGAGCAAAACCGGTGATTTGCGGATCGGTCAGCCAGGAAACCCAGGTAGTAAACTGCGGTTGTATCCCAGAGATGGCTAATTCGGCCAGTTGCTGCTGAAATTGCTGAACAGCACGCTGGTCGGCCCACATGGGTTGCATAGAACGGCTGGCATATAATAACGACAGTTCGGAGAGATATTTCGGCGTCGCCGATTTAGGTAATGCCGCCAATAATGACGCTCTGCTTTGTTCTGTCGAAACCGTCCCGGCACTTTGCAGAACGCCAGATAAAGCCGAGGAAGCTGCTGCCAGCACCGAAAAAGAAAGAGACAGGCTACATACCCAGATACAACCGGCGCTCCACAGTAGCCTCTGCTTTTTTCGTTTATATAACAACACCCATTTATCCCCTGTACACATTAACGACCATGCCTTCCACTACGAACGGTTTTAAGAGTGGAAATAAAACAACCAAATTCATTATGGCAAAAAAAAATTATGTTTTAAGTGACGTTATTCTGTGCGGAGAATAGATAACTTTGCCAAATAGTATATCACTTGAAGGGAATTCAGCCCAAATTGTGCGATCTGATTAATCGCCAAATTTCCCCAATCACCAACCGGACTAAATTACGCCGATCATCGCATTTATCCCGGATGAAGAACGGCGCCTGATGAGAACAAAGGCCCAGCAACCCGTGATAAAAACTCTTTCCCGACGACTGATAGCCATGCTGATGTTGCATCAGGAAATGACCGTTACCTACGTTGCCAGAAAACTTTGCGCCGCGGGTTACTCCGTTCGAAATGGATAAATTGGTTACTTTACAGAGCATTAAATGACTAAAAGGCTTCAGGCCCGGACGCGCTCCCCGCCGGCCCGTTGATGATATCCTGCAGACTTTGCCGCTTCTGATACAACGGTCACCCCAGACTTTGGCTGGTTGCGCTTTCGATGGAATACGGAACTTCTGCCGCTCATCGTCAATCGACTTTTTGGCGCCACGCTTCATTTCGCTACCCGCACCACTCCCTGAAGCAGGCAGGTATAGTTTGGCGCATAGCCGCGCCGACACTGAAAATAAAAGACCCGCATAAAGAGGAAAACGAGCCGCTACGCTGGGGATTTAGCTAAAGAACAGCGTGATAATCCAAAGTATTATAAGGATGAAGCGATGTTAGTATGCCATGACGAACCGATCAGTGCGCCAGAAGCATTACGCAGGTCGTAGAGAATTGCATCATTTACAAAACGTCACGTTGCGATCCGAGATGACTTTCAGCAATGCAGGCGCATAAATCGCCTGTCCCGGATGATCATAACGCCATCGTTGCAAGGGCACCCGAAAGCCCCACTCATTGTTATTTCCTCTGCATCTTGCGGGAATAACGACTCTTCATCTTCTGCTCCCTTACATTATATACTGCAAAAAACAATAAACCCCCGCCATCTCGTTACGGGGGTTTATTGAATTCGGGCCTGATTTCTAAGCCATTAATCGTCCAGGCGCTACGCCCCACGGTGGGATAATAATCACCACCATGCTATTCACTCGGAAGAATGCTTTGATAAAGAGTATTCATCAATCGGCCCCAAACCAGCGTCCGATGCCTCGCCTCCTGCCCACGGACCTGCACCGGCGCCGATCAGTTCTGCTTCAACTCAATGCCAATCGGCCCGAGACTCTCCCCCATATCCACGGGCAGCAGCACGCCGGTGATCGCACTGGCGGCATCGCTGGCCAGAAACAGCACCGCGTCGGCGACCTGGCGCTGCTCGACCGGCTCGCCCAGCGTCACCTGCTGCCGGAACCAGGCATGGAACTCCGGCGTCTCCACGAACGCGCGGCTGAGCGCCGTCTTCACCAGGGTCGGGCACACGCCATTGACGCGGATCCGCTGCGGACCGTACTCGAGCGCCGCGACGCGGGTAGCCTGCGCGCTGGCCGCCTTGGATATGTCGTAGACGGCCTGGTTGATGTGCGGGCGGACGGCCGCCATGGAGAGGACGTTGACGATCACCCCGCCGGACTCCTGCTCGAGCATGCGCCGGATCGCCGCGCGCATCCCGTTCCAGGTGCCCTTGGTGTTGACGGCCAGGGCGCGCTCGAGTTCCTCATCGCCGTACTCGTGCATGCGTTTCTGCGGAGCCACGATGCCCGCGTTATTCACCCAGATGTCCAGTTTCCCCCGCGCGGTCAGCGCACGCTCAGCCAGGGCCGCGACAGCCTCGGGGGAGGTCACGTCGGTCTTCAGGTACTCTGCCGAGTGGCCCTCGGACGCGAGTAGGTCGACGACATCCCTATCCGGGCTCTCGTCGTAGCCGCCGGACCGGGGGCTCGGCTGTAGGTCGCCTATCACCACGTGCGCACCTGCACGTCCGAGGGCGAGGGCGATGGCATGTCCGATGCCGGTCGCGCCGCCGGTCACCACCGCAGTCTTTCCTGCCAGAAGCTCTGTCATCTGCTTTACTCCGCAATTGATGTCGAATTGATGTCGATAAGCGGCCTCGCCGCTGCCATTCAGCCCGCGCCCGTCAGGTGGCGGCTAAACCAGTCGACGGCGGCGCTGGAGGCTTGCACGAATTCCTCGTCGTAGGGCGCGAAATGCCCTCCTTGCAGAAGCAGCAACTGCTTCGGCTCGAGCGCTTGCGCATAGGTTTCCAGCGCCAGTTCCGCCGACGCCAGATCGTCCCGCCGCCCGATGATCATCAGCAGCGGCACCGGCGCGATCCGGCCGACGTAGCCGCCCGGTTCGTAGGCCGCCGCCAGTTCCAGCGAGCGCAACGTGACCTCGTTGTGGAACGATGGCGCGTCGGCGGCATTGCGCACCGTCCAGTCATGCGCTTCCGGGGTGGACAGCACCGCCGGATGCGTCGGGTCCTGGTGCGTGACCGGGAGCATCACCGGCGCTTCGCCGCGCATGCGTGCGGCGCGGTCGGCGGCGAAGCCCTTGGCGCTCATTTCCTGCATCACTGGGGTGAGGTTGAGCCGGGACTGCCGGCTGCCGCTGGTGAAGGGCACCTGCGATACGACGCACCCGACCCGGCTGTCGGTGGCCCCCAGCACCAGCACATGCCCACCGGCCAGGCTCGATCCCCAGATACCTACACGCTCGGGGTCGACCTCCGGCAGGCCCTGGGCAAAGGTGATCGCCTCGCGCCAGTCGTTGATTTGCTGGGTCGGATCGACCTCCTGGCGCACCACGCCGTCGCTGTGGCCGAAATTGCGATGGTCGTAGACCAGCACCCCCAGCCCGGCCTCGGCGAAGGCCTCGGCGAACGGCGCCAGGGACAGCTCCACGACCCCGGAAAAACCGTGGGCCATGACTACCACCGGCGCGGGGCCGGTGACGCCGCGGGCGTGATAATGGCGGCCGCGCAGCACGATACCGTCGGCAGTGGCGAATTCAATCGGTTCAAAGTTCATAATCGGCTCCGAGCAAGTTTGATCACAGGGCAAGCTTCCCGCCATCGACCGCCAGACCCGCGCCATTGATGAAGCCAGCGGCATCGGAAGCGAGGAAGGCCACCGCGGCGGCAACGTCGTCGACGGTTCCGAAGCGTGGGAACGTATTGATCTGGCGCAGCGCGGCGACCGTCTTCTCGTCCGAAAGCGGCTCGCGGGACATCGCGGTCTGGATGATGCCGGGAAGGATAGCGTTCACGCGGATGTGCTGCGGCCCGAAGTCGGCCGCCACCTGGCGGGTAAGCGCGAGCACCGCGCCTTTGGAGGCGCAATAGGCCGGTTCGAGCGGAAGCCCGGCCTGCGCCGCGACCGAGGCGATGTTGATTACCTGCCCGCGCGCGCCATTCGCGCGCGGCGGCTGCGCCATCATCTGGGCGACCGCGTACTTGCAGCCGAGGAACACGCCCTTGGCGTTCACCGCCATGGTGAGGTCCCAGTCGGCCTCGCTCTGATCGACCACCGTCTCCAGCGACGTGACGACCCCGGCGTTGTTGACCATGATGTCCAGTCTGCCGTAAGCCTCGACCGCGACCGCGACCGCCGCCTGCACCTGCGCAGCCTTGGACACGTCGGTCTGCTGGAACTGCGCCGCGCCGTGTCGACGGCGGATGAGCTCGTGCGTATCGAACTCCGGCTCGACGTCATAGCCGCCCGGCTTGGGCCCGGCGCGCATGTCGGCGACCAGTACCGAAGCGCCCTGCGCCGCCAGTTCCAGCGCGATCGCCCGGCCCATGCCGGACCCGCCGCCAGTGACGACGGCGGTCATTCCTTGCAATTGTAATGAAGACACGTTCTACCTCCACATCGATGATAGTGAGATTCGTCCCGGCACGCGCGCCACCGTCAAAGCGGCGTAGTCTCACCGTCGCTCACGATCTTCGCATTGCCGGCCCATACAATCTTCAAATCCGGAGTCTAAAGAATAGCTAACAGGGCTATCACAACCAGGCAGGACATGACAATATTTCTTTATGTGTTTTTCTGTAACACAGAATAATTATTATCAAAAAGTATAATGTAATTATGAGGGTAAAAGGGACGCGAGTTATTTTCGCCGTATTCGAAACTTGAGAATTTTGGCAACTATTAGCACGATAATAGTGACAACAACCACAATCGCTCTATCAGATTTCGCCACAATGACTACACCGGCAAAAACAGTCGGTGAACGTCTAATTGATCGTCAGTCAGCATTCAACTTTGCAGCTTTTGTGAACAATGTCATTCTCTACGATCCGCATCATGTTTCTGGCTCGCCGATCAGTTCGACTTGGTAAAGCCAACGCCACTTCATCTTGATAAAACACTGTATTATCAATCTATTATTTAGAAAAATCCCGAGCGACAGCGGCGTATTTTTCTTATAATGCGGGCCTTTTATTTTCCGTGTCGCCGCGGCTCTTCGCCAAACAATACTACCCTGCTTCCGGTAACGATGCAGGGTAGTATCCACCATACGCTAAGAAGCCCGTTCCTGAATTTCCGGGGGTTCATCTGCAAAACCGCGCAAACCCACCACATGAACGTGCTCATGATTCTGATGCACCTTACGCACCAGCTTATAGGTTGTCCCTTTTTCAGGGCTGATATTTTCCGGCGCGGCGATGATCAACTGCATTTCCAGACGATCGCAAAGTTCAAATAGGGTCGCGATTGATTTGGCGTCCAGACGGGCCGCTTCATCCAGAAACAGTAAACGGCACGGTGAGATATCTTTGCCGCGTAGCCGCTTGGACTCCTCTTCCCAGCTCTGAACCACCATCACCAGAATCGACATCCCGGTACCGATTGCTTCCCCGGTCGACAGGGCACCGCTCTCGGCGCGCAACCAACCATCGGCTCCGCGGTTGACCTCGACTTCCATTTCCAGATAGTTACGGTAATCCAGCAGTTCCTCACCTATGGTTTGCGGAGCCCGCTGTCCCATATCGATTTCCGGGTTCAGACGCTGGTACAGCTTCGCCAACGCTTCCGAGAAGGTCAGACGATTACTATTAAACAGATCCTGATGCATCTCCTGCTGTTCAGACAACACATTCAGCAGGGTTGTATGCGTTTCACGCACGTTGACGTTCAGCCGCACGCTTTTTACCTGACCAAACGCCACGGATTGCAGCCCCTGATTGAGCATTCGAATTCGGTTCTGTTCACGCTGGATCGTCTTGCGGATAATGTTGGCCACGCTGCGCGAACTGATTGCCAGCGTTTGTTCGCGGGCCGTCAACTCTTCCGTCAGACGATTAAGCTCAATTTCCATCTGTTCAATGGCTTCGACCGGGTCATCGGTGCGGATGATATCCTGCCGGATACGCTCGCGCAGGTGCTGATATACCGCGATGTAAAACTGAATTTTACGCTCAGGCCGCTTAGGATCTTCCGAAAGGCGCAATACATCGCGCAAATGCTCGTTATCCGCCACCGCCAGGCGCAGAGCCCCCAGCGCTTTATCCGACATTGAACGCAGTTCGTCGCCATCCATATAGGCCAGTTCACGACGATGCAAACGGCGCTCCACGCCGTTATCCTTAACCAGACGCATCACCGCACACCAGCTTGCCTTCGCCGTTACCACCTGCTCGCGCATCTGATGATAATCACGTTCCAGCTTACGCAGTTTCTTTTGCAGGCCATCCATCTCCGCTTCACAAAACGTGAGCTGTTTTTCCAACTGGTTACGGCGCGCACGATTCGCGCTCAACGCGGCATGCAACTCGTCACGGCGCTGACGGGCCCGCGACTCGGCATCGGCATCGGCCCGCACGCCAATGTCCTGAAGCTCCTGAGTCAGCTCTTTCAGCATGTCACGTTTGGCGTCATAAGAACTCTTCAGTGATGCCTGGAGCTGGCTATATTGCGTAAGCTGCGATTGATGCTGACGCAGTTGCTCACGGGCTTTGGTCCGCTCCGCTTCCGCCTGTTCCAAACGCTGACGCAGCTTGTCGTTCAGGTCAGCGTTTTCACCCAGCATCCCGGCGGAATCGGTATAGGTGAAGTGCGCCCGGCGCTGTACGACCTCCGTCAGGGAAAATGCCTGTTGCCTGGCGTGACGCTGCGCGTTTTGCGCCTGCGTATAATCTTTTTTGAGCTGCTCATGCTGCTGAGGGTCGCTTTGCAGCACTGAAACCATCGGCTCCAGTTTTGCCAGCGTAGCACCGTGTTGCTGAAGAAAACCTACCGACGCTTCCGCTTCGTCCAGCTCCGCGCGAATTTCTTCAACCCGATCGTACAGTGTGTCATCACATAGCAGGCTAACGCGAGGAATCAGTCTGTTCAGCATTGCGCTGAGCGCTTTTGCCTGCTCGAACTGCTGGCGCTGCTGCTGATTTTCGCCATCAAAGTTGTCGATAGCCCGCTCAAGCTCGCTACGGCGAGAATTTAAGCGACGAATATCCGTCTCAGGATCGTCGTCAAACGCGACGGCCAGATGGGTGCCAATAAAACGGCTGAACGACTGATGCAGACGTTGAGTTTTTTGCACGTCAAAAGAGAGCGTCGCATACTGTTCCGCCAACGCCTCACGTTCATCACGCAGACTTTCCAGCCGCATTTCTCGCGCCGCGCGGCCAAACAGCGGAACCGCAGGAAAACGTGAGTAACGCCACTGGCGCTCCGCGACTTTCACCACCACCGCCCGTTCCAGCTCTTCCACCGCAAAAACGCTGTCGTCGAACGATTGCGGGTCGCCTTCGATCAGATACAAATCTTCCGGGCAATCTTCCAGCCCCGCCAGTTGTTCGCGAACCAAAGACAGATCCGCAACCACGATCCCGTGACGCGAAGGACCGTAAAGCGCGGAGAAATAGGGCGCATCGTCCAACGTGACATCGTCGTAGATCTCCGACAGCAGTACGCCGCCAAATCGTTCCGCCAATGCATTTAAGCGCGGATCTTCAGCCCCACCTGGCTGGCTAAGGCGTTCAATCTGCGCTTCGATATGCCGTTTGCGGGCGGCGATCTCATCGCGCTCCACCGTGGTTTCCCGCTCACGCTCCAGCAGTTGCTGCATGAATTCCGTCACCTGACGGCTGTCGTCAAATGTTTCGCCGCTTTGATCGCTCAGTTGGGTCAGCATTTCCTGCGCCGCCAGCCAAATCGGTGCACGCGCCGTCAGTTGCTGAATACGTTGCTGGATCTGCTCAAGCTCCTGACGCAACGCCAAGCGGCGCTCGCCTGCCTCAGCCACCAGCGCCGACAGGGTTTCAATCTTCGCGTCCAACTCCTGCTGAAGCGAATCCAGCGCTTCCGGCTCACACGCCTGACCGCTGCGCTTGTTAAAATCCTGATGCAACCGCTCAGCGTCTTGCTGTTCGCCCAGGCGCTGCTCCAGTTCCGATAAACGCACGCGCAGCGGTTGCACCCGCTCAGCCTGATAGCGCTGTGACGAGCTATCGCGCAACAGGTCACGCGCGACCTGCCACGCCTCACTGCGACTTACGCTGCCGGCGATCCGGCAAACCAGCTCATAAGCCTGCTCAAACTGGCTGTGAGCAGCATCGGCAACGCTCAGCTTTTGCTCAAGCATCAACAGAATTTCTGTGGCTTCCTGATCTTTCGCCTGATAACTGTCCAGCCATTCATCGGCGTTGTCCGGGGTCAGATCCGGTATTTGGCAGAGCGTACGGGCGCGCTCCAGCGCCTGCTGCGCCTGCTGGTACTGAATGGCGCGGGTTTGCTGCACATCCAGCGCCTGCTGGTAATCGGCCAACTGACTTTTCAGTTCATCCACTTCCAACTCGGCGGCGTCGGCACGGGCTTCATTTTCAGCCTGTTGCTCACGCGCTTCCTCAACCACCTCATTCTGTTCTTCGAGGCGGTAGCTCAACTCTTCCAGATCCGCGTTGTAGCGCGCGATCTTTTCCTGCTGGCGCATCGCGGTCTGCACCAGATTCAGGTGATCGCTGGCTGCCTGATAATCCGTTTCCAGATCGTCTTCCGCCCCGCTTTGCTCTTCGAGTTCACGCGCCATTTCAACGTGGCGATATTGCTCGGCGGAGAGTTGCTTGCGGCTGTTGAACAGATCGCGGCGCAGCGCCAGCGCGCCGTCCAGGTGAATACGGCGCTCATTGGCATGACGCATATAGTCCGCCGCCACATAAGAGGTCGCCTCAGAAATCAAATGCTTGAACAGGTCACGATCGGACTGGGTAACGCGAATGGCTTCCAGCGTCATGCGGTTTTCACGTAACGCCGCCTCCATATCCTGAAACGCTTTGCGCACGCCGCTGTTTTCCGGCAGCAAATAATCACGCAATGAACGTGTAATGGCGCTGGAAATACCGCCGTACAACGAAGCTTCAATCAGGCGGTAAAACTTGCTGCGATCGGCGGCGGAGCGCAGACGACGAGGCACCACGCCCAGATCAAACATCAGGGAGTGATAATCCGTGATGGAGTTGAACTGTTTAAACTGAACGCCTTCCATCTCTTCAACGCGCTCTTTCAGTTCCTGTAGAGAAAGCACCCGCGCCTGACGATCGCCCACCGTCTGGGTCAGCAACTGCGTCGGCTGCATCGCGGTCGGCAATCCTTGAATGACAAACGGCTTGATATCGACCTTGCGATCGCGGCCGGCAACCTGCTGCAAGCGCACGCCCACCAGCACGCGCTGATGACGGGAGTTGACGATATCCAACGTGGAGTAACACACGCCAGCGCGCAGTTTACCGTGCAGACCCTTATCACGGGAACCGCTGGTGGCGCCGGCTTCAGTGGTGTTTCTGAAATGCAACAGTGTCAGATCGGGGATCAGCGCCGTAATAAACGCCGCCATTGTGGTGGATTTTCCGGCGCCGTTGCCTCCCGACAGCGTGGTAACCAGTTCATCGAGATCAAATGTGCGAGCGAAAAAACCATTCCAGTTAACCAGTGTCAGCGAGCGAAATTTACCGCGTTCAATCATTCCTGTTCATCCTCAACACTTTCTGGCGGGGTATCGTCTGGGCGATCGTTCTCGTCACTCTCATCTTTCAGTGACAGATTACCGTCGACAGGCATCGCTTCACCATCGCGGATCATCCGCAACTGCGCCTCGCGCGCATCATCGCCGCTGCGCACATCGGCGCCGAAGCGGAAAACCGACTCGGTGATCCGAAACTTGCTGTTATCGCTGCCCATAAAATAGATCATTCCCAGCCGCCGCAGGCGGTTAAGGGAGGTTCTGACTTTTTCCTGTAATTTCTGGCGATCCAGATCGGAGCCTGTCGAGCGCTGGTTAACCAGCTTCAGCAATTTGCTTTCATCCGCCAGGCCGAGCAGCTCTTCATACAGTTCCTGCTGGCTGAAAATGCCTTCGTGCGCCAGCCGCTCCGGGCTGAGGTATAAATAGCAAAGAATTTTCCCCACCATCATATCCAGCTCGGACAAGACTGAACGGGCGATCAGCGTGGTGGAACGCGGACGCAGATAGAAGAACCCTTCCGGCGCACGAATCAGCTCGACATTATACCGGCTGTAGAACGATTCCAGTTCTTCCTGAAAATCCATCAGGAAAGCGTGATTTTCCAGCTCTTCAATGCCGATATGACGGCCTGCCCGCAATTGACTGTCCAGCGCGGGAAATAGCATATTCGACAGCGCGGTAACCAGTCTGACTGGCATGATATGTTCAATATTTGTCGATGACATGGGCCTGTACCTTGGCTCCGTAATCATTGATTACCTGCCACAGCGCGGGCAATCCGGTGAAATCTGCTTCGGCCACTCCCAGACGCACCGCCTGGTCGACCACGATTCTGGCAACATCAAAGTGCCGGGAACGAGGATACTGTGCAAGATACTCGCGCATTACATCGCTTAAATTAAGCGGTATTTGCTGCGCTTTGTATTTCTGTAACGACTGCTCCACCAACGCGATCAACTGTTCGCGCATTTCGCTGAACGCTTCATATTCCAGATCTGGCGGCAGTTCGCCCGTGACTTCTTCGCTGCGTAACGTCAACTCTTCATCACGCATATCCAGCAATCGATCGGCATTGGCAAACGTAAGCGCCCAGGGGTAGTCAAAATAACTCTGCACCGACTGGCGCAAACGTTGCGCAAACACCCGGTTTTTATCCATATCAATGGCGGTACGGATAAATTTATGAACATGCCGATCATAGCCAATCCATAAGTCGATGGTTTGCTGGCCCCAACTGACAATACGGTCAAGTTTGCTTTGTAAATCAAAGACCAGTTTATCGACAAACTCCAGGTTGTGCGGGTTGTTGAGAATAGTATCCTGAATACTCAGCAGGCTGGCCTGTAATTTGTCGCCGGCGGCTTCCAGCGTATCCTGCAATTCGCGCAGGGTGCTCGAGGTTTCCGTCAACAGTTGTTCACAACTGCTGATAGCCGCGCGCCAGTCCTGATTCAACAGCGCGGCAATATCCTCTTTTACCCCTTGCTGTTGCTCATCCATCACCCGTTGGGATAAATCGATACTGTCAAAAATTTCTGCGACCGAGTATTTCAGCGGCGCAAAGACATTACGATGCCAGTGAAACTCATCGCCGCCCTCTTCCGCCGCCTCCGCCGCCCGCTTAAGTTCCTGAGCCACAATCGAGAGCTGCATAGAGAGGCGCAGCGCGGAAAATTCACGCTGACGAATGTAGTAGTCGGTGATACCGATTCCCAACGGGGTCAGGCGGTAAATGGCGTTGCCCTCCGCCTGTTCACTGACAAAACGATTGAGCAACCGCTGGCGAACCAGATCATTGATGGCATTATTGGCACGGACGGTAATGGTTTCGTCCGTTTGATCGAACCCCTGACTGACATGCCGAAAGGCATCGACCAGTTCGCCTTCACTCATTTCTCCATCCATACGTTCGCCATTGAGTGTGGCTATCGCCAGTAAAAAAGCCAGGCGCTCAGTGGGAAGGGAAAGGGAAAAATCATTTTTTCGTGCCCAGGCGACCAGTTCGGGTACAGTCTGGGAAAAATCACTCATAATGCATCCTTCAAATGGGGTTTATGCGCCATGACATGGATATAACGACCCAAACTCACGAAAGGTTCCTGCCGGCAGTAACGCTGTTCAAGCTCAAGAATCTCGGCAAAATTATCACGTTGTTGCTGTTTATTCTGCAAATAATCGTGAAATACCCGCACGCCCGTTTTACCGCTGATGGACAAGCCCATCTCCTCAAGCCAGCCATAAACCTGCTGAGGCGCCAGCGGATGATCCGGTGACAACGACCGCCGCTTGCGCTTGGGCATACCGGCTTGTACATAGGCAAAATTACCCAGCACCATATTGCGCATCAACAAACCATGATGGTTATAAAACATCAGGGATAACGCGCCCCCCGGAGACAGACAGTCATTCAATTTTTCCAGCGCCTGCCGTGGCTGGGCCACCCACTCCAGCACTGCGTGAAACAATATCAGATCGGCGGGCCGATCCATATATTGCGCGACATCCTGCGCCGCACTTTGCACAAAGCGCATATTCCGGTTCACACCCTGCGCGGCGGCGGCCTCTTTAGCGCGCTGAATCATCTCATCGGATAAGTCGCACAACAATACCTGATGTCCTAAACCCGCCAAACGACACGCCATATGTCCTTCCCCACCGCCGGCATCCAGAACCTTTAATTGCCGTGCCGGAAGCCGGGCGAGCAAACCATCAAGATCCTGCCATAGCACCGCCTGTCGCAGTGCGCCTTTTGTCGTGCCATAAATGTTCCGGGAAAATTTCTCTGCGATATCGTTAAAGTTGCGATCCTGCATGGGTCAATGATTCCGCGTCATAGATTCAGGACGAATAAAAAGCGCATAGCAATCCGGCTCGCCGGACGCCGTTGAAGACTGCATTTTGGCACAGCCTGACTTAGAATAAATCGTCTTACCCCATAATATCTGCCCGAATGCGGTTTTTTCACCCAAAGGAACGCCATTTTATGCTTTTCGCGCTTAAAAAATTTGTCGGCAGTCTGTTACAGCCTCTTCCATTACTGCTGTTGGTGATGGGAGCAGGCTTGCTGCTCCTGTGGTTCACACAGCGGCAACGCACCGGCAAAACGCTGATTTCGGCAAGCTGGCTTACCCTGGCGCTGATCAGCATCCAGCCTATTGCCGATCGCCTGCTGCTGCCACTGGAAACACGCTATCCCACCTGGCAACCCGATCGCCCACTGGCCGATTATATCGTGGTGCTGGGCGGAGGTTATACCTATAACCCCGACTGGGCGCCCAGTTCCAATCTCATTAACAACAGTTTGTCACGGGTCACCGAAGGCATTCGCCTCTATCACGCCAATCCGGGGGCTAAAATGATTTTTACCGGTGCGGCGGCGCAAGGCAATCCGGTCAGCAGCGCCAGCACCGCCGCGCGAGTCGCCGAGAGCCTTGGGGTTCCGCCGCAGGATATCGTGCTGGTGGATACCGCAAGGGATACGGAAGAAGAAGCGATCGGCACGGCGAAAATCGTCGGCAATCAACCTTTCTGGCTGGTAACATCGGCAAGTCACTTGCCTCGGGCGATGCGTTTTTTCCAGGCGGAAGGGCTTCGTCCCATGCCAGCGCCGGCGAATCAATTGGCCATTACCACCGCGCTGAACCCGTGGGAAAAAATCTTCCCTTCAGCCTATTTTTTGTCGCATAGCGAACGGGCCTGGTATGAAACACTGGGGCATATCTGGCAAAACCTGAAAGGAACAAAACCCGCGGCGGAGTAATAAGCCCGCCTGACTATTCGAGCCAGGGCGAAAGTTCGCGGGCGGCCACATCAAAGGACCGCCGCTCCAGTTGCCCGGTGTGAATATAGCGGGAAGCGATTTCCCAGATGACATACAGCCAGCGGCGGTAGATAAAAGATTCCGCAACCGGCGCTTTCTTAATATAGTGATATAACAACTGCTCCGGCATCCCTGACTCACAGAGCCGGAAGAGCTCATACTCCCTGGGAGCCCAAAGCACCATTCCCGGATTAATCATCGCCAGTAGCTGATCGCTGCGGGCGTCTTTCAACATACTGCGCAACGAGAGGTTGCCGTGTACCAACACACAACCGTCATTAAAATCATCAAATAATTCCGACAATGCCTGACGGGAACGGTAAAGCAGGCTGCGATCGGCCTGGGTCAGCAGAGGGGCGGTGACATTGAGCAGTGTGGACCATATCACTTCCAGACGCTGCTGATACCAGCTAAACCAGTTATTTTCCTGCGTGCTATCGACAGTGCCGACACAGCCGTGGCTATCAATGCGATGCCAGGCCATCATGTTCTCCACGATTTGATCCATCAACAACGTCCAGCGCTGTGCCGTACGGGGCGGCGCTTCAACCGAAACGCCGCGCAGACGTTCAATCAGTAACAGTTCTTTATACGGCGGTTGTTGGGTAATGACCAGACCATATACCGTCGGCAGGCGCACATCCCCTTCACGCGCCAGCATGGATAACTTGTAGGCTTCCTGTTGCGCAATGCCTTGACAAATATAACTTTTAGCGAGCAAGGGAATCGCATTGCCTTTTCTATCGTACAAAGCATATAAATCCGCATAAGGTTGTTCGCTAATCCGCTCAAGACGGCTTAGGTTTTCCCCCAGCACCGTGCTTAATTCCGCCTTTAACTGTTCCATAAACGGCAAAACCTCTACTGAGCCTAATTTCTTCAATTATTATAATGCGGTCCGAAAAAGACAATTTCACCAATGCAGATCAAATAAAGATACATCCGCGGCCACTGCTTATCCCACCCAAAGAAGTCACTCTTGTAAGTATCCCGGTACACCGAACCATACACTTTTAGAAATCTTCCAGCATACTGATTATATCCCCTTGAGCAGATCACTATGCGTAAAGCTCGATTCACTGAACACCAGATCATCACCGCTTTTAAATCCAAGGTAGTCGGTATTTCTGAGGCCCGTTATTGCACTGATTTCCGTTAATAACTGCCTACCTTGTATCAAGACTAAACAGCTGATGACATATACCCAATAAACCTTAGGATTCAGGGTGTAGTACCTGCAAATGATCGTTAATTCAGTAGGTGAGTATACTTACTTATCACATCCGGCATCATCGATATGTTCAAGTTCGAATTTTACTCATCGTAATGTGATATAGACAAAAGCTAAATACTAATACATATTGACGATAAAACAGGATATAACCTAGGAGTAGAAAGAGGTGTTTATATTGAGGTCGAGTAATTCTATAAAAAAGCCAGTTCTGGTATTAGTATTTTGGGGGGGTGGTGGTAACTGTTCCTGTTTTATTCGTTAACGTTGATTTTTCATATACGAAAAATGATTATATTAAATATAATATATTTACCTTTGATGAAATAAAGAAAATGCCATTTATTTCAGATGATTATATCATTTATTATAATTCACCGGATGGAACAACGCCAATGACCAATAGTGTGGTTTTTTCTAATGCTAACCCAAGCGGTAAGTCAGAACTGGTTAACTACATTGAAAATCTGGGGTTTCAAAGATATGAAGATAAAATCTGGAGTGAATATAATAGCAATGCGTTTTGGAGAAGAAAAGATAGTGTTATTAATATAACCCAGAATGATACTGAATATACTGTTTCTTTTTCCGTTCAGAAGAGCGGAGGGGTTAACAGAGAATAATATATCCTTGAACATTGAAGAGGTTTGGTTTTATGTGTCAAGAGGAGCGCGCTTTCCGGCATAGAATATTTGTCACTGCTGAGCATACAAAAATCTAATCAATGATTGATCTCAAAATTTCTTTCATCATATGCATGAAGTCACGGTTTATTTTGTACCGCGCTAAACTCTCCGCTTCAATATTCCGGGCATGGAAAAATGACTGCACCGTTACGGTTTTGAGCACAAAAAACTTTTCCCCACAATCTTCACTACAAAGGCCCAATCTTTAATGAACTGGGTTCGGTGATAACCCGCTCCATACAGAATAACGTGGATTTTTTGTCGATAACCGAGATAACGTTTTCGTATCTCATTAAAAAAACGAGTAACATTGTAGTCATTAATCGTTTTATAGTCATGAATAACCGTCCCGCCGATATCATTTAGATTCAGTACACCCAGAATATTTAGGCGAGTTCGGCTTCCCGTTATTTTAACTGACTTTTTATGCCTTTTCTGTATCCCTCCCTAGCTAAGCTTTGTCGCCTGTGTCGGATGAATGACATCGATAAACAGTCTCGGCTCATCACCTGCTGTCTTCTTTAAATCTTCATAATATTCAATGAGCTGCTTCTGCTTTTCTTCATTAAATTGATGCGGCACACCCGTCGGTTTTGAGAGCATGATCTTTTAGCTGCATAAAATCAGGCATCTTCAATGATCACGGGTATAGAATTGATGACATAACATATTGAAAAGCCCCATCCTTGGGGTCAATGCTGATTGATTCCTATCAGCATCCCTCATGGTTCTTTGCTTTTAAGTCATCAGTTAACGACTCTTTAATTCAATAACGAAAACACAGACTTTATTCAATATATCTTCCTATAGATGTCGTTAGGAATTTTTTATATCTTTTTATGAATCCAAATTGATGAAATTGACTATTGGAAATAAAATAATTTATTCCTGACACACGTTCACAATGAGGCTGCCGGGATAAGGATGAATACCCTCTCCTCAATGCCCCGCCATCATCTGCCGCACTCGCGCTAAATCCTGTGGTGTATCCACGCCGACGCTGGGAATCGCTTTTGCCGCGGCAACATGAATTTTTTCGCCGTACCACAGGACGCGCAGTTGCTCCAGCAGCTCAATTTGCTCCAATGGGCTGGGGGCCCAACTGACATAGCGCCGGACAAAACCTGCACGATATGCGTAGATGCCGATATGCCGTAAAAAATGATCGCCGATAGTCTCCCTGGATTGCGCAAAACGTTCGCGATCCCAGGGTATGGTCGCCCGTGAGAAATACAGCGCATACCCTTCGGCATCAATGACCACTTTAACCGCGTTAGGGTTGAAGGCTTCTTCACTGGTTTCAATCGGCACCGCCAACGTCGCCATGCCAGCACTACAGGAAGCCAAGTTTTCCGCAACCTGACGAATAATGACCGGCGGGATCATAGGCTCATCACCCTGCACATTCACGATAATTTCGTCATCGGCAAAACCATAACGTTCAATCACCTCGGCCAGTCGCTCCGTCCCAGAGTGATGGGCCGGACTGGTCAGACACACTTCTCCGCCAGCCTGCCGGACCGCCGCCTCTACATCAGGATGGTCGGTGGCGACAACCACCCGCTCGGCCCCCGACTCCAGCGCCCGCGTCATGACATGAAGCACCATTGGTTTGCCATTTATCTCCACCAGGGGCTTACCAGGCAAACGGCTCGACGCAAAGCGCGCTGGAATAATGACATTAAAATTCATTGCGTCTTCTCATCAGCATCTAATGTACGCGCTTCATTTTCCAGCAAAACAGGAATGCCGTCACGCACGGGATAAGCCAGCCCATCAACCTTGCATATCAGTTCCAGTTTTTCTTTATTGAAGTACAAACGTCCGTTACATACCGGACAGGCTACGATCTCAAGTAAACGGTGATCCATGCTTCCTCCATCATAGAAGCCAGCTAACAAGGTTATGATAGGACCGCAGGCGCGTTCAGCCAGCACCCCGTCTTTAAATTAATGCCCGCCCAAAAGGGTTTCCAATTGTCGAAGCAATTGCGTCGCGTGCGGCTCGGACAACGCCGCATCCACCGGGAGATACCACCAGTTAGCACAGGCAAACGCCCTGCACTTCACGGCATCTTTCTCCGTCATTAACAGCGGCTGCCTGTCATCGGACGTTAATTGTTTAAGTTGCTCAGGCTGATAGTCCTGATGGTCGGCGAAAGCTATCTCACGCGAAATGCCGACGCCGGACTGACGCAAAGTAGCAAAAAAACGGGGCGGATGCCCAATTCCCGCCATCGCCACGACATTTTGCAAGCGCGCAACCTGACACTTTTCCCCCGAAAGCAGATTAATCGCCATGCCTGCGATTAACGTCATCGCGATTTCGCCGTCACGCGGGAGACCGCCATTCACGATGATCGCGTCCACGGAAGCTAACCGGCTTTCCCGCTCGCGCATCGGGCCGGCGGGTAGCCACCAGCCGTTGCCAAAGCGCCGAATACCGTCCACCACTACCAACTCCATATCGCGGGCTAAAGCATAATGCTGTAGTCCGTCGTCGGTAATCACCACATCCAACGGATAGCGCGCCAGCAGCGCTTCCACGGCCAGACGACGCACGGGCGCAACGGCAACCGGCGCGCCCGTGCGTTGATAAATCAGCACCGGTTCATCACCGGCCTGCGAGGTTGTGACGTCATTATCCACCAGCAAGGGATAATGCTCCGCTTTGCCGCCATAACCACGGGACACCACCCCCACCCGATAGCCCTTTTTTTGCAGTTGATCGACCAGCCAGATGACCACCGGCGTTTTACCGTTGCCGCCGATGGTCAAATTCCCCACCACGACTATCGGTATCGGCGCACGCCAGCTTTTACGCCAGCCCCACCGATAACTATGGCGAATCAAATAGGCGATGCCCCCATATAACAGTGAAAAGGGAATCAGAAGCCAATAAAGCGGCGAACGCCCCGACCAGATACGCTCAATCATTCGCCAAACTGCATTTTATGTAGCTGTGCGTAAGCACCGTTATTGGCCAGCAGCGTAGTATGATCGCCGCGCTCAATAATACGTCCATCTTCAATAACCAGGATTTCGCCAGCCTTTTCAATGGTAGAGAGGCGGTGCGCGATAACCAACGCGGTACGGTCTTTCTGCAATGCATCCAGCGCGGACTGAATCGCCCGCTCAGATTCCGTATCCAATGCGGACGTCGCTTCATCCAACACCAGTATAGGGCAGTCGCGCAGCAGTGCGCGTGCAATGGCGATACGCTGACGCTGACCGCCGGAAAGCAACACGCCATTCTCGCCAATCATGGTATCCAGTCCATCTTCCATTTTGCTGATGAAATCCATCGCATACGCCATTGTCGCCGCACGCTCGATTTCCTCACGGCTATAACGGTCATTACAGGCATAGGCAATATTGTTGGCGATGGTGTCATTAAACAGGTGCACGCTTTGTGAAACCAGCGCCACCTGATTACGTAGCGAGGCCAGCGTATATTCACGAAGATCGTGTCCATCCAGCAGGATCTCGCCTGACTGAATGTCATAAAAGCGCGTGATCAGATTGGCAATCGTGGATTTGCCGGAACCTGAGCGCCCGACGAGTGCGACCGTTTTCCCCGGAGGAATGTGCAGACTGACATTATTCAGCGCCAGATTCTCTCTTCCCGGATAGGAAAAACTGACATTGCGAAATTCGAGGTCGCCTTTCGCCCGATCAATCTCCAGCGTGCCATTATCTTTCTCCTGCTCCGTGTCCAGTATGGCAAATAAGGTCTGACAGGCCGCCATCCCCCGCTGAAACTGCGCGTTGACGTTGGTCAATGACTTCAGCGGACGCATCAGCGCAATCATCGAGGAAAAGACCACCGTGATCGTCCCCGCCGTCAACGTCTCCATCACGCTGGGGAAACTGGCTGCGTAGAGGACGAAGGCCAGCGCCAGAGAAGCGATCAATTGAATAATCGGGTCAGAGATTGAAGAAGCGGAAACCAATCTCATTCCCTGTCGGCGCATGCGGTTGCTGACTTTGTCAAAACGCTTTGCTTCCACGTCCTGACCACCAAAAATCAGCACTTCTTTATGGCCTTTCAACATCTGCTCTGCGCTGGTGGTCACATGCCCCATGGTGTCCTGCATGCTTTTACTGATAATACGAAAACGTTTGGAGACAAGACGAATGGCCATCGACACGGTCGGCGCAATGACAATCAGGATGAGAGAAAGCTGCCAACTGTAATAGAACATCAGAATGAAAAGGCCGAGGATAGACGCCCCTTCCCTGACGACCGTAATCAGCGCGCCCGAGGAAGACGCCGCCACCTGTTCTGAATCATAAGTGATACGGGATAACAGCGTTCCCGTAGACTGCTGGTCGAAAAAAGCGACCGGCATTCCCATCATATGGGCAAACAGGCGGCGGCGCATGTTCATCACAACCTGCCCGGACACCCAAGCCACACAATAACCGGAAACAAAACCGGAGACGCCACGCATCAGCATCAGACCAATCACCACCAGTGGCATCCAGAGCAATACCGAACGATCGGCTTTACCAATTCCTTCATCCAGCAGGGGTTTAAGCAAAGACAGCATTAACGTGTCGCCAGCCGCATTAACAACCAGTGCGATCGCGGCTACAACCAGCCCCGCTTTAAAAGGAGAGATCATCGGCCATAAGCGACGGAATGTCTGCCAGGTGGAGAGATCTTTATCATTCAGCATGCAATAAAACCTGAACCAAAGAGAAATAGCCGCCTATTTTACTCATTATAATGCTTTACGCCAAACCACCGATGATACCAACGGGGTGATATTTGCTCCCTGAAACGTAAAATTTGCCATGAATCGTTGAAAAAACGAGCGCTCAGTTGCCCATAGGCCGCCGTATCCAACCATCCGTAACCCTGCTGCCGATATCGCTCGACGACTTTCGGCGCAGGCAGCCGCCACGGATTATAACGCGCTGCCGACGCCGCGATGTACCGGGCATTAACGGCACGAATAAAAGGCGGGGAAGAAGAACTGCGACTTCCATGATGCGGAATTTGTAACAAATCCGCCGTTAACGCATTTCTCTGCCATTTAACCAACTTTTTCTCCGTATCAGACTCAATATCCCCCGTCAGCAGAACCCGATATTTACCATCATCGATACGTATCACGCACGAATCATTATTTTCCGCTCTGTCCACCAGAGTAGCCGGCCACAATACGGTGAAGGTTAGTCCCCGCCAGTTCCAGACATCACCTTGCAAACAAGGCAAGTGCCCCTCCTGGTTAAAGGAGCTATAAATAGCTGCTGCGGGATAAGCCTGACGAAGCCTTTCAAAACCACCGGAGTGATCCGTATGGCTGTGGCTCAAAATAATTTTTTCCACGCTGAGGCCGCGCCAGCGCAAATAGGGTAATATCTCCCGCCCCGCCATATCGCCGCCCTCCCACCGATTTCCGGTATCATAAAGAACCGCTTTGCCGTCACGCTCAATGACAACCGCCAGACCATGCCCCACATCCAATATGTCGACCCGCCAATTGGGGACATCACTCTTTACCCGCGACATCACCAGAAGGACGACCAAACTCCCTACCGCGGCGGGACAGTTTCTCCACCATTCAAAACGCCAAATAGCGACCATCAGCCAACCTGCAACACTGCCCATCAACAGGGATGATTCAAGGTGTACCCAGCCAGCCTGCAAATAGGCAAGCGGAATAAACACCACGCTCAACGACCCGTCTCCCATCCTCCATAACCAGTGACTCAATGTCGTGAAAGGCATCATGGGCAAGGCCAGCAAAATAAGCGGCGTGGTAATCAGCGACACCACGGGAACCGCCCAGAGATTGGCTGGCAAAGACATCAGGCTGAAGCCATGAAACATGGTGAGTTGTAAAGGCATCAGCAGCAGAGAAATCCCCGTTTGCAAATGTATCCATCGTAACCAGAACCAGCGAAATCGCGTTTGGCAACGAAGGGGCAATGGCGCCCACTGAAACCAGAAAATGAGCGAGGCGACGGCCAGACAGGAGAGCCAGAAGCTGTCAGACAGCACGCTGAGGGGATCGCAGAGCAAAATAATCGCCACACACCACAGCCAGACTTGCCACGGCGAACAGAGCACGCCTCTGATTTTCAGCGCCATCCATACAGACAGCGCCAATGCCGCCCTGACCGCGGGGGGATTCCCGCCTGCCAGCCAGACATAGATCCAGGCCATTATCACGCCGGTTAACAAGGGAAATCGATAGCCTATTCGATGCGAGGGAAAACCGTATTGCATGCCCCGCGCCAGCGCCCAGCCAAACCCTGCGGCCAGCGCAATATGCAGGCCGGAAATCGCCATCAAATGCAGGGTTCCGGTTTTCTGTAAAATCTCCCTGGTTGCCGGCTTCACCGTTTTCATTTCGCCGAACGCTAACGCCAGCAAAATAGCGCGCCACGGCAACGCCGCCGTTTGCTGCTCCGCCAGCGAAAAAATACGCTGGCGAAAACCACATTCAGAATCGAGAACCTGCGCTGACACAATTCTTCCCGTCAGGGGTTGGCGTTTCGACAGTGCCCATCGCTGGCTGTCGAACCCGCCTTCATTCAGGCGGCTATGGACAGGACGCAAGTTCGCGCTCACCGCCCACCGTTGACCGCCACACCAGTTCCGCATGCCGTTCGACAGGGTTACCCGCGCATAGAGCGGTGGAAATATCCAACGTTGATTAATTTTATCCAGTCTGACAATGACCTGGTTTTTATCAAGCTCGTTAAAACGTACGCTGCTAAGGGTGACGATGGCATTCACGGTTTGTAACGCCAGCCGATCGACTTGTTTGAGCAGCGTCTGAGCCGCCAACCCCGCCCAACAAAAACCGAAAAGGGTGACGGCCGCCATGACCTGTAGAAAACAGCGTTTGCCGGTCAGCACCCGTGTGACAGCCAGGATTATCCCCAGCCCTAATACAGCGGATGGGGGTACGGCAGGCAGTATCGCCAGGGGCAAAACCCCTAAAACAACCGCGATGGCAAGGCAATCTACCGATATTTTTTTCATTGCGCCTGTCCCTGGAAAAATACGCATTCCCTTTAATGCGCGCTTCACCATGAATCATGTCGCCCCCTCTGCACTCAGACCAGAGAAAAAGATAAAAACCGGAATCCGTTACGCAACAAACATTCGCGATTGCAAGGCGTTGCAGGCAGCAGGCGAAGGGGAATCCAATGGCGGCGTTACACTGAGTGGGGGAGCGGATCGTTTGGGACAAAAGAATAAAGCGGATGACAACAAAAAGGGATCGCTGATGCGATCCCATTGACAATGGCCGTCCCGTCGACAGAGACGGCATTAAGAAGGATGAGGTTACTCCACTTCACCCATCGCTTTCAGTTTCTTGGACAGTTCACGACGCTCTTTCGACAAATCAGCATTTTTAATGATGTAGTCATCAACACGGTCTTCGTAGTCACTACGCATATTCGCAATGATGCTTTGTACATCTTCAATGCTCATACCCGGCTTGATATATTCGCTAAGGTTATCCAGCAGCAAAACACGTTTCTGGTTGTCACGGATTTTCTTTTCATTATCAGCGATCTCGCGCTGCAATTTATTCTTACGACGGAACATGCGCACAAATTCCAGCACATCCTGGAAACACGGCTTAGTGTCCTTATCCATTTCTTTACCCTTACTTAAGTCATACATAGATTCTTTATGTGCTCACCATACAGTTTAACCCCGCCACCTTTCAAGTTACAGGTGTTTCACTGTCAGCGACCGAACGTTTTTATGCCATCTATCGGTTAATCATCGGTAATACACAGCGATGCGCTGATTATGAACCTGCTCAATCGCGACTTCAGTATCAAAAATATCCTCAAGGATCTCGGACACCATTATCTCTTCCGGCTTGCCGCTGTATATAATCTGCCCTTTTCGCATGGCGATAATGTAATCGGAATAAGCGGACGCAAAATTGATATCGTGAATAACCAGCACAATCGTTTTACCCAGCTCATCCGCAGCACGACGGATTTGCTTCATCATTGCTACCGCATGCTTCATATCCAGATTATTCAGCGGTTCATCCAGCAGCACGTATTCCGTATCCTGACACAACACCATCGCCACGTAGGACCGTTGCCGCTGTCCGCCGGAAAGCTCATCTAAAAAACGGTCTTTGAGTTCGGTCAGATTGAGAAACGCCAGCGCAGCGGCGATGCGCTCGCGGTCGTCCGCATTCAGGCGGCCTTTAGTATAAGGATAGCGTCCAAACCCAACCAGTTCCTCAACCGTTAACCGACTGGTAAACTGGTTTTCCTGCCGTAACACCGACAGGCAGGTCGCCAGTTTATCGCTCGGCGTAGTCGTCACATCCATGCCATTGACGTTTACCCGACCGTGATCGGCATCCAACAGTCGGCTGACGATGGATAATAACGTCGATTTCCCCGCGCCGTTCGGACCAATAATCGAGGTGACGCCGCCTCGGGGAATGGTGGCGCTAACATTTTTCAATACTGCCACATTATTGTAAGTTTTGGTTACATTACCGATCTCAATCACACGGAAACCTTCTTAAGCAACAAAAAGATAAACAGCGAACCGCCGATGAATTCAATGACAACGGACAACGCGCCGGCCATATCGAGAAGGTGCTCCAGAATCAGATGTCCCCCCAACAGCGCGATCACGCCCAGCAGAAAAGCCGCAGGCAGTAAAAGCCGATGCTGGCTGGAACCGACAACCAGATACGCCAAATTAGCGACCATGAATCCGAGGAAGGTTAAGGGCCCCACCAGCGCGGTTGATATTGCCACCAGCACGGAGACCAGCAGCAGGATGATGGTTACGCTGCGTTTATAGTCCATTCCCAGATTAATGGCCGTATTGCGCCCCAACGCCAGCACATCGAAACGATAACGCATGCGCCATATGGCCAATGCAACTATCACGGTAATTACCGCAGACAAGGCTATCAATTCAGGCGCCGCCCGGGTAAAGGTGGCAAACATCCTTCCCTGCAAAATGGCAAACTCGCTTGGCGTCAGTAAACGCTGCATCAGTCCCGACATACTGCGAAATAGCGTACCGAAAATGATCCCCACCAACAGCACCAGATGAAGATTGTTACGGCTACCGGTAAATAACCAGCGGTAAAGGAGCGCAGAAAACAGAATCAGCAGCGCCGCTTCAAGAGCAAATTTGCCCTCCACCCCCAGCCACGGTACACCCCCTCCCCCAAACACAAAGACCAGTACCGTTTGAATAAGTACAAACAGCGCTTCAAATCCCATAATCGACGGCGTCAAAACACGTTTGTTGGTGACCGTTTGAAACAGTACCGTCGAGGCGCTGGCGGCAAACGCAACAAGCAACATGGTGGTCATCATCAACCCGCGATGAACTATAATGTAGCGCAGGTTGCTGCCGAGGTTGATCGTCATAAATATCACCATCAGCCCCAGCGATATTGCCGCCAACCACCCCAGACGCTGGCGAGAAGACAACCCCGCTTGCCTTTTGCAGCAGACAGCAGACAGTGCTGTATTACGTTCGTTAACCGACATGACGTTTTTGGCTTAACAGTAAAAGAAGGAAAACGGAGGCGCCGATAACACCGAGAATCACGCTCACGGGAATTTCAAACGGATAACGAATTACCCGGCTGATGATGTCGCAGAACAGCACCAAACCACCACCAAGCAGACACACCCAGGGAAGGGTTTTACGCACGTTATCGCCTAATAACATGCTGATCAAATTGGGGACGATAAGGCCGAGGAAAGGCAGACTGCCGACCACCACCACCACCACGCCGCTGATGACGGCGATGATCGACAGCCCCATTAACATCACCTGCCGGTAATTAAGCCCGGCGTTGACGGAGAATTCCCGCCCCATTCCCGCGACGGTAAAACGGTCCGCAATCCAGCAAGCCACCAGCATCAGCAGACCGACTACCCACAGCAATTCATAACGTCCTTGCAGCACACCGGAGAAATCGCCTGACTCCCAACTTCCCAATGCCTGCAACAAATCAAAATGCATCGCGCCAAATGTGGTGATCGCGCTAATCACCGCCCCCAGCATGATGCCCACCAGCGGCACAACCAGTGCCGATTTAAGCACCACGCTCCGCAGCAACAGCATGAACAGCAAGGCGCCGGCCAGGGCAAAAAGGCTGGCGACCATCATCTTGATAAAGATAGACGCACTCGGCGCCAGCACCATGACCACCAACAATCCCAGACCGGCGGACTGGGTAGTGCCAGCCAGCGAGGGCTCGACAAAACGGTTCTGGGTCAGCAATTGCATAATCAAACCGGCCACGCTCATGGCGCTGCCTGCCAGAAGCAACGCCAGCGTACGCGGTACGCGGCTGATAAAGAAAATATCGCGCATTGCCGGATCGCGCCAAACCGCCTGCATGTTCATCTGCCCCGCGCCAATGCATAGGCTGATGATAATCATGCCGCCAAGTAACACCATACCAAGCAAAAAGTAGAGAGATCTCATTATGCTGCCGCGACCTGACCGTTATTTTTCATCCAGCGCGGCGTTCACATCACGAATCAGCGCCTGATAGCTTTGCAGACCGCCCGCGATATAAAGCGAAGCGGAATCAAGGTAGACAATACGATTGTTCTGCCATGCCGCCGTCTTACTAATCAGCGGATTATTCAGCACCTGCTGTGCGGACTCGTTGCCGGGACGACCGATCGCGCTGTCGCGATCCAATACGAACAACCACTCAGGGTTTACGCTCAGCAAGAATTCAGACGTCACCACATTGCCATGACGTCCGGCGTCAGGGAATTCGGTCGCCGACTTAAATCCCAGCTCATCGAAAACAAAGCCGAAACGGGATTTAGGACCATAGGCAGAAATCTTTCCACCGCTTACCATCAGCACCAGCGCATTGCCTGCGTTAGCCGCTTTTTCGCGTGTTTGGGCGATACTC